>CAYRZM010000250.1:0-16027 GCA_964428685.1 uncultured Devosia sp. | reverse complement strand
GGAGAAGGGAGAAGGAGACAGCGCATGAACGACAGGCAGCCCAAGAAGACCGACCTGATGAGTGAGGCGGAGCGCGATGCGTATCACGCCGAAAAGATGCGCAAGAAAAAGGACGCGCGGACGCGCATGCTCGCGACCAAGACCGAAGAGCGTGGCCTCTTGATCGTCCATACCGGCAAGGGCAAGGGCAAGTCGACGGCAGCGTTTGGAATGGTGTTCCGGGCGGTCGGACACGGCTTCAAGGTGGGCATCGTGCAGTTCGTCAAGGGTGCGTGGGGGACCGGCGAGCGCGACGTGCTCGAGAATTATCCCGAGCTCGTGACCATCAAGGCGATGGGCGAAGGCTTCACCTGGGACACGCAGGACCGGCAGCGCGATATTGCGGCGGCGCGGGTGGCCTGGGAGGCGGCGAAGGCGATGATCGCCGACCCGAGCTACAGGATGGTGCTGCTCGACGAGCTCAACATCGTGCTGCGCTACGAGTACCTGCCGCTCGACGAGGTGCTGGCGGTGCTCAGGGACAAGCCACGCGACCTCCACGTCATCGTCACCGGCCGCAATGCGCGCGAGGAGCTGATCGAAATTGCCGACCTCGTGACCGAGATGACCGAGATCAAGCACCCGTTCCGCTCGGGGGTGAAAGCGCAGGCGGGGATCGAGTTCTAGGGCCTGCGGCCCCCGGACCTCGTGGTTCGACGGGCTCACCATGAGGTCCTCACAGGCACCGCGCTTTCTGTAGATCTCTTGGTGAGCTTGTCGAACCAGGAGGGCGTGGCGCCGGCTTGACGCGCGCAATGTTATATTGTTACATGGCCGGCGTCTGAAGCGTCGGAGGTTTCCCGTGAGTTTTGCGCAATGGAGCGCCGCCCAGCGCGTGGCGGCGGCGGCGGTGCTCTGCGCGCTCGCGTGGCTGATCCTCTGGGGCGTGCTGTGAGCGACGCCATCCGGATCGAGGACCTGACGCTCGGCTACGACGGGCACCCGGCCGTGCACCATCTGAGCGGCAGCTTCGCCACCGGCTCGCTGACGGCGATCGTCGGGCCCAACGGTTCGGGCAAGTCGACGCTGCTGCGCGGCATCATGGGCACGCTCGCCCCGATTGGCGGGCGCATCGTGCGCGGCGATCTCGGCATCGCCTACCTGCCACAGAGCGCCGACATCGACCGCAGCTTTCCGGCGACGGTGAGCGAGCTCTGCGGGCTCGGGCTCTGGGCGAAGCGCGGCGCGTTCGGCGGCTTCGGGACGGCGGACCGCATGGCGGTCGCGGGGGCGCTCGCGGCGGTGGGGCTCGAGGGATTTGCGGCGCGGCCGGTCGATACGCTCAGCGGCGGGCAGTTGCAGCGGGCTCTGTTCGCGCGCGTGCTGCTGCAGGACGCGCCGCTGGTGCTGCTCGACGAACCGTTCACCGCGGTCGACGAGAAGACCACCGCCGACCTCGTGGCGCTGATCGGCCGCTGGCATGGCGAAGGCCGCACCATCATCGCGGTGCTGCACGATTTCGACCTCGTCCGCCGGTCGTTCCCGCAGACGCTGCTGCTCGCCCGCGAGCCGGTGGCCTGGGGCGAGACGGCCGCGGCGCTGTCGGCGGCCAACATCGCCAGGGCCCGTGCCATGCCCGAGGCCTGGGACGAACGGGCGCCCTGGCACGATGCCAACGGGCATGCCGGGCACGACCACGACGACGCGCACGGCCACGCACACGATCATCCGGAGGCGGTGCGGTGAACCTCGACCTACTCTGGGCGCCGTTCGCCGATTTCGACTTCATGCGCCGGGCGCTGGCCGGGGCCGCGATCCTCGCGGTCAGCGCCGCGCCGGTCGGGGCGTTCCTCATGTTCCGGCGGATGAGCCTCGCGGGCGATGCGATGAGCCATGCGATCCTGCCGGGGGCGGCCGCGGGCTTCCTGGTCTCGGGCCTTGCGATTTTGCCGATGACGCTCGGCGGGTTCGTTGCGGGCCTCGTGGTGGCGCTGCTCGCGGGGCTGGTGTCGCGGCTCACGCGGCAGCGCGAGGATTCGAGTCTTGCCGCATTCTACCTGATCTCGCTGGCGCTCGGCGTGCTGCTGGTCAGCCTTCGCGGCTCCAATGTCGATCTGATGCATGTGCTGTTCGGCACGGTGCTGGCGCTCAACGACGACGCGCTGCTGCTGATCGGCGGCGTCGCGACGGTGAGTCTCGTGGGCATGGCGCTGATCTGGCGGCCGCTCTTTGCCGAATGCCTCGATCCGAGTTTCCTGCGCAGCGTCAGCCGCGCCGGAACGCCGGCGCACCTGATCTTCCTTGCGCTCGTGGTGCTCAATCTCGTGGCCGGCTTCCAGGCGCTCGGCACGCTGCTCGCGGTCGGGCTGATGATGCTGCCCGCCGCGGCCGCCCGGTTCTGGGTGCGGAGCCTCGAGGCGGTGATCGGGCTCGCGGCGCTGCTCGGCATCGCGTCGGCGTATCTGGGGCTCATCGGCTCCTACTATCTCGGCGCCGCATCGGGCCCCGCGATCATCCTCGTTGCCGGCGCGTTCTATGTCGCCTCGCTGGTCCTCGGGCCGCGCGGCATGGTGCGGAGCCGCATGTCCCCTGCCCGCCATCGCATCGCCTAGGAGCTTGCCATGACCAGACTGCTGCTCGCCGCGGCCTTCGCCCTCGCCGCCTCGCCCGCCTTCGCCCAGATCCAGGCGGTCGCGAGCTTTTCGATCCTCGGCGACATGGTGAAGGAGGTGGGCGGCGACCGGGTGACGGTCACGACCATCGTCGGCCCCAATGCCGACACGCATGTCTATGAGCCGAAACCGTCGGATGCGGCGGCGGTGGCGCGGGCCGACATCTTTTTCGTCAACGGCCTCGGCTTCGAGGGCTGGATGGACCGCTTCGTGCAGTCGACCGGCTACAAGGGCCCGCTGGTGGTCGCCAGCGACGGCGTCCGCTCGCATCTGTTCACCGACGACGGGGCGCAGGTGACCGATCCACACGCCTGGCAGAACCTCCAGAACGGGGTTCTCTACGTGCGCAACATCAAGACCGCGCTCTGCAAGATCGACCCGAGCGGATGCGGCGCCTACACTGCCAATGCGAAGGCCTATATCGACCAGATCCTGGCGCTCGACGCGGAGGTGCGTGCGCAGATCGCGACGGTGCCGGAAGCCAAGCGCAAGGTCATCACCACGCACGACGCGTTCCTCTATTTCGGCGAGGCCTATGGGGTGACGTTCATGGCACCGGTCGGGATCAGCACCGACGCCGAGCCTTCGGCCGCCGATGTGGCCAAGCTCATCACCCAGATCAAGGCGGAAGGAGTGAGCGCGCTCTTCATCGAGAACATGACGGACGGGCGGCTGATCGACCAGATTTCGCGCGAGACCGGGGTGAACAAGGGCGGCGAGCTCTATGCCGACGCCCTCTCCTTCCCCGGCCAGGGCGCCGACAGCTACCTCAGGATGTTCACCCACAACCTCGCGCTGCTGGTTCCGGCGATGAAAGGGGAGTAGCAGAGGCCATGGCGCATTCGCACGAAGGACACGACCACGTCTGGGCCGACGACCTCACCCGCAACCAGGAGCTGGTGCTGGGAACGCTCGCCCATGCCGACGCGCCACTCTCGGCCTACGACATTCTCGACCGCCTGCGGGACGACGGCCTGCGGGCGCCGCTCCAGGTCTATCGCGCGCTCGAAAAGCTCACCGAGCGCGGCCTCGCGCACCGGCTCGAATCGCTCAATGCGTTCGTCTGCTGCGCCGATGCGAGCTGCCATCGCACCGGCAGCATCGCCTTTGCCATCTGCGAGCGGTGCGGGCATGTCGAGGAGTTCGCCGAGCCGGCGATCGAGGCAAAGCTCAAGGGCTGGAGCAAGGCGACGGGCTTCGTGCCGAGCCGGATGACGATCGAGCTCCGCGGGCTTTGCGCCGGCTGCGCTAGCTCGCCTGTTTGACGGCGGGCGCCAGCGCCAGCTGGGTCAAGGCGGCGACGGGCATGGGCCGCGCCAACAGGTCGCCCTGGAATTCGCGGCAGCCGAGCCGGACCATCCGCGCGACCATCTCCTTGCGGTCGACACCGGGCACGGTGATGGCAAGTCCGGCGGTGCGCGCCGTCTCGAGCGTCGCGCCGACCAGCCGGTCCTGCGCCGCGCCGGTGGCCGGATCGGCCGCCAGCGCGGGCGCGAGCCGCACGCCGTCGGCAAGGCCGGCATCGGCGTAGGACGCGGCGGCGGCGGTCAGCATGAAATCGGCAAGGACGAAGCGGATGCCGGCGGCGCGCAGATTGTGGAGCGCGGGGCGCACCAGATCGGGCACCGGCAGCAGCGCGACATCGGCGGCAAGCTGCAGCCGGCGGGCAGCGAAGCCGGTGGCGCCGAGCGTCGCGATGGTCTTTTCGGCGAACACGGCGTTTTCGAGCTGGGCGGGCGCCAGCTCCACCAGCAGCGACAGGCCGATGAGCGGCGCCATCTCGTCGCAGGCCCGGCGCAGCGCGAGGATGCCCACGCGGTCGAGGAGCGCCACGCGCTCGGCGGGGGGCAGCGCCTCCTGCACGACGAGCGTGCCGTCGAGCTTGCGCCAGCGCAGCAGCGCCTCGGCGCCCACCAGCGTTTCGGCGCGTACGTCGAAGATGGGCTGGTATTCGAGCTCGAAATTGACCGGCGTCACGCCATCGCTGAGGCGTGGCGGCGCCTGCGTTTTTGCCGCGCGCGGATCGCCGGCGCGGCGGTTGCCGGCGGACTTGTCGTCGGCGGGCATGGCGACGTCCGGAGCGGCCTGAGCGGCGGCAATGGCGCGGGCCCGTTTCAGCATGGCGCGCCGCAACATGCCGAGCCCCAGGACGAGCCCGACGCCGATGATGAAAAAGATGCCGGCGGCGACGACCACGGCGCGGTCGAACGCCGCCTCGCCCGGACGGTCGGGAGTCCAGGCCACGGTGCCCGCGACGCGGCCGTCGGCATCGGTCAGCACAATCGCCGAGGCATCGCCCTCGGCCGCATCGACCACGGATGCGAGCGGACTCTGGTAGCGGTTGGCGATGTTCTGAAGGATGGCCGGGGTGATGTGCTTGACGATCCACAGCACCCGCCGCTGCTCGCGCGGTACGGCCATTTCGCCCGGCGTGCTCTGGTGGATCGAGATCGCGGCGAAGGCGGCGGGACCGGTCGGATCGGACTCGAAGTGGCTGACCGAGGTCGCGTCGCCGGTGGCGGCGATGCCGGTGTCGAGCGCCGCCAGCATGGTCTTGGCGCCCGAATAGTGGTCGGCGATGTTGCCCTTGATGGCGCCGAGGTTGTTTTCGCCGAAGAGGATGGCGCCCGCCTGGTCGGTCACCAGAACGCTGTCGTAGTTGAGGCCGATGCGCGCGGTGGCGCCCCAGGTGGTGTCCATCCAGGCCGGATCGGGATTGACCACGACGTTGAAGTAGGCCTCGTTCCAAGTGCCCTCATCGGACACCGCGTCGCTCAGCGAGCTCAAGATGTCGTCGAGCGCGGCGTGCATGGCGGTGAGGCCGCGGCGGTCTTCGAGCCGGTCGATGTCGCGGGCCATGGCGGCGAGCGCGCCGATCACCAGCATCGCGCTCAGCACGTAGAGGAGGAAGGCCGGCAGCGCGATGGCGAGGGCGAAGGTGCGCAGCGGCTTCCGCCCGAAGGGCGCGACGGCAGGCGCTGCGGCAGCGGAGGGGTCGCCCGAGGCCAAGGGGGGAAGTCCCGGTTAATCGAGCGTAAACGGTAACAAAACTGACTTAAGATCAGCCTAAGCGGCGGCTACGCGCGGACCCGTTCGGCTGCCCTTTTCGCGAGCCTCGCCTTGATGTGATCGGGATCGGCGTGCGGCGTCGCGGCGAAGAGCGCGCGCGTATAGGGGTGCTGGGGGTTGGCGAAGACCGCGTCGCGCGTCCCCTGCTCCACCACGTCGCCCAGGTACATCACCATCACCTCGTCGGCGATGTAGCGGACGACGCTGAGGTCGTGGCTGATGAACACATAGGTGAGCTGGAACTCGTCCTGGAGGTCGGCGAGGAGATTGAGGATCTGCGCCTGGACCGACAGGTCGAGGGCCGACACCGGCTCGTCGAGCACCAGCAGCGAGGGATTGAGCATGAGCGCGCGGGCGATGGCGATGCGCTGGCGCTGGCCGCCCGAGAACATGTGCGGGTAGCGGTTGAAGTGCTCGGGGCCGAGCCCGACCTTCTTCAGCATCTGGTGGGCGCGCTCGTGCCGCTCGGCGGCGGGCATGCCGGTGTTGATGGCGAGCGGCTCGGACAGCACGTCGCCGATCTTCTGGCGCGGATTGAGCGAGCCATAGGGATTCTGGAACACCATCTGCACCTTGCGGCGGAGCTCCTTGCTGACGCCGTTCCGGGCGATGTCGATGGGCTCGCCTTCGATGAAGAGCTCGCCGGAGGTGGGCGCATCGATGAGCGTCAGGATGCGGGCGAGGGTCGACTTGCCGGACCCCGACTCCCCCACGATGGCGAGCGTCTTGCCCTTTTCGACCTTGAGGGTTGCGTCCTTGACGGCATGGATGGTGCGGCGGCCGCCGAGGGCGCCGCCCAGGTGGTAGTCGCGGACGATGTGCCGGGTCTCGAGGACGGGAACGCTCATGCCGTCGCCTCGCGGAAATCGCGGATGGTGGGCAGGCGGTCGCCGGTGGCGTTTTCGGGCAGGGCCGAGAGCAGCGCGCGGGTGTAGGGCGAGGTGGGCGCGGTGAAGAGGGTCAGCACATCGGACTCCTCCATCTTGTGGCCGCGATACTGCACCACCACGCGATCGGCGGTTTCGGCGACGACGCCGATGTTGTGGGTGATCATGATGAGCGCCATGCCGGTCTCGGCCTGGAGCTTCATCAACAGGTCGAGGATCTGCTTCTGGATGGTCACGTCGAGCGCGGTGGTGGGCTCGTCGGCGATCAGGAGTTTTGGGCTGCAGGCGATGGCGATGGCGATCATCACGCGCTGGCATTCGCCGCCCGACATCTGATGTGGGAACGATTTGAGCCGTTCGGCCGGCCGGGTGATGCCGACCTGAGTCAGAAGCTCGACCGCGCGGGCGCGGCGCTCGGCCTTGCCGAGGCCGAGATGGAAGCGCAGCACCTCCTCGAGCTGGAAGCCGACGGTGAAGCACGGATTGAGCGAGGCCACCGGCTCCTGGAAGATCATGGCGATGTCCTTGCCCACGATCTGGCGCCGCTCCGCCCGGGAGATGTGGAGCAGGTCCTTGCCGTCGAAGGTGATGGCATCGGCACTGACCTTGGCGCTCGGCGGCAGGAGGCCCATCACCGCCAGCATCTCGACCGACTTGCCCGAGCCGGACTCGCCGACGATCGCCAGCACCTCGTGCGAATCGACGCTGAGGTCGATGCCCTCGACGGCGTGGAAGAGGCCGACCGAGGTGTCGAAGGAGACGGTGAGGTTCTTGATCTCGAGCAGGGGCATCAGATTTGAAAGTTCCCGAGGACACGCTTATATTGGTCGCATGAGCACGCAAGCTGCAACCAAGCCCGCGCAGGCCCCCCGGCCGAACGTCCGCCCGCCCGCAAATACCCCCAAGGGCACGAAGCCGCTGACCGGACCAACCGGGCCCAAGCACGCATATTAGCGGTTGCTCCCGTTATCGATGGCCTGCTCGATGGCGGCCAGGGCTTCATCTGCCAATTCGAGCGCGTAACGGCCCAATCCACGATAGTCTCGATACATCTGAACCTTCCGCTCTGACGGAAGGACCCCAAAAGATGGGTCGCGCATGTCTTCGATCATCGCCGCGAGGCTTCGCGCCTGTCGGTAGTAAATGACGACGGCGTCGATCACTTCGCCCGGCAGGATGTGAATCTCTCCAACGGCTGCCGAAAAGATCGGCGGATCGGCTTCGCGCGTGATGAAGGGTGTGTAGTCCTGAGATCCCTCCATCCGACGGATGATCTCGTCGGCGAACGCTTCGTCGTCAAAATCTTCGAGCGCGTGGCGGTGGCTGCGGATTTCCGCGCGCAACGCAGTCTGAATGTCGCGAACCTTCTCACGACGGTCGCGCCAGTCGAAATAGACGCGCAGGACGTTGGTCAGCAGGATGCCAATGAGCGCGCCGACAATGCCGACGATGGCGGTTTCCATCGCACTCAGCTCCGCTTGAGCTTGGGATCGAGCGCGTCGCGGAGGCCGTCGCCCATGAGGTTGATGGCGAGCACGGTGGCGAGGATGCAGAGGCCGGGGAGCGTCACCACCCAGGGGGCACGCAGGATGAACTGGCGGGCTTCGGCGAGCATGGTGCCCCATTCGGGCGTCGGCGGCTGGGCGCCCATGCCGAGAAAGCCGAGCGCCGCTGCCTCAAGAATGGCGTTCGAGAAGCTGAGCGTCGCCTGGACGATGAGCGGGGCTAGGCAGTTGGGGAGGATGGTGAGCAGCATCAGGCGGATCGGCCCCGCTCCGGCGAGGCGGGCCGAGACCACGTATTCGCGGTTCTTTTCGGCCATGACAGACGCCCGAGTCAGCCGGGCAAAGTGCGGCTGCAGCACGATGGCGATGGCGATCATGGCGTTGACGAGGCCGGGCCCCAGAATCGCCACCAGCACCAGCGCGAGGAGCAGCGAGGGGAACGCCAGGATCACGTCCATCACGCGCATGATGAGGACATCGGCCCAGCCGCGGAAATAGCCGGCGATTAGCCCGAGAATGACGCCCGAGACCAGCGCCGCGGTGACCACCACGAGGCCGATCAGCAGCGAGAAGCGCGAGCCGAAGATCAGGCGCGAGAGCATATCGCGGCCGACGTCGTCGGTGCCGAAGATGAACTGCCAGGTGCCGCCCTGCCACACCGGCGGCGCGAGCAGGAAATCGCGATACTGCTCGTCGGGATCGTGCGGAGCGATGAGCGGCGCGAAGACGGCGATGAGCACCAGCAGGGCGAAGACGACGAGCCCGATGACCGCGCCGCGGTTGCGGGTGAAGTACATCCAGAATTCGCTCAGCCGCGCGAAGCGGCCGGTGCTGACGATGGGGGCGATCTCGGTCGAGGTATCGGCCATCAGTGCACCCGGATGCGCGGATTGATGAGGGCGTAGAGGACGTCGACCACGAGGTTGACGACCATCACCAGCACGGCGATCACCAGCAGGCCCCCCTGCACGACGCTGTAGTCGCGGTGGCCGATTGCATCGATCATCCATTTGCCGACGCCGGGCCAGGAAAAGATGGTCTCGGTGAGCACGGCGCCGGCGAGCAGCGTGCCGACCTGGAGGCCGATGGTGGTGACCACCGGGATCAGCGCGTTGCGGAAGGCATGGAGGCCGGTGACGCGGGTTTCGCGCAGGCCCTTGGCGCGGGCGGTGCGCACGTAGTCTTCACCCAGCACTTCGAGCATGGCGGAACGGGTCTGCCGGGCGATGACGGCGAGCGGAATGGTGCTCAGCACGATGGCGGGCAGGATGAGATGGCGCACGGCCGACAGGAACGCGCCCTTGGGGCCGGAGATGAGGCTGTCGATCAGCATGAAGCCGGTGGTGGGCTTGAAGAACATGGCGAGGTCCATGCGGCCCGAGACAGGCAGCCAGTGGAGCCCGGCGGCAAAGACGATGATGAGGAGGAGGCCCCACCAGAAGATCGGCATCGAGTAGCCGACGAGCGCGCTGCCCATGGTCAGCTGGTCGATCCAGGTGTCGCGCCGGGCGGAGGCCAGCATGCCGAACAGCACGCCGAAGACGATGGCGATGATCATGGCGCAGACCGACAGCTCGACCGTCGCCGGGAACAGGGTCAGGAACTCGCCGATGACCGGATGGTGGCTGTTGGTCGACAGGCCCAGATCGCCATGCAGCAGCCGCCAGACATAGAGGCCGTACTGTTCCCAGATCGGCCGGTCGAAGCCGAACATGTGCTCGAGCATGGCGTGGCGCTCGGGCGACATCGAGCGCTCGCCGGCGAGCACGTCGACCGGATCGCCGGGGAGGAGGCGGATGAAACCGAAGGACAGGATGGTGATCCCGATGAGGGTCGGGATGACGAGGCCCAGGCGGTAGAGGATGTATCGCAGCATCGGGCGAAAAAGAGGGCGGGGGCCCGAAGGCCCCCGCCCGGTTCAACTCTTATTCGGCCTTGTCGACCGCGTCGAAGTGGTGGAGGCCGAACGGATCGATGACATAGCCCGTCACCTTCGCGCTCATGGCCATGGTCACCACCGAGTGGGCGATCAGCGAGACCGGGGTCTGGTCGATCAGGATCTGCTGGGCCTGCTGGTAGAGCTTGGTGCGGGCCGCCTGGTCGGTCACCTGAGCGGCCTGCTTAAGCAGGGCGTCGAAGTCCTTGTCGCACCACTCGGCCCGGTTGCCGCCGTCCACGGCCTGGCAGCCGAAGTTGGGGGTGAGGAAGTTGTCCGGGTCGCCGTTGTCGCCGATCCAGCCGATGATCACCGCGCCGTCACGGGTGTGCGGCTTGCTGGTCGCGAGGTACTCCGGCCAGTCGACGGAGTAGATGGTCGAGTCGACGCCGATCTTCTTGAGGTCGGCCTGGATCATCTCGGCCGTGGTCTTGGCGTCGGGCATGTAGGGACGGGCCACCGGCATCGCCCAGAGCTTGATGTTGAGGCCGGTGACGCCGGCGTCGGCCAGCATCTGCTTGGCCTTGTCCGGATCATAGGCGACCGGGGTCACGCTGCCGTCGATCGAGCTCCACATGAACGGCGGGAGGGGGCTGTTGGCCACCTGGCCCTGGCCCTGGAACACGGCGTCCATGATGGCCTTCTTGTCGATGGCCATGTCGATCGCCTTGCGGACCTCGACCTTGTCGAAGGGCGGCTGGGTGGTGTTGAACCACAGGGCGCCGAAGTTGAGGCCGGCTTCCTGCAACACGGTCATGCTGGTGTCGGACTTGAGGCTGGCAACGTCGGCCGGCGCCGGGCTCACCATCACGTCGCACTCGCCAGCCTTGAGGCTCTGGAGGCGCGCGGTGGCGTCGGCGTTGATCGAAAAGACGAGGTTGTCGACCTTGGCCTTGCCGCCCCACCAATCCGGATTCGCCTTGAAGCGGACCGCCGAGTCCTTCTGGTAGTCGACGAAGGTGAACGGGCCGGTGCCGACCGGCTTGTCGTTCATCTGCGCGCTGTTGTTGGCCGCGGCGAGGCTGTCGGCATATTCCTTGGAGACGATGTCGGCGAAGGGCATCGCGAGGTTGGCCATCATCGGCGCGTTCTGCGACTTGAGGTCGAGCTCGACGGTGTAGTCGTCGATCTTTTTGATGCCGGCGACCAGGTCGGGCATGCTCATGTCGGCGAAGTAGGCGTAGGTCACGTCCGGCAGGTACGGCTTTGCGTCGAGCTGGCGCTGGAACGAATAGACCACGTCATCGGCATTGAAATCGCGGGTGGGCGTGAACCAGTCGGTGGTCTGCCACTTGACGCCATGGCGCAGGTGGAAGGTGTAGGCCAGCCCGTCCTTGGAGATGTCCCAGCTCTCGGCGAGGGCCGGCAGCACTTCGGTGGTGCCCAGCTTGAACTTGACCAGGCCCTCATAGGTCTGGACGTTCATGTCGAGGGTGGTGCCGTCTTCGTAAAAGCCGGGGTCGAAGCCGCCGGGCGAGCCTTCCGAGCAGTAGACCAGCGTCTTGTCGGCATAGGCGGTGCCGGCGAGCGCCGCGGTAAAGGCCGTCGCCGCCAGCAGCGTGTACATCGATTTCATGATTGGATGTCTCCCGAAGAATTTTGCGCTCCGGACATTTCCGTGCGGAGCCTGGGGCGCACCAAAGCGTTTTTCGCCGAGGCACGCAACGGGAATATCATGTCTAGTGCCTTGCAGTTGAACGCGGTTTTGTTCCCGGGGCGCTTGCCGGGATGGGGAACGAATCTGCTAAATGTCTGGCGGATTTGACCAATCGGTCAACCCGCGAACGCTTGGGAGAAGCCAATGACGCCCCGCCGACTCGGCCGCACCGACATCGCCATCGCGCCGCTGGTTTTCGGCGGCAACGTGCTGGGCTGGACGCTCGAGGAGAGCGCGGCCTTTCGCGTGCTCGACGCCTTCCTCGACGGCGGCTTTTCGGCGATCGACACGTCGGACAGCTACGGCAAGGGCAAGTCGGAAACGATCCTTGGCAACTGGATGAAGGCGCGGGGCAACCGCGACAAGGTCCATGTCTTCACCAAGGTCGGATCGGACATGGGCCAGGGCCACCGCGACCTGAGCCCGAAATGGATCGAAGAGGAGGTCGAGGCGTCGCTCCGGCGGCTCCAGACCGACCGCATCGACCTCTACCAGAGCCACTGGCCCGACCCCAACACGCCGCAGGAAGAGTCGCTCAAGGCCTTCGACGGGCTGGTCAAGGCCGGCAAGGTGCGCGCCATCGGCAGCTCCAACCAGGACAAGGCGCTGCTGAGCGAGGCGCTGGCGATCTCGAAGCGCGAGGGGCTCGCGCGTTACGAGACGATCCAGAACGAATACAATCTCTACGACCGCGCGAGCTTTGCCGCGGTGCAGGATGTGTGCATCGCCGAGGAGGTGAGCGGCATCGGCTATTTCAGCCTTGCCCGCGGGTTCCTCACGGGCAAATACCACAGCGCCGAAGACGCCGGGAAAAGCCCGCGCGGCAAGGCGGTGGTCGAAAAGTACATCAACGACAAGGGCCGCCGTATCCTCGCCGCGCTCGAGGCGGTGGCCAAGGCGCACAGCACGGCGCCCGCCGCCGTGGCGATCGCCTGGATCATCGCGCAGCCGGGCGTGGGCGCGCCGATCGCCTCAGCCACCTCGACCGAGCAGCTCGGCGTGCTGATGGCCGGAGCGGCATTGAGGCTCACGGCCGAAGAGGTGGCGACGCTGACGGCGGCCGGCCGCTAGCCGGCGACGGTGCCGAAGAGCGCGCCCACCGCGGCCGTGATCACCATCGCCAGTGCGCCCCAGAAGGTGACGCGGAGCGCGCCCTTCCAGAGCGGGGCGCCGCCGGTCTGGGCGCCGAGCGCGCCCAACACCGCCATCACCAGCAGCGACACCACCGCCACCGCCGGAACGACCGCGGCGCCGCTGGCCAGCATCGCGGCGATCTGCGGCAGTGCCGCGCCGGCGACGAAGGTAACGGCCGACGTGAGCGCGGCCTGGATGGGATTGGCGGTCGAGACCTCGGTGATGCCGAGCTCGTCGCGGATGTGGGCGCCGAGGGCGTCCTTTTCCATCAGCTGGCGGGCGACCTGGCGCGCCAGCTGCGGATCAAGGCCGCGCTTTTCGTAGATCAGCGCCAGCTCTTCGAGCTCGGTGTCCCAGTTGCCCGCCAGCTCGGCCTTTTCGCGCGCGATGTCGGCAGCCTCGGTGTCGGACTGCGAGCTGACCGAGACATACTCACCCGCGGCCATCGACATGGCGCCGGCAACCAGCGCGGCAAGGCCGGAGAGAACGACGTTCTGGTGCGCCGCGCCGGCGGCGGCGACGCCGACGAGGACGCTCGCGACCGAGACGATGCCGTCGTTGGCCCCGAGCACCGCCGCGCGCAGCCAGCCGATGCGGTGGACGAAATGGGCTTCGGGATGGATGGAATTGCCCTCAAGCGACAAGGTAGCCGCCGTCGATGGGCAGCACCGCGCCGGTAATGTAGCCGGCGAGCGGCGAGCAGAGGAACAGGGCCGCCGGCGCGATATCGTCGGGTGTGCCCCAGCGGCCGAGCGGCATCCGCGAGAGGAGCTCGGCGTTGCGGGCGGCATTGGCGCGGGGCACGGCGGTCATGGCGGTCTCGATCCAGCCGGGCGCGAGGGCATTGACGCGGATGTCCTCCTTGGCAAAAGCGAGGGCAAGGGATTTGACCAGCCCGACGACGCCCGCCTTGCTCGCGGCATAGGCCGGGGCATGCGGCGCGCCGAAGAACGAGAACATCGAGCCGATGCAGAGCATCGCGCCGCCACTTAGTTTCGGGCGGAAGGCGAGGCCGGCCCGCATGGCGCCGGTGAGGTTAATGTCGAGGGCGGTGGCAAAGCCGTCCATCGTCCACTCGGCGGCGCGGAGATTTACGCCGGCGCAATCGACCAGCGCCGCGACATTGCCGAAGCCACCGGCGAAGGCCTCCATCGCCGCGGTGTCGCGGACGTCGAGTTTCTGGAACGCGATTTTGTCGCCCGTCGCGGCCGCGACTTCGGCGTCGGTCGCGCCGGTCGCGGTGACGATGGCACCGGCATCGCGGAAGGCCGAGGCGATGGCGTGGCCGATGCCCGAGGTGCCGCCGATGACGACGACGGTCTTGTTGTTGAAGAATTCTGAGGCCCAGCTCACGAGGCCAAGGCCCCCTCACCCGCGGCTTCGCCGCGACCTCTCCCCCGAAGGGAGAGGTGCGATGGGCCACCATCGCGCCAGGGCGTCACCTCTCCCTTGGGGGAGAGGTCGGAGGGCGAAGCCCTGCGGGTGAGGGGGCCTTGCACACTCATCGCACGAACTGGTCCACAAAATCGGCGCCGAGGCCGACCGAGGTGTAGTGCCTGCGGCACATGTCGATCTTGGTGAAGACGTCCTCGAAGCCGATCTGCCTGTTGTCCTTGTCGAGATAGACCATGCAGCCCGAAATGTTGAAGAAGGTGATCATCTCGGGCGTGTCGGGCGGCACGGTGAGGGTGTGGATTTCGCCGGGGGGCTCGAAGACGTAGCTGCCGGTCTCCGCGACCCAGTCGTGCTCGAGATAGTGCCAGCGGCCCTTGATGACGTAGCCGTGGACCGGCGCGGGATGGAGGTGCCGGCTGAGGATGCCGGCGCGGCGCACGCGCAGCAGGTTGCACCACTGGCCCTGCATGGTGTTGAGCAGCAGCGGGCGGAACCACACGCCCTCGGCCTGCGGCACCCAGACGCGCTCGTCCTCGGGGACGGCGATGATCTGGGCCTCCTTGGCGGCCAGCGGGTGAACGGAGCCGTTGAGGGTGTCGTACATCTTTGGAAATCCTCCGGGATCGCGCCGTTCCTAGGCCCGGGCGCGGCGGCGGCGCAAGCTCCCCCTTCGGCTACCAGTTGAAGTCGGGCAGCGTGTCGCGATGGGCGAGGAGGAACGCATCGGCGACGAGGCGCAGCGGCGCGTCGGAGACGTCCGACTTCCCCTTCTTGAGCAGTTTGGCGAAGTGCTCGTAGATGCGCTCGTATTCCGCGGATTGATTTTCGATCACCACGGCGCCGTTGACGCGCAGCACGGTGCCGCCCTTTTCGAGCTTCAGCTCGTCGCCGCGGTTGGTCATGATGGTGATGGTCCAGACTTCACCCGACTCCTCCAGCCAGTTGAAGCCGGCGGAGAGTTTGGGCTGGTTCGGCTCGGCGGACTTGAACACCAGCTCGACGTCGACGGGGGTCTGCCGGTTGGCGGGCACGCCGATTTTCGCGCTTTCGACGAACACCGGGAACGGCAGGATTTTGGTGAAGATCGAGAGCGCATTGATGCCCGGATCGAAGACGCCAAAGCCGCCGGGCTCCCACACCCAGTCCTGTCCCGGATGCCATTTGCGCACGCTCTCGCGCCAATCGATGCGGACCGACTTGACGCCGTCGCGCTTGAGAATCTTGCGGGCCGCATCGACCGCCTCATTGTAGCGGCTGTGCCAGGTCTGGAAAAGCACGCGCTTCTTCTTGCGGGCATGGGCGACGAGGTCGTCGAGCTCGGAGATCGAGGGGGTCGGCGGCTTTTCCATGAGCACGTGCTTGCCGGCATCAAGCGCCTCGCGGACATAGGCATGGCGCACGCCGGGGGGCGTGCAGATGGCCACCAGCTCGACCTTGGGCATGGCCTCGAACAGCTCGGCCTGGGTACGGAACACCGGCAGGTCACGATGCTGCACCATGCGGGTGGAGACGGTGGCGGCAACCTGGAAATCAGGCGACCGGTCGATCACCGGCAGGTGCTGGTCGACCGCGATCTTGCCGACCCCGACGACGGCGATCTTCTTTCTGGCCATGGACGCTTCCCCTCACACGAACGCAGGCGTGAGTTAATGGGATTTGGGCGGCGGTGCAAATGGTGGGGGGCAATAGCAGCGACTCGGGTGCCACGCCCTCGTGGTTCGACAAGCTCACCATGAGGGCTACTTGAGGGTCCGATGCCGATGAGGACCTCATGGTGAGCCTGTCGAACCACG
>CAYRZM010000249.1:0-3903 GCA_964428685.1 uncultured Devosia sp. | reverse complement strand
TTGCTCGAGGTGGTGGGATCAAGGCCGGTCGGGCCGGCGGTGGCGGCGACGGTCAGCGTCGCCGCGGACGCGGCGGTGCTGAGCGCGGGCGCCAAAAGCAGGATGGCGGCCGTCGCGATCGACGCGCCCAGGGCCCGTCGATGAGGAAGTTCGGTTGCGAACATGGCATTCCTTTCTTCGTGTGGCGGGGATGGGAAGTTCGACGGCTCGGGGTCCCCTCGGCCCTGGCGTCTGTGGCTGGCGGGGCTCATTCGGCCCCGCCGCTGATGGCGGAAAGCGCGGGTACGGAACGCCCGCGGTGGCGGGTCCAGAAATCGAGCCGGGCACCGAGCCGGTCGGTTTCGACATGCGGCACGTCGTCGAGCACCTGCGTGGCGCGGCTCCGGGTGGTGAAGGCAGGCCAGGCGCCGAGCGGACCGCCCGGATCGCCCGAGCGGACGAAGCCGGCCACCGCCTTGCTGAGCTTCGAGGCCAGGGCGCGCGCGGTGGCGCGGCCGCCGGCCGGCCCGAGCAGCTCGCTGACGCCGGGCGCGTCGAGATTGTCGAAGAAGAAGGGCAAGTCCACCAGGTGCGCCGCGCCGACCCGCTGGTCGAGCGCCGACGAGGTCCAGGCGAACTCGTAGTGATAGGTGCGGCCGCCGGCCTGCGCATGAACCTCGGCGAGGCGGCGCGCGGGCTCGGCCCAGCTGTGCTCGGTCGCAATCAGATGGGTGAGCGCAACCTGGTCGCCGTTGCGCGCCGCGAGGACCGGGGCATAGAGCCCCTCGCCTTCGGCCTGCGCACCGGCATCGTGCAGATAGCCCGCCAGCGTTCCGGCGAGGCCGCGCGGCTCGGGCGCCCAGCCGGTGACGGCGAAGAGCCGGTCCTCTTCGCTGGTCGTGCCGATGAGGATGTCGACATCCTTGCGCCGGGCGAGCGCCGCCAGCGGGTCGGACGGCAGGGTCGCGTCGTCGCCGACCAGCGGGAAGGCCCGGCGGGCGATGCCGAGCTCGCGCTGCAGCGCGGTGATGCGGAAGCTCGAGAGGCCCTCGAGCTGCGCGCGCACGTCGCCTTTCCGGTCGATGCCGAGGCGGCCCATGAGGTAGGCCGTGGTCGCCCGCGCGGTGGTGACGTCGATGATCGAGTCGAGGTGGCCGCTCTCGATGATGGCGCGGCGAAAGAGCCCGCGGCCGCCCGGCGCCACGACGAGCGCAGCGACCGACATGGCGCCGGCCGACTGGCCGCCGACGGTGACGTTATCGGGGTCGCCGCCGAACGCTGCGATGTTCTCGCGCACCCAGCGCAACGCCATGAGCTGATCCTGGAGGCCGAGGTTGCTGCGCGCCGGATCGAGATCGCCGAGATAGAGGCCGCCCAGATAGCCGAGGCGGTAGTTGATGGTGACGACGACGAGGCCGTTGTCGCGCGCGTGGCGGGTGCCGTCGATCCACAGGCCCGTGCCCGAGCCGCAGAGGAAGGCGCCGCCATGGATCCAGACCAGCACCGGGGCGCGGCCGCCGACATCGGGCGTCCACACATTGAGATTGAGACAGTCCTCGGAGGCGACGGCGCCGGGGGCGTAGAAATTGTTCTCGGTGCCGGGCAGAGCGAGCGGCAGCGGGTCGATGTCCTGGATCGAGACCGGGCCGAAGGTGGTTGCCGCGCACACTCCGGCGACGCGCCCGGCCATCACCGGCGGGGCAAAGCGCAGCGCGCCGACGGGCGGCTTGGCGTAGCGGATGCCGCGGAACACGACGACGCCATCCCGCGGTTCCCCGCGGAACGTGCCGGCCGCTGCGGCGGCCTGCGGCCCGGCGTTGTGCGCCGGGGTCGTCCGTGCTTGGCTCATTCGGTCCAGCTCCTCCCTTGAAGCTTGCTTGGGGCCGAAAAATTAGCGATTGATCATTTTTAGGAGGGCTGATCCGACGATGTCAAGGGCAATTGACGCGACCGGCGAGCATCCGCTCACGGAACATCCGGCCGGAGAGCGCATGGAACAGGCGGCCATCGATGCGGCGATCCGCGCGGCGATCGCGCCGCACGAGGACGCCACGACCGCCTATCTCGCGGCCGGGCTTCACCCGTCGCAGCCAGACCCCGCCGCGGGCTGGGGCAAGGGGCCGGGACGCATCCTGCTCGCGGCGCGCGACGAGTTCTTCCGGGTGGGCTACCACGGCACGTCGACCCGCGACATCGCGGCGGCGGCGGGGATGAGCGCGACCGCAATGTACGCGCATTACCCGTCCAAGGAATCGATGCTGTTCAAGCTCTGCCTCCTCGGCAGCGGGACGGCGCTCGAAACGCTCAAGACCGCCGCCAGCCCGGCGTCTCCGCCCGTCCAGCGGCTGCGCGCGGCGGTCTACGCCTTCGCCTTCTGGCATGCCGAGAACCACGTGCTCGGGCGGGTGGCGCAGTGGGACATCGCGGCGCTCGAGCCGCAGAGCTTCCAGGTGATCGCCTCGCTGCGGCGCGAGACCGAGGCGACGATGCGGAAGATCCTGGTGGACGGCATCGTGGTCGGGGCGTTCGTGGTGCCCGACCTCGCGGGCACGACGCTCGCGATCCTCTCGCTCTGTATCGATCTCGTCCGCTGGTATCCGTCGCGGACGATCCATGTGCCCGAGCAGATCGCGGCGACCTATGTGGCGCTGGCCGAAGCGATGGTGGTGCCGTCGCGACCGGCCGCAACTTGACAGCGTGACGGGCGCCCCGATAATGAGCATACGCTCATAACGGCGACGGATCGCGGGCGGAGGGGACATGCGGGAAGCGGTGGTCGTGTCGACGGCCAGGACCCCGATCGGGCGGGCCTGGAAGGGCGCGTTCAACGACACCCAGCCGCAAGAGCTCGCCGCCCATGCGATTGCGGCAGCCATCGCGCGCGCCGGCGTCGCGCCCGGCGAAATCGCAGACGTGGTGCTCGGCTGCGCGATGCCGGAGGGCGCTTCGGGGGTCAATGTCGCGCGGCAGTCGGCGCTGCGGGCAGGATTGCCCGACAGCGTGCCCGGCATGACGCTCGACCGGCAATGCGCCTCGGGCCTTGCGGCGATTGCGACGGCTGCCAAGGAGATCATAGCCGACGGCTACGACATCGCGGTGGGCGGCGGGGTCGAGTCGATTTCGCTGGTGCAGCGGCAGATGAACCGGTCGCGCGCGCAGGACCCATGGCTCGTCGAGCACCGGCCCGACATCTACGACACGATGCTGGAGACGGCCGAGATCGTCGCCGACCGCTACGGCGTCGGCCGCGCGGCGCAGGACGCCTACGCGCTGAGCTCGCAGCAGCGCACCGCGGCGGCGCAGGCGGAAGGGCGGTTCGATGCCGAGATCGTGCCGATCGTGGTACAGAAGCTCGTGGATGCCGGCGACGGCGCGGGGCCGCGCGCGGAGACGGTGCGGCTCGACCGCGACGAGGGCAACCGCCCGAACACGACGCTCGAGGGCCTTGCGGCGCTGAAGACGGTGTTCGCCGACGGCGCCGTGACCCCACGCGCCACCATCACCGCCGGCAATGCGTCGCAATTTTCCGACGGCGCCTCGGCCTCGGTGCTGATGGAGCGGCGCACCGCGGAACGCCGCGGGGTGGACACGCTGGGCGTCTATCGCGGCATGGCGGTGGCGGGCGTTGCGCCCGACGAGATGGGGATCGGGCCGGTGCGCGCCATCCCGCAACTGCTGGAACGGCATTCTCTTTCGGTCGATGACATTGGCCTCTGGGAGCTCAACGAGGCGTTTGCCTCGCAGGTGCTCTATTGCCGGGACACGCTCGGCATCGATCCCGACTGCTTCAATGTCGACGGCGGCGGCATTTCCATCGGCCATCCTTACGGGATGAGCGGCGCGCGCCTCGTGGGCCACGCGCTGCTCGAGGGACGGCGGCGCAGGGAGAAATATGCGGTGGTGACGATGTGCGTGGGCGGCGGC
>CAYRZM010000248.1:0-48179 GCA_964428685.1 uncultured Devosia sp. | reverse complement strand
CGCCGGCGCTACCTCCACCCGATCTACCCGAACCAGAAAGATTTCGCCTACGCGCCGGCGCTCGTCTGGTCGGCGCGCGCGAAGCGCTAGGCGGTCCAGCCGCCGTCGATCACGTGGACCTGGCCGGTGGTGTAGGTCGCCGTCGCGAGATAGAGCGCGAGATCGGCAACCTCTTCCGGCTTGGCGATCCGCCCGATGGGCTGGCGGGCGATGAAGGCTTTGCGCGCCGCCTCGATATCGCCGGTCGCCGCCCAGCGCTCGTGCAGCGACGGGCTGTCGACCGTGCCGGGGGCAATGGCGTTCACGCGGATGCCCTTGGAGGTGTAGTCGGCGGCGATGGATTTGGTGAGCCCGATCACTGCGGCCTTGCTGATCGAGTAGGCGGCACGGTTTGGAACGGCCTTCCACGACGAGGCCACCGTCGCCATGTTGATGATACAGCCCTCGCCGCGCTCGAGCATCTGCGGCAGCACCGCCTTGATGGTGCGCACCTGCGCCCAGACGTTGAGGTCGAACGCGAATTCGAGGTCCTTGTCCGGCATCTCGAGGATGCTGCCGTTGTGAACGACGCCGGCGCAGTTGAAGAGAATGTCGATGTGGCCGATCTCGCGCACGGCCGCGTTGACCGCATCGGCATCGAGCACGTTCAGCACCCGGGTGGTGACGCCGGGCATGCCGGCGAGTTCGCCGAGCTTTTGCGCATTGATGTCGGTCGCAACGACCTTCGAGCCGGCACGCGCAAAAGCCTCGACGGTGGCGCGTCCGATGCCCTGGGCCGCAGCGGTGATGAGGGTGACCTTGCCGTCGAGACTGCCCATGAATAGTTCCTTCATTAGCGCATGAACGCGATGCGCTTAGCTAGCCGATGAACGGCGGTCGCGGCAAGCTGGCTTTTGGTCTGGATCAGGCCGAGAGGGCAACCTGGCCGCGGCCGGCGGCCTTGGCGGCGTAGCAGGCGGCGTCCGCTTCGGCGAGGGGGTCGCTGCCGGGCTCAGCGGAAACGGCGGCAATGCCGACCGAAGCGCCGATGGCGTAGTTGAAGCCGTCCCAGTTGAAGGTGAGGCCGGCGATCGCGTCGACCAGCTTGCCCCCGACGACGCGGGCATTGCTCAGCGAACAGTCAGCCAGCAAGAGGACGAACTCATCGCCGCCGATCCGGGCGGCAAAGTCGTGGCTCCGGCAATTCATCCGGATCACCTGCGCCACCTTCTGCAGCAGCGCATCGCCGGCTGCATGGCCCGCATTATCGTTGACCGGCTTGAAGCGGTCGAGGTCGATGAAGCAGAGCGCGTGGCACCGCTGTTCGTCGACCGCCTGCCGCCGGGCTTCGGCCAGGGCGCGCGCGAACGCCGTGCGGTTGGGCAGCCCGGTCAGGGCGTCGTGGTTGGCGGAGTGGGCGAGCTTGCGTTGCAGATCCTGCGTGTCGGTCACGTCGCGGAACACCAGCACCGCGCCGATCAGCCGGCCGTCCTCGGCGCGCACCGGCGCCGCCGTGCCGCTGACGCCGCGGCCGGTGCCGTCGCGCGAGGCGAGCACCACATCTTCCTCGATATGGCACGGCTGGCCGAGGCCGAGGCAGCGCGCCACCTGGTTCACGGCCTGCTCGCCGGTCGATTCCGTCTTGGCGTTGAACACTTCGCCGAGGCGTCGCCCGATGGCGTCGGCCTCGAGCCAGCCGGTCATCGCTTCGGCCGGGGGATTCATGAAGATGATGCGCTCTTCGGCATCGGTCGAGATCACGCCGTCGGCGATCGACTCGAGCGTGGTGCTGAAGCGCTCCCGCTGGTTGGCGAGCTCCGCTTCCACCGTCTTGAAGCGGGTGATGTCGGTGTCGGTGCCGATGGTGCGCACGCGGTTGCCCTGCGCATCCCACTCGACCGGCCGGCCGCGGCTCAGGATCCAGATATAGTGCCCGGCGCGATGGCGCTCGCGGTATTCGATCGTGTCGAAGCCGTCCTCGCCGCGCTCCTGCTTTTCGATCGTCGCCGCGATCCGCTCGCGGTCTTCGGGATGGAGCCGGGCCAGCCAGCTTGCGCGCGAGGGATCGACGTATTCGTCGGGCGCCATGCCGCGGATGGTGCGCCAGGTTCGCGAATAGAAGATATCGCCGGTCGCGGCATCGACGTCCCACACGCCCTGCCGTGCGGCCTCGAGCGCGAAGCTCCAGCGCGTCTCGCTCTTGGCGAGGGCCTCTTCGGCGCGCTTCTGCCGGTCGATGTTGATGACCTGGATCACGGCGTAGAGCGGCCGGCCCGTCGTCTCGCTGCGCAGCAGCGACGCCGAAGCCAGCACCCAGATGTCGGAGCCGTCGCGATGCCGCATCCGCACCTCGAGGCGGAAGTCCTCGGCCTCGCCGCTCAGCAGCCGGTCGTAGTGGAGGCGCACGATCTGGCGGTCGGCATCGGACAGCACGTCCACCGCAAACATCCCGGCGCACTCGCCCGGCGCGCAGCCGAGCATCTGCTCGAAGGCCGGGTTCACGTAGATCATGCGGCCGTCCGCGCCGACGACCGTCATGCCGACGGCGGCGTTCTCCATGACCTTGCGCAGCAGCGCCCCGCTCTGATCGAAGCGGAACACATTGCCGTCGGACAGCTGGGCGGGCATCCCGGACATCCCGTCAGGCTCGCAGCCGAAGCTTAATGACGCGCTTATTGTGCCCGCTGGCGCGGACAGCGCCCGGTCAAACTGCGCGAAATGATGAACATTCGGCAAATGCCGGCGCGGCGCCGGGCTTTAGCGGGCCGGCGGAAGCGCCGCGAAGAGGCCGGTCACCGGATCGACGATATAGTCGTCCGCGTCAGGCGACGCGGGCAGGTGGAGCGCCGAGAAGATGCGGCCGAGCACGCCCTCGCCCACTGCGCCGGGCTGGTCCTTGCTCATCTGGACCAGCAGTGCCGTAGTGGCGTCGAGCCGCGCCGCGACCAGCGCGGCGAGCCGGAACGTCAACTCGGGGTCTTCCATCAGCCGCGCCCGCGCGTCGGGCACGACGCGAACAACTGCCGTCTCGGTGGCGCGCACGGTGGCGCTATTGGGCGTGCCCAGCAGCACCGACATTTCGCCCACGAGCGTGTTGGGCCGGGAAATGGTGGTCACCGCGATGCCGTCGCGCTCGACCGAAAGCTCACCGCTCTCGAGCACGTAGAGGTTTCCGCCCGTCTCCCCCTGCTTGATCAGCGCTTCGTTGGGCTCGAGCGTGAGCGCCGGCTGCGCGGCGGCGAGGGTCAGAAGGTCAGCCATGAAAGGCTCCGGGCGGGACTGGCGGAGAGGAAGGGATTCGAACCCTCGAGACGATTCAACACCGTCTGCGCCCTTAGCAGGGGGGCAGGCTCGGTAGAATTTGTGCGTTTAGCGTCAATGTCTTCCCCTGAACTGTAAGAAGCGCTCGTACGCGCCACGTACTGAGCCGGCATTATTCGACCGGCTCGACCGGCCACTCTAGGGCATTAGCGCGGCCGAGCTCATTCCAGATCCGCGTCGAAAACGTGTGATGGCCCGAGGCGAGTGCTCGACTGACCATGGCGGTCGGGATTCCGTAGTAATTCGCGATCTTGGTGATGGAGAGATCCGCGTTTGGAGCAGCCAGCTTTGCGAGATCCCTTACCCGGTCGTCGTACGGGTACAGCAACTCGATCGCCGCCAATTCCGCGAAGATTTCCGATTGCGCTGTGCGCGGCGCCACCGCACCCTCGGTGAGGCGATATTCCACCAGAACCCCGTCGAGCGTCTTGACGCCCTCCGTCGACCAGTCGGCGGGTTCATCGATGAAAGCGTGACACATCTCCTTGACGGCCGTGAACCGCAGCCAGTCGCGCGGCTGGTTGGCGCGAACGTAGATTTGCAAGCGATCCTTCCAGCGCTCGACCATTCCGCGGATGAATTCGCCCTCGAAGGGCACGAGACTGGTGAGGATTCGCCGCTGGTACATGCTTTCGAGGACCCATCTGAGGGACTCAATCGACAGCATGGCCTGGTCCCCGTTGAGTACCTTGGCGTGGTACTCTTCGCGGATCAGTTCGACCTTCCGGAAAACTGCGCAAGCGAGATCTACGCTCACGATCATCTTTGGAAACTCGCATATGAAAAAGGCCCTAGCGGACTAGGGCCTTTGACGTCTCACACATTAACTGCGGTTAATGTTTGCCGTCCTTGAAGTCAAGGATCGTGCTCTCACCGCGCTCGACAGCTGCGTAAAGACGATCGACTTCCTTGCAGAGGGCATCGGCGGTCGCCTCTTCGCTGTTGCGAACGAAGAATTTCACGTCCTGAAGCCCGTCTGCGGCCATCTGCTCGAATCGCGCAGCGAGTTGATCGCAATGGGGTGTACTAGCCATTTTGCTCGCCTCTTGGTTCGGGGTTGAGTTATGGGAACGCTCGCTTGGCGACGGTTGTTCCCGGCAGTCTATATCGTCCTGAAATATGAATTTTCCATGCCCGAAAATTGGAAAACTCAAAAGTCAAGCGACCTGAATCCGGTGATCGGCATATAATCGTTACGAATTCTGCTCGTCCAGCGGAATCCATGCGAGTTTCACGAATGGTTGCTGAGCGTGGCATGAACGCAAATTCCGGTCAGAATCCTATCATACGGCGTCCCCCAGCTTCACCGTCCGCCAGAGCTGCGTGTGCTTGACGCCGGCCGGCCGGCGCACGCCGAGGGCGCCGTAGTCGCCGCTCGAGGGAACGACGCACTTCACCGCGATCATGTCCAGCCGGCCGCACTTGCCGCATGGGAAGGGCGGATCGACCGAGGCGCGGTGTGCGGGCCCGAGCAGCGGCAGGAGGTCGGCCGCCAGGTAGCGCACCAGCCGCCGGCAGCGAACGCAGCGGCAGACGATCAGCTGGCCGTCCTTGGCCGCCTGGTCGAGCCAGTATTCCTGCCGGTTCGGATAGGGCACGCGCTTGTAGTAGGGCTCGGGCACGTCTCGCCCGTCACGAGGCCCGCGACTTCGGGCGGCGCTTTGCGCCCTTCTGCAGCGCCAGGTCGACGAGGTGATGGTGCACGCCAAGCTTGGCGGCCAGCTGGCGCGCACTCAGCTTCGGGTTTGCGGCACGCTGCGCGCGGATCGCGTTGGCGGTGGTGGGGATGACGGCGATGCCCATGGTGGTCTCCGGAAGTCTCAGGGCCGCGACTCCTAGCACCGTGAACAGAATGAGAACAAGCCGCTAGGGATTGTGGGCCGGAAGCGGTCGGGCCACAGTCTTCCCATGTGCGGACGCTTCACCGATCAGATCACTTGGGCCGAGCTGCGGGCGCTCTACCAGCTCGCCGTCGACTCCACGGCGCCCAGCAACATGCAGCCCCAGTTCAACATCGCCCCCACCGACGATGTCGACTTCGTTCACCTCGATCGCGCCGGCAACCGCGAGCTCGATCGGGGCCGGTGGTGGCTGGTGCCGTGGTGGGCGAAAGAACTGCCCAAGGCCGCGATGTTCAACGCCCGCATCGAGACCGTCGACAAGACCGCAGCCTTCCGCGACGCCTTCGAGACGCACCGCTGCCTCATCCCGGCGGACGGCTATTTCGAATGGACGACCTCGCTGGTCGACGGCAAGAAGGATCCGTGGCTGCTGCAGCTGCCGGCCGGCAAGCCCTTCAGCTTCGCCGGCCTCTGGGCCCACAACAAAACGCTCGGCGTCACCAGCTGCACGATCGTCACCGCCCCAGCGGTCCCGCACATCGACCACATCCACGGCCGCATGCCGGTGATCCTCAGCGAGGACGCCTACGCGCCCTGGCTCGATCCGGCGACGCCCGGCCCGGCGGCGAAGAGCCTGCTGCTCGAAGCGAACCTCGACGGCCTCCTGGAATTCTATCGCGTCGACCGCAAGGTCAACTCGTCCAAGTATGAGGGGGAAGACACCAAGGTGCCGATCGCGAGCTGATGCCCGAGAGCTACGACGACGAGCAGAGGCGGATGAAGCGGGCGAGCCCCTGGCTCACCGCCGCAGCGATCGCTCTGGTGCTCGCGATCGGCATCGCGGGCACCGGAAAGGGCCTGGCGCTCGCCACCATCGTCGGCCTGGCCGCGCTCGCCCTGTTCGCTGTGGCGTGGTGGCTGGGCCGCTAACCCGGAACGGGCGGCAGGCCCAAGCGTTTGCGCCCTGAGAGGAGAGTTCCGAATGGCCGATGACAAGAACAACCGCGGCGCGCAGGACCGGAGCCGCGTCTCCGGCAGCGAGCCCTACGAAGTGAGCTACTTCGCCAGCAAGCACCACATCACGGCCGAGCAGGCCCGGAAGATCATCGCGGAGAACGGCCCGAGCCGCGATGCCTGCGACCGCGCCGCTGAGCGCCTCAAGAGCTAGTTCGCCGCCACCCGGCCCTGCGAAGCCTTCTGTACTGCCGCGAGCAGGGCTGTATGGGTACTCGGCTTGGGTACCAGTATCCCGGCGGTGAAGGGCTCCCCGGGCGTCTCGCCTTCGAGCATCCCGGCATGCACCAAGAAGGGAACCCCGCGCTCTTTCAGTATGGCTGCAGCCTCGTCGCAGGAGCCATCAACAAGTTTCACGTCGATGACGGCAAGGTCAGGCGCGGGGTTTCTGCTGAGCCAGTCCAGGGCGTCCGCGCACGAACCGAGCGTTACAACGTCGTAGCCCTGGCGGGCGAGCATGTCCGCAACGTCGATTGCGATCAGCGCCTCGTCTTCGAGAAGCAGAACAACCGGACCGGTCATTTTGCGAACTCACCGGAGCCTCGGGGACCGAGCTTTCTATAGCGCCAGCACCACACGCTGCAAGAGTTCGGACGATCTGAGCAAAGTTTGGATGCCCCGCTAGTTCGCCGGCCCGAACGGCACCGGCGGGCGCACGGCCGGGCTCGGATAGCACCGCGGACAGGCCGTTGCCGGCGCGCCGCAGCGGCAGGCCGCAGGATCATCTTCGGAGATCACGGCACTCGGCCGATCCGGATGCGCCTCGCACACCCAGCCGCTGCCACGACACCGCGGGCAGGCCGGGTCAGGCGTCGTCGTCGCCGAGGACATACTGCGGATCGCCCGAGATCGGCGTCGGGATACCGTTGAGCTTGAAGGTCGCCAGGTCCGCCGTGTCCCAGCGGTTGCGTCCGACGCGAGTGACGCGGGCCTTTATCAGCACCTCGTCACCGACCTTGAGCCGGCGGATTTTGATGGTCTCTTTGGGGGATGGTACGCGGGACTTTGCCATGGCCCAGATATAGGGCCGCAGGGCGGGAATGTTGAGTCCCGCTAGCCGTTTAGCCGGCCGGCTCCATGCACACCCAGGCCACGCCCGCCGGCATCGTGCCCAGGGCCCGCGCCACGGCGGCGCTGAGATCGAGCGTGCGGCCGGCGACATAGGGGCCGCGATCTTCGACCGGCACCGTCACGCTGCGCCCGCCATAGCTGAGCCGCAGGAGCGTGCCGAAGGGCAGCGTGCGGTGCGCCACCAGCCACTCCCGCCCCGTGAAGCGGAGCCCGCTGGCCGTGCGGCTGCCGCTCTCGGCGCCATACCAGCTGGCCCGCACCATCGTGCCGGCGCACTCGGCCGCTGTCGCGTGGCGCACCGGCAACGCGGCCAGCACCAGGAACGCCGCGAGCAGGATCGCCCCCGCCCCCGAGCTCGCGAGTAGCAGCGCGCGGATCACCGGCGCACCACGGTCCAGTCGATCCACCTGGGCTGGTGCTGGAACCCGTCCGTTGAGGCGGCACAGCCGACGAGCGCGGCCCAGCCGAGCAGGATGACGATGAGCCAGACGCGGTTGTGCACCCTCATTCGCTGCCTCCACGCAAGCGGCGCAGGATCCGGAAGAGTTGGGACGGGTCGGTGGCGATGTTCAGCGCGACGCGCACGAAGCCGTCGGCCGTCAGCGCCAGCAGCGCGCCCACGGCGGCCTTGTAGACGGCCGGGTCGAGATGCAGCCAATCGACGACCGGGTCGGCGAAGACCCAGGCGACGAAGACCGACGTCAGCACCATCAGCGCCGATCGCCACACCGAATGGAACGGCGAGGTGAACACGCGCACCGCCGTCGCCAGGATGAGTGCCACCCAAAAGCTGAGGTCGTGCCCCAAGAAGTTCATGCCAAGCCCCGAAGTAAAACGGCGTTCGCAACGCCTGCCAAAAGTATGACGCTGTGAAAACGGGGCGGCGCCATCAAGACCGGCGCCGCCAGAGGATCGGAAATGCGTCAGGCTTTGGGCGGCAGCGCGGCACGCAGGCCGAGAAACCCGAGACCCGTCAGCACGAGCTGCCAGCCCTGCCCCGCGTCGAGCGCCGGCAACGGCGGCTGCGCCCATCCGAGCATGGCGATCGCGCCGGTGAGGATGCAGGCGGCGCCCACGATGTAGGTCTTGTAGCCAGAGAGGAAGTTCATGAGAGGCAGTCCTTTCAGTCGGTTGAGAGCTGCCTGGATGGCGAGCTCGGTGAAGAAGTCGGTGATGGGATTGGCGGGCGCGGCGGTCTTGAGCCCGAGGGCGACCAGCAGGTCATCGCGGACGACGCCATCGGCGACGAGCGCGAAGTGCTTTTGCGCGGCGATTACCGCGTCGCGCGTCTGCGGCCCGAGCTCGCCATCGGCGGGGCCGGGGTCGAAGCCGAAGGTCTTGAGCGCGGCCTGCAGCTGCGCGTTCTCGAGCGAGCTCGAGGCGTAGACATAGGGCCGCATCGCGCCCTCCGATGTTGGGATTGCCCGAAGCCGCCGGGCACGGTTAGTTTGCGGGGCCGCTCCGCAGAGCACTCGAGAGGCCTGCGGCAGTATCCCCGGCGGCGCTTAGAAACCGCCGGGGGATCGGCAGCAGGATCTAGGCGGACACTTTCTCGAAGGTGAGCGAGTAAACCTCACCGAGCTGGAACTGCTCGATGGCGCCCGGATTCGTCACCGTCATTTTCAGGTTGCCGGCGGGCGTGTACTTCGACCAGTCCTTGTTGACATCGTCACCGCCTGGCAGGCCCTTCAGATAGCCGCCAAACGCAGCGGCCAACTCGATCTCGGCCGTCACCTCCTCGGGACGAGACGTGGCGTGATGCTTGATGCTGGCGACGTAGAACATGGCTCGGACCGTCATCGGTCTTCTCCTTGGTTGTTGCCCGGAGCCGCCGGGCGCGGATGGTTCAGCCCGGGAAGGGCTTGCAGAACTTGGCCGCCCACTCGCGCCAGGGGCGCAGCTCGTAGTGCGGCAGGTCGTGGAGGCTCTGGTCCGTCATCGAGCCATCGCCGTCCCAGTCGCCACCCCAGGTGATCGGGATGCGCAGCTGCTTGGCGAGGCCGGAGCCGAAGTCGGTGACCGGGTCCCACTGGCCGATCACCTGGTGCAGGCCGATGAAGAGCTTGGGCGGCCAGTCCGGCGGCAGGGGAACCGGATGGATGTCCACCGCAACCGAGGGCATCCAGTTGTGGGCGCTGTCGCCGAAGTGCGCCTTGCTGTGCCCGGTGCGGAAGGCAAGCTCCTGCGCCGCCTTCCCCCGCTGACTGTCGTCGATCTCGAAGGCGATCTGGTCGCGCGCCAAGTTCATCAGGCGCTGCAGCTCCGGCAGCGCGAGCGACAGGCGATGCTGCGACACCGCGCTGAAATGCGGGTTCATGGACGTCTCCGAAGATCGAGGGGTTAACCGCGCCGGTTAAGGTGAACGGCGCTCAGCGCGCCCATGGCTGGCGGCACAGGCCTATATCGTCGTTGCGCCCGCCAGTGCCGCGTATCGGCGGGAGCGTCAGGCAGGCGGCGGGCACGCCGCAACGTCCGCCGCCTGCCGCTATGTTCGCCCGCGCTCAGCGCGGATGGACGCAGCAGACCTTGTTGCCGTCGCCGTCGATGTAGAAGTCCGGGCAGCCGAAATGGGTGGTCACGTGGAACTGCGGGTCCACCGTCTCGCAGTTGGCCGCGTTCGGGCCGAAGACGGTGCAGTTGGGCACGTCGGGGTGGTCGACCAGCGACAGCTGGTTGGCCGAGGCGGGAGCGGCCGCGAAGGCAGCCGACAGCAGCAGAGCGGCCGCGAGGCCGATCATGATCTTCATCGTCAAGTCTCCATGGATGTTGCCCGGAAACCGCCGGGCGCGGGATCGGTCACGGGCCGGAGGCGATCTCGCCCGAGGTGAACGTCGTGCCGTCGTCGCTCACGGTCGCCTTCTGATCGACAGTGGTCGCATCGTCGGCGAAGAGGCTCAGCGTCGATGCCGTCTGCGTCTTTTTGTTCCGCCAGGCCTTGTAGAGGAAGGCGAGCTTGGTGAGCGGTGGGGCATTCACCGCCGGGGCGCCCTGCCCGGGCTCGCTCTGCGCGCCGGTGAGCGCGGCATAGGCGTCGCCCGTCATCGCGGGAGCGGTTGCACCCTTCCAGTCCTGCACGTCGGCCTGCACGAGTCCGCCCGTGAAGGTGAACTTGTCGGTCTGCGTCTTGATCGCACCGACCTCGGTATCGATGTAGCCGGCGATCGCAGCCAGCTGCGTATCCAGGTTGGCGCTCGCAAGACCAACCGCGCCGCGCACGCCGGACGCATCGAGATCGTTGAAGCCAGTGACGCCGGTGCCCTTGGCCAGCGCGATGTTGGTCCCCGCCGTCAGCACTCGGGTCGCGGTTGACCACACGGCGTCGAGCGCGTTCGCGGCAAAACTGGCCGCTGCGATGATGCCAGCGGTGATGGTCTTGATGTTCACGTCGGGCACGCCCGAGCTGAGGGTCGTCGCGGTGCCGGCCCATGCCTTGGCGTTGGCGTCGATGCGGCCGTTGGCGTCCTGGTTGATCTGGCCGGCTCCGGTGCCGCGGGTGAAGAGTCCGCCAGCCGCTTCAGCGGCCGCGTTCGGGAGTGCCGTGAGCCCGGCGCGCACGCTGTCCGCCAGATCCACGGCGTGCTGCGCCGAGGCGTTGCCGTAGGTCTCGATGTCGAACGCCGAATCCTCGACCGCCTTGGTCGAGCTGTCGGCGATCGTCACGTTGATCTGTGCCGCCTGCATCTCGGTGGCGGTCAGCGAGAACTCCCAGATCGTCGAGTTGCCCATGGCAATCGCGGTGGGCAGGTTGGTGACGTTCGCGGCAGAGCCGCCGTCCTTGGAAATCTTCACGTCGCCGGCCGCGGGCGTCCAGTCGGCCGAGACGGCGTGGTCGACCACGCCGCGCTTGACCATCGGGATGCGAATCTTCCGAGCCACGCCGTATTTGCTGAGATAGGCCATTTAGTGGATCGCTCCGGGTTTGACGCCGCGCATCGCGCCGCGCGTGCCGCGTTCGAGCTGCGGCTCGGTGGGACTGGCAGCACCGCTCGCCGGCTTGAACGCCGCGATGATCGTCGCCCAGAAGACAAAGCTCATCGAGCTGGCGGCGGTGGGCGAATAGGCTTCGGTGCCGCTGCCGGCATTGACCAGATTGCCGCCGATCAATTGCACCGAAAGGCCCGGATTGTTGAACGGCGTCGACCAGCCCCCGCTCGATTGCGTCGGGCCCGAGGTAAAAGCGGTGGAGGACATCATGCTGATGCCGACGAACAGTTCTCCGCCGCCGGCCGGACTACCGGAGGTCGCCGTCGCCGTGACTGACGCACCACTGCCCGAGGCCGAGGCCGTGGCACCGCTGTCTAGAGAGCCGGATGCGGCGAGCCCAGTGGCATAGAACGCCGTGACCTGGGTGCTGCCGACCGTCCCGTTCTTGTTGTAGGTGATCGTCCCACTCGACAGCGCGGTGACGTTCTCGGCGTAGAACATGCCGAGCCGGTTGCCATTCCCGTCGGTGAGATCAGTGATCTTGGTGTAGGTGTTGCTGACGCTGTCGCTCACCGTGCCGATGGCGTTGGTGTCCTGCGCCGCGGCGACGATGATCTCGGCACCCGATGGCACGGTGACGCTCGAGATCGAGGAGCTGAGCCCCATCGTGTTCGTGGCGACGCCGATGTTGGTGACCGAAATCGCCATTTCAGATCACCCAGAGGCGCAGCAGGTCGTGGTCGGGTGTCTCGAGCAGCCGGGAAGGCTCGCCGAGCCCGCCGATCTGGTGGTTCACCGAAACCACGCGCGTCCCCGGCGGCGCATTCGGCAGAGCGTCCGGTGTCTGGCTCCCGAGATTGAGGATCAGCACAGTCGCGGCGCTCAGATCGGCAGTGCGGAAATCCCGCTGGTGCTGCTCGATGGTCACGCCGGCCGCGGCCGCGGCATCGTAGCCGGCGGCGATGGCGAGGCCGCTCGTCTCGTAGCCGATGGCCCGCGCGCCGCGCTTTGCCGCGGCCACCAGGAACGGCCCGGAACCGGAGCCGAGGTCGACCACAGTGTCGGTCGCCCCCACACCCGCGAAATCGAGCCCGGCGCTGACCAGATCGTCGCCGGCGACATAGAGCGGTGCATCGACCAGCCAGCCCGACGACGCCAGCGCCTCCGGACTGTCGGGCTCGACGATGCGCATGACGGCCGGGCGAGCCGGGTCGAGCCCCTCGGTGATCCAGCGCTCGTCGTTGAGCTCGGCCTCGCTCTCTGTCGGATAGACGCGCCGGAATACGTTGTCCGGATCGTCGGCGTAGAAGACGAGCCCGATCTTCATGCCTCGCCTCCGTAGAGCGAAATCAGCGCCGCGCGATCGAACACCGTGATCGTGCCGTCCGGCACGATTGGAATACGCTTCCACGGCATCCAGCCGCTCAGAGCCGACAGCCGTTTTGCGGCGGTGTCGAGCCCGCCCCCGGCCGTGGTCTCGAAGCGGCTGTGGACGGCAAACCCCGGAAGCACGCCGGCGAACAGGTGGCGGCGGGTCACAGCAACACCTCGCCGATCAGCCCCGACTGCTTCGATGTCGCATCGCCGTTCGTGCCATGGATCGTGGTGCTGGTGTTGGCACTGAGCTGTTCGAGCCAGGTGAGCCGGTGCCGGCCCGCGCCCACGGCGGTCAGCAGCTCGAGCGCGTTGCCTGGCCAGCCGTTGGTTTCACTCTGGGCGGTTTGCACGCCCGTCGCCATCGCGCTTACGCTGTCGAGGCCGATGGCGTTGATGAGGTTGGCGCCCCCGCCCGAGAAGTAGGCCTTGAGCAGGCACCGCACCATCTCACCGCCCAGCACGCTGATCCAGCTCAGCTGGTTGCTTGCGCTGTTGTTCGCCTGGCGCAGCGCCGTGCTGTTGTAGGTCCAGGTGCTCGCCGTCTCGAACCGGCGCATCGGCCGGCGCGTCTGGTTGTAGAGGTTGGCGACATAGCGGTTGGCGACGCTGTCCTCGATCTGCCCGGTGCCCGTGGTGTAGATCGTCCCGATCAGCCGTCGGGTTGCATCGCCGCTCTTGACGGGAATGCCGTCCTGGTAGGCGATCGCCGTGGCGCGGGTCACGTCGTCGGTCCAGACGAGGCTTTCGAGCGTCACCGTGCCCGCGTTGTCGTAAGCGAAGATGTCGAACGGCTTGCCGGAGGTGTAGCCGGCGAGGCTGAGCGAAATCTCCGAGAACGTCCGCAGCACCCAATCGCCGTTCTCGTAAAGGGCGATGACGTTGCCGCGGTACGGCGTGAAGTAGAGCGTCGCCTGCGCCGTGCGGTCGCTGGTCGAGACCGGCACGCCGCTTTCTGTGGTGAGCCGGCCCTGGCAGGTCGCCTGATACGGCCAGGGCGCCTTCCACGCGCCGGCCGAGTCGAACCAGGTGAGATAGGTCGCGGTCGCCTTGTTGAAGACCTTGGCGCCGTCGTAGGCGTCGATGAAGAGCCAGCTCGAGCCGTCCCGCGACACCGCGATGTCGTTGGCGTGCCCGCTCCACGCCCCGCTCGGGGACGTGCCAACGATGTAGAACAGCCCCGCGGTGATCGAGACCGGCGGCGCATTCTGCTGGGCCTCGACGCTCAGGCCCGCCGGAAACTCCATGAGCTCTGGCAGCACCGCCGCTACGTCAAGCGCCGTGGCCATGGCGCCCCACACGCCGGCCACCGAATACTGGATGTTGAGCCCGGTGGCCGCGTTGAGCAGCGCGCACCCGACCTTGGGCGTTGCGAACACCCAGCCGCGGGGCGTTGCGAGCGCGATGTCCTTGGCGTGGCCCACCCAGTCGCCGCTGGGCGCCGCATCGACGATGTAGGCATCGCCGTCCGAGGGACTGCCCGGCGGATCGTCGAGAATATCGAGGATCTCCGAGAACACCATGGCCGAGGCATCGGCCAGGATGTAACGGCGTCCATCCGCGGTGACGAGGCAGGTGAGCCCGTCATGCGGCGTCGTCGTGTCGTCGGAGTTGTAGAAGTAGACGCCGCCCGTCTGGGCGTAGCCGATGATGTTGGGCGGCGAGCCGGTCGCGAAGCTGACATCGGTGATGTCTTCGGTGGCTCCGAAGCCGACCGCGGCATAGGCCTTCAGCGCCTCGAGGAACGTGCGCGTGATGCCGGCGGCCGTGGTGTTGCCGTCGACGACCGCGGCGGCGGCCTCGAGAGGGTGAGGTGAGCTCATCGACGATGGTTCCTGAGAGGTCTAGGCCGCGTCTTCGAACGGCAGCTCGAGCGCGTCGGTCCAGCCGGCAACGGCATCTGGGTCCCAGCCGCTCAGCGACAGGTTCACGGAAAAGTCCTGGGCGATTTCGATCGAGGTGACTTTGTAGAGCCCGTTCATCGCCTGGTAGACGCCGAACCACACCCGCACGACATCGCCCGCCTCGAGCAGCTGCCCGTTCGGTTTCCCGGCCGCGATCAGCACCGAAATGTCGAAGCTCCCGCTCAGCGTTCTGCCGGCCCGGTTGTCCTTGATGGTCCCGTAGCCCAGCCGCTGCGCCGCAGCCGGGCTGTCGCAGAAGCGGAGCGTCTGCCGCTGCGGCAGCACCTGGCCGTCCGCGGCGATCAAGTCATCGTCCTGCCAGGCCGTCTCCGCCGACTGGTTGAGCTTGCTCGCTGGCGCGAACTCCATCTCCGCCCGATTCACCGCCGCGCGGGTGTCCGGCTCGTTCTGGTAGCTTAGCGCCCCGACGATCAGGCCCTGATGGATGGTCGCAACCGGGTCCGTCGGCCGATCGGCGTGGATCGAGTACATGCCGAAGGCGCGGCGCACGAGCGCACGGTTCTGCAGCGCCATCGCGCTCAGCACCGCATCGTTCGCCTCGCTGCCGAGCACCAGCCCGTCGACGCGGCCGCGGCGCTCGTGCCCGGCGAGCGTCGTCATCCATTCCGCGTCGACCTCGGCGCTCGCGCGCACGCTGTCCCAGTCGATTTCGGCCGGGTCGATTGCAAAACCCATGTCCGAGGTCAGCCAATCGGCCTGGCAGAGCGCCGCGAGCTCGGACCACGCCCACGTCGCCGCATCGGTCGGCGACTGGTTGCTGTCGCGCGGATCGTAGACCTTCACCCCCCGCACCCGGAACTTGAGGTCCGGGATACCGGCCGCGCCCCAGAGCGCCGTATGCTCGACGGCGTCGGCGCCGAAGCTCATCTTCACAACCACGGTCGCAACGCCGCGCTGCCGGAACGCCGCCCACTGCGTCGTGCGATCCGCCGCATCGGGCATGAAGTCGTCGGGCGGCGTCGGCCATTGGGCCGCGATCAGCGGGTCCATCGGCTGGTCGTCCGCGCCGTTGCGGAAGCTCACCGTCAGCTTGTTGCCGGCGGCGTTGTACCACGGCGCGATTTGTGGATTGCCGAAGGCATCGAGCGGGCACTCGATGCCGTTGATGATAATCGCCTCGAGCCCGTCGCACACGCCGTCGCTGAGCGTGTAGCCCTTGTAGAACAGGTCGGCCGCGCCGGTGCCGGCGACTGTCTTCTGGAAGAAGACGCCGCCCGACGTGATGACCCGTCCGTAGGCCCGCCGCCGCTCGAGGATGCCGCTCAGCTCCTCCACCTGCACCCCGAGCTGGTCAGCCTGCGCCACGCTCTGCCGCTGGCCCGCGCCCGCGATGAGATAGGAGATGCCGTAGCTCACGGCCGTCAGCGCGAGGCCGACGACGATCTGCTGTCCCACAACGCCGATCGATGCCCAGATCGCCTGGGCTGCCGTTCCGATGGCCGTCAGGGTTCCTGGATCGGCGTGAGCGGGGATCGGCCACAGGGCCGTCCCTGCCAGCAGCAAGGCCAAGAGGCGCTTCATGCCACCACCCACATCCGCTTCGGCGGCTCCCGCAGGATCGTCGCTGCACCGCGATAGGCGATCAGCCACCCGCGCCAGCCGTCGAAGATCGCCGGCACGCCGATGCTGTCGTCGTCGGCAGCCGTGTAGACGCCGACCATCACCCCGCCCTGCTCCGCCGCGTCGGTCTCACGCCAGCCGTCTCGCCTGGCGATCGCGTCGAGCGCCCGCTCGACCGCCGTGTCGCCCTGCCCGCCCACGGCCAGCTTCATCAGTTCGTGCCGGGCGATGAGCTCGTTCCACTCGGCCCAGCGCCAGTCTTCAGCCGGGTCGCGCCCCGTCGCCGCGCGCAGGTAGTCCGCGACCCAGATCAGGCAGGGACACGACCAGTCGAGCCCCGTCGCGGCGCGGATGAGGGCATCGTCGAAGGCTTTGGACATCAGCGACGGCGCTTTGCTCGCCAGATACCGAGTGCCGTGCCGACCAAGACGCAGAGGCCCCAAAAGATTAACGTCCCGATCATGGCCGCCAGTCCACAGCGCGGCCGCTTGCCGCGATCGGGCTCGTGTAGAAGAACCCGCTGTCCCCGCGCTCGCTCAGCCAGCGATCGTGCGAATACTTGTCGCCCCGCACCCGCCCGAGAAACGGCAGCGCCTCGTAGCCGGTCAGCGTCATGCTCACCGTGTCGTCGGTGCCGCGGTCGAGCTTCAGCGTGTCCTGAACGATCTCGGTGAGCAGCAGCGGATCGGCGACGATCCGGTTGCGCGCGTCGAGCGCCCCCAGCCACACCTTGCCCGTCCGTCCGCGCACGCTGGTGTCGAGGCCGCTGATCAGATCCGGCTCGAGCCCGCTCAGCGTGAAACTGTGTTCCACATGCTGCAGCGCGTCCGGCTTCTTCTGCGTCGTCATCGACAGCAACGCACCGAGCCCGACGTAGGTGTGTCCATCCCAGGCGATCGGCTGCGCCCCCGTCCAGGCGTAGAGGTCGGCCGTGGCGCCCTCGAGCCAGAACAGCCAGCAGAGCGTCCGCCGCGGCCCCTTGAGGGCGTTCTGCATCGCCGGGGTCAGGAGCGCGCTAGTCAAAATCCGGCGCCTCCGCGAATTCCAGCGTCAGCGGTTGGCTGATCTGCCCCGGCACCACCACCTGCGCCGGCGAGCTCGTGAGCATGAAGAGCCCGGTCGGCGCCGTCACGTCGCGCGCATCCACCGCCGCCAGCGTCAGCGCGTCGCCGGCGGCGAGCCCCTTGCGTAGCGGCGGCAGGAAATCGATCGTCGCGTGTCCATCCGAATCCGATGGCGCGGGCGAGCTCAGGGCATAGAGATTCTCTCCCACCCCGAACCGGTCGTCGGCGGCCAGGGCCACCGCCTGGCTCGGCGTGAGGCCGTAGACCTCTATCGACGTGTCCCCGGCGGCGGCATCGGCCGCCACGTTGATGGTGGGACCGGGGCCCGCGCCGCGAAGCGGACGCGACGGGTCGTAAAGCCGGATCTTGTTGAGCCGGCCGCGAAGCTTGCGGAGCAGCGCGGCGGTCTCGCGGAGATCGTCCTTGTCCTGCGGGACGATCGTCACCGTCGGCATCCAGAGCTCGACCGTGGGGCCGCTCTGGAACACCAGCGGGTTGAACGCCGACTGCGGCGTCGAGGCGCTCATCGCCATCAGCGTGAAGCTGATCGTGCTGCAGCGCCACAGCGACTCCGGATACGTCAGAGTCGCCATCAGCCGACCGACTTGTTCCGCCGCGCCGTCGCCACGGCGAGCGGCGCATCGGTCTTGATCATCTTGCCGGCGACGACACCCGAGACCTGCACCATCGTCGGCACCAGGTTGCCGTTGACCACCGTGGTGGTGACGGCAACGGAGATGAAGTCGTTGCCGTTCGCCGCGCCGGGTGGCGTCACCTGCACGCGCTCGCCCTTGCTGGCCTTGAAGGCAACCAAGTTGCGGTCGGTCCCCGGCGCGCCTCCCACCATGAAATCCGCGCCTGTTGCGTAGCCCGGAATGAGGCTCGCGCCGATGGCCGATCCGATGTTCGGAGTCGCGATGCCAAGGCTCGCGGTGCTCACCCCGCTGAAGACATTGCCGAGCAGCGCGTTGAGCCCGCTATTCAGCAGGCTCTCGCCGAGCTGGCCGATGCGGTCGCCGATCATTCCGAGGATGTTGAGGGCGACGTTGCCGCCCTTTTGGAACGCCTGGATGATCCCGGTGCCGAGATTTGAGAACGCGCTCTTGGCCGCATCGGCCCAGGCATTGGTCTTGCCGGTCAGATCGTCGACGCTATTGCCGAGGCCCTGGAAGTTATCGTTCGCCGCGGCGGCCGCGCCACCGGCCTTCTTCGTGTCCTCGGCCAGTTGTAGTGCCTGCGATCGCTCCGAGATCGCGCTGAAGAGACTCCCCATGTAGTCGGTTGAAAGGGCATTTCCGAAGGCCACGCTTGTTGCGCCGAACGATGCTTGTTCCGCGGGACTCAGTTTGGCCTTGAGCCCCGAGGCATTGATGCCCGGAATGATGACCTGGTCGCCGAAAGTCAGGAGCGGCTTTTCGAATTCCGAGATAAGGTTGTTGTAGGCCTGCTTGCCCAGAGCGGAAAAAAAGGTCGGGAGGTTGCCCCACGCCTGCTTCGTGGCGTCGTAGGCCCCGACGAATACGCCAACGATCAGATTGCCCACTCCTTTGAAGATGGGCCCGATCCAATCTACGAACTGCTGCCACCACCTGCCCAGCTGCGCGATCGCGGGCGCGAAAAACTTGCCGATCCCCTCGGCCGCCAGTTGCACGGTCGCGAGGAACACGTTGCCGAAGCTCACATGGGTCTTGGCCGTCTCGTTAATCTTGGTGGTCAGCCCCGCGAAGGTCAGCGCCACCGCGCCGACGGCGGCTCCGATGCCGAGCAGCACTGGAGCGAGCGGCGCCAGCAATGCGCCGATCCCGCGCAACGCCCCCATCACGCCACCCTCGCCGCTCGCCACATAGCTCAGGTGCGACAGCTGTGAGGTGAGCGCCTGGACAGGCGAAGCGCCCATCGCCAGTTGCTCGACTATGCTTCGGGCGGAATGCATGAGAGCCAGCTGCTGGACAGAGTTGAGGGACGCGGCTGCTGCACCCTCGACCAGATGCTTGTTCAGCATCGCGACGCCTTCGGCCGCCTCCGCGGCGCTTAGGGCGCCGCTCTTTTCAGCGATCGCAATCTTCTGGATCGCCGTCTCATGGGCCAGCTGTGCCGCAAAAGTGGGTACATACTCGGCCCGCAAACGTGCCACAGCCGTACTCTCAAATCCCAGCGCGGTCGCCGCCTGCTTTCCGGCCTGATCGACCGCGTTGGCCGCTGCCCAGGCGTCCTCGACGACGCCCCGGAAGGCAGGGGACGCTTCATTCTGGGCGGTAATCCGCACCCGCATATCAGGCGTCATCGGGCAACCTCACGGCTTGTTCCGCGCGTCGATCGCATCGAGCGCGAGGAAATGGTGCAGGTCCTCGAGGGTCAGGTCCTCGCGGATCGTCTTGGGGGTTTGGTGCAGGCGATCCGCCAGCCGGTAGATGGCCAGCCGCAACGGATCGCCTTCTAGTTTTTTGCGGCGTCGGCCATAGCGGCGGCGTCGCCAACAAGGCCCATCGCCGCGGCGATCCGGCCCACGCCGGCGGCGGCGCCCGGCATCCGCATCAGCTCGATCGCATCCGTCCGCTCGAACAGCGCCTTGCCGGCGGCGTCGGAGGCCATCATCACCACGAGCTCGAGGTTGAGCCGAACCGGGTCGTCCTTGGCCACGGTGCGGGCGGCAGAGATGTCGGCGAGGCTGGGCTTCTTGAACCACACGACGAGAGGGCCCTTATCGTCACCCCACTCGGGCACCTCGACATTGAGCCGCAGGTCGGGCTTGAGCTGGGCGCGCAGCGCCTCAAGCAGCGCGCTCATGAGTTGGTCGCCTTCGTCAGCGCGCCGGTGCCCTGCACGTCGGCCGAGAACGGGATCACCTGCCCATTGGCGAGCGCCCCGGTCTGCAGCTGCGTGAGGATGCCTGTGCCCGTCAGCTTCGGAGTGCCGGTCGCGGTGCCCAGCGGGTCGAATTCGAGACTCAGCGAGCTGCCGATCGTCATCGCCGCTTGGGCGGTGTCGGTCGGGTAGTAGTGGCCCTCGATGTGGGCCGTCCAGGTCGGCAGGCCGTCGGCCAGGAACGTCTTGGCGCTGTCGCCCAAGGCGGTGTCTTCGGCCGTCCCGCCGGTCTCGGTAATTGTGAAGCCGGTGAGCTCGCCGATGGCATTGGTGCTCACCTTGGCAACGCCGGCGTTGCCCTTGTAGGTCGTCATCTTCCCATGTCTCCTTGAAGGTTCAGACTTTCGTGCTCGGATCGCCGAGCGCGGCGCGATACTGGATCGGATAGGTCACAGCGATCGTGCCCAACCGCTTCGCGCCGCCCTGCACGGCGTCCTCGACGAAGATTTGCGTGTCCGCCGGCCCGATCATCGTGTGGCTCAGCAGCGCCCGCAGGCTGGCGCCGGCGGCGCCGAACAGGGCGGTCTCCACCTCGAGCGCGATCGTATCGAGTATGTCGATCGTCCCGTCGCCTTCGCTGCAGATCCCTTCGATCCGCAGCGAGCCCGTGTAGAGCACCGTTCCCCAGTCGCCGCCCGTCGCGTCCGGCAGGCCGGAATCGCTGTTGAGGAAAATCACCAGCCCGGGCTTCTCGCTGTCCTTGAGCGGCGAGATGCGCCCGCTGAACACGTTGGCCCCCGTCGTCGTCAGCCCCGTCAGCGCTGCCTTGGCAGCGTCGCGGATCTGTTTGCGCAGGTGGTCCGCCATTTCACGCGGCCTCGAGCGTCACGACGGCCATGCCCTGGCCGTCCGGCATCACCGCCTTGGGGTGATAGCTCACGCCGGCCACGACAACGGTATCGTCGGCAGCGCCGGCGCCGGCCGGCAGGTCGGCCTCCCGCAGGGTCAGCGTCGCGCGCGTATTGAGTGTGTCGACGCCGTCCTGCGTCAGCTGCGGGATCGTGCCGCCATCGAACAGGGCCACGATGCCGGTCGTCGTCGCGGCACCGACCGTCCAGCTGATGGTCACGCCGAAATCGGCGATCATCGCCAGCCGGTCTGCATCCGTTTCGACGCTCACTCCGGCTGACCTTCGGTCACCGGCGCTTCGGCGGGAGCGTCCGGCGCGACATCCTTCGCCCACCCTTCCCGCTTCCAACCGGCCGCGGTTGCCGGATCGACGTCGGTGTCGGCTTTGGGCTCATCGACGATGTCGAACACGGCATCCTTCTCGAACGATTTATCGCGCACCCAGACGTGCGTGGTGGTGATCACCTTGCCCATGGCGCTAGGCCCTCAGCTCGGGCAGCGCCTCAAGCGCGGTTTCGGCGGCCGTGAGCTCGGTCTCGGCCGCGCTGACCGCCTTGCGCAGAGGATCCTGCTTCTGCTGGTCTTTCTCGGCGCCGAGCGCGGCCTGGGCCTTGCCGAGCGCATCCTCCGCCGTTTCGACCCGATCGATCGCGGAGTTCCGCGCCAGCACTTCGTCGAGCATCTGGCGGCGGCCGGCCTTCACCCCCTCGTCGTAGCCCGCCTGGCGGGCATCAACGCTCACGCGTGACGCCTGCGCCGACGTCGCTTCGTCGACGCTCACCTCTTCGCCACCCTTGAACCCGAGCGGCGCCTTGGCGACGTAGATCCGCGCCTTACCGAGAGCGGCACGCGCCTTACCGAGAGCGTCCTCGGCCGCTGCGATGTCCTTGCTCTTGCCATCACGCTGCGCGGCCGAAAGCGTCTTCTTGGCATCGGCGACGGCCTTGCGATCTGCTGCCAGGGCGGCGGGATCGTCGGCGGTGATCAAGTGATCCCGCGCCGCGGCCTGCGCCCCGCTGAGCAACACACGCGATCCGGTAGGCAGCTCCGCGTATGAGCTGAACTTCATGGTCTTCATGATTTCTGTCCTTTTCTGAAGGGAAGCTGCAGACAGAGAGGCCTCGCACGCGGATCGCGGGCGAGGCCCTTGCTCTCGGCAGCTGACTGCGGGGCTAGACGAAAGTCACGAGCACCGCGAACTGCCAGAAGCCGTAGCCGACGTTGCCGGCCCAATCGACGCCGAACAGGCACTCGCCGTGCTCGATCGCATATTCGCTCTCCTCGCCCAGGGCGACGGGCGTGGCCGCGACCTCTTCCTGCAGCACGAAGGCTTTCGCCGCCTGGTCGGTGCGGAAGAGCACGAACTTGGTCGTCCAGGTGAGCCGGGGGTTGACCTCGACCGAAACGGTGAACTTGCCCTTGAGGGCCGGGATCGTCGCCGAGGCGCCGCCCGAACCGAGAAGCGCCGTCACGGCCTTGAGGGCGACGCCGGCGAAGGGCGGCGGCACCATCACCACGAACTCGCGGGCCGACTGGTTCATCGGCTCGCCGCGGTCGTCCACGTAGCCGAGCAGCTTGACGATCGCCGCGAGAATGGCTTCACCGAACTCGTCCGAGGTCGGGGCCGTGGTCGACACCGAGTCATACGTGATCGAGTTCGACTGGCTCCCGGAATTGCCCTCGGAATGGTCGGTGTCAAAGTAGTACTGCCCGTCGTAACAGTTGGTCGAGGCACCGTTGAGGATCAGCGTCGACAGCAGCTTCGCCGGATTGTCGTTGGCCCGCTCGGTGAGCTGGTTGATCCGGATGCGCAGCTGCCCCGTCTTGTCGCGCCGAAGATCCTTCGGCTTGACCTTGATCGAGCCCTCGTAGTCCTTGTTGTTGATGCGGAAGCTGTTCTCGCGCAGCTCGGCGGGCGACCGTCCGTCGATGAACTCGCGCAGGGCCGGCGCATTGCCGAGCCAGCCATAGTCTTCGCCGGCATTGTTGGACTCGGTCTTCATCGCCAGGGCGAGCACCCAGGCCGAAGGCCCGGTGTCGAGACCCTCGACGATCATGCCGATCACGTTGGGGGTAGTGATTTTCTCATACTGGGAAGCGAGCATCGTCTGTGTCCTTTCTCGGGCTTACGCTTCGCGTGCCCAGGTGCCGCTGATTTCCTGCACCGCATAGCCGTCGGCATCGTTGCCGCCGATGACCACGCGGTCGCCGCGGTTCGCGGTGGCCTTGGTGTTGATGAGGTCCTTGTTATCGGCGCCGATGATGTCGGGGCCGAGGATCATGTCCGAGGCGTTCGGGCTGATGTTCACCGCGATGGTTCCGAACGCGCCGCCGTTGACGATCAGCACCCCATCCAGGCCGGTCGCGATCGCCGGCAGGGTGATGAACTTGCCATCGGCGCTCACCCAAAGCAGCTTGCCCGTGTGGGTCGCGTCGAGCGTCGTGTCCGCCGTGATCTCGAGGCGCGCCGTGTGGTTGCCATAGGGGTCGCGGTAGCCATCGGCGTCGAACGCGACGATGACCACGCCGGCCGACACGAACCGGTGGACGAAGCCGATGAAGCTCGCCCCCACCGGGTTGAACACGAAGGTGTCGTCGTCGGTCGCATAGACCGGCTGGCCCACGTCGGTGATGGTCGCGCCGGCAACGCTGAGCTGCACGCGCCCCTTGGCGCGAACATTGACGTTGATATCGCCGGCGGCGCCGGCGTTGTTGTCGGCCTTGGCGTCGGCGAAGCCCTGGAAGCGATCGCCGGCGACCAGCGGGCGCATGTAACCGGTGCTGACGACCTTGCCGATCGCCGAGCCCCAGTAGAGGATGTCGGCGTTGATGGCCGGCAGCTCATTGAAATCAAGATGGGTGAGCGAGTAGGTCCGCTCCTTGTTGGCTGCGAGCGTGGTCATTTACTTGCCCCCTTTCCGGCGCTGCTCGTACTTCTTGAAGCCGACGTAGGCGCCGGCAGTGTCGAACTTGCCCTGCAGCTCGGCGCTCGCTTCCCATTCGGCCTTCCAGCCATCGGGAGTCTGTGCGACGGGCTTGGCGTTGGGATCGGCGGCGACGGCGGGGCGAGCTCCGCTGGCGGACGCGTCGTCTGTCCGGAGCGCCTGCACCACGCCAGCCTTGGCGAAGGCGTCGATCTCGATGAGCTTCGACCCCGTCGCTTCGACCGACGAGCCGTCCGCCTTTGCATCGGCAATGATCTTGAGCGCCGCTTCGTTGCCCCCGACCTTGCCTTCGAGTTTGTCGAGCCCGGCGATGCGGACACGGTCGGCCGCGACGGCCTGGTCGATTGCCGTCTTGTTCTCCGCCGTCGCCGCGTCCTTCCCTTCGGCGATCCGGGCATTCGCCACATCGGGATAGTCGGCCTTTGCCGACGCCACCGTCATGGCCGCTTTGGTATCCGACATGGTTTGATCTCCTTCGTCGGGGTTGCTGACATCGGCCGCAAAGGCGGCCAGGGCGGCATCCAGCGAACCGATGGAATCGGCCAGCTTGTTGGAAACCGCTTCCGGCGCTCGGAACGTCAGGGCCTCGGTGTCGCGCACCGCCTGAGCATCGAGCTTCCGGTTTCGCGCCACGGTGGACACGAAAACTTCGTAGAGGCTGTCGACGTCCGCCTGCATTCGCGCCTTGGCGGCATCCGAAAGTGGGGCGTACGGATAGGTGTCGATCTTGTGCTTCCCGGCATAGATCAGTGTCACCTTGATCCCGCTGTCCTCGAGCGCGGCGCTGACGTCGATATGCATGCCCACGATGCCGATCGATCCGACGCCCCCGGTGCGAGGCAGACTGATCGTGTCGGCAGCCGAGGCAATCGAGTAGGCGGCCGAATAGGCGGCCTCTGCCGCAAACGCCCGGACGGGCTTTTTGCCGCGGCCGGCGTAAAGGGTGTCGACCAGATCGAAATTGCCCGCCACCTCGCCGCCAGGCGAGTTGATGATAAAGGCGATGCCCTTCACGTCTGGGTCGGCCAGTCCCCGCTGGAACGCCTTGCGGATATAGGGATAGCCCGTCGCATACCCGAAGAACTGATACGGAAAGTCGTTGAGCAGGATGCCGCGGATCGGGATCGTTAGAACGCCGTTGCTGACCACGTACGGCCGAAACGTGCTCGAGCTGCGACCCAGTTCCGTCCAGAACGTGTCGTCATTGGTCGTCGCCGCGGCCATAGCGTCACTCAGCCGCGGGTCGGCGGCCAGCGCGACCAGGGCGCTTTCGAACTCTCCACGGCGATCGGGAGCGATGAGCGCGGGGACATTGTCGAACCGCGCGAGGAACGGGTTAGTTTGCAGATCCATCGCCGCCTCCGTCCGTCCCGTCGTTGTTCTTCTCCGCCGCCTTGTCCGCCGGCTTTGCGAGTGCCGGTTGAACCGGTGCAGGGCCCGGTCGCCCAACCGCGGCGTTTTCCCGCAGCCACTGGCGACTTTTCGTGTCGAAGTCCCCGCCGGTGCGCTCCGTCATCACCTGTTCGCGGGTCTTCACCGCGTTCTTGAGGTCGGTGTCGTCGGCATTGGCTTCGACCTGAGGATTGATCTGCACCCGGGTCGGACCGATCCACACGCGCCCGAGCCAGGCACGGCGCTTGATCGGATCGTCGAAGAATCCGGGAGCATCGAACCGCCCTGCCGCCACCATCTCGGTGAACTGCCATTCGCGGATCGGATCGAGGATCGACCTTACAAACCAGGCCTGCTCGATCTGGAAGCCCTTGTAGGCGAGCTCGAGCGCACCGCGCGAAGCGCTGAAGCTCGATGAGAAGTGCTGCATCAGCAGCTCGAACGGGATTCCGAGCGCTGCGCCGATCTGTTGCGCGATGGACTCGACAAAGCCGCCGAAGCCGGAGTTCGGGCGCTCGGGATGCTTGACGTTCACGGTCGCACCGGGCGCCAGCGTCGTGATCTGCAAGTCGGTCAGCGTCAGCTCGCCGGCGTCGTCATCAGATCCGTCGCCCCGCGTGACCAGCGGGCTGCCGTCATCATCTTGTTCGGCAGCGCGCTGTTCGAAAGCGAAGAGATAGGCGTCGTTGAGCGCCGCCTTGAGCTCGGCCTCCCGGTAGTCGCCGAGCTGCTTCAGGTCTTCCATGACCGGCGCGAACAACGGAACGCCACGCACCTGGCCCGGTCGCAGGATCTCGCCGGCGAGAAGCATCTGCAGCATTCCGCTCGGGCCGCGCCGCGGTACGAACGTCCACTGCAGCGCTGGCCCGCGCAGCTCGCCCGGGTGGCGATTGGTCACCCAGCAGCCGAGCACCTCACCGTCCGGCGCGAGGGAAACGCCGCCCATGAGCACGTCGCTGTCCGCCATGTTGCGCGGATTGCAGATGCGATCGGCTTCGATCGCCACGATCTTGGTGCCGTAGGTGTCGCCCTGGCGCCGCCGGTATCGCCGGCCGATTCCGATGTCCCCGCTCACCCGCGCGGAGCGATACATCACGCGCTGCAGGTCCTTGAGATGCTGAAGGCCGGAGTAGTCGGCCTCGCACTCGAAGATCTCCCACTCCCGCTCGATCTGATACTGGAGCGCCGCGGCGGTCGCCGGGTCGATGCCCAGCACGTCCGTATCAAGCACCGACCGGAGGGTCAGTCCGGCGCCGATGACGCCGGCGGCCTTCGTGTTGATGGCGCCAAGCGAGAGCGCATTGTTTCGTTCGAGATCTCGAGACCGGGCGCGAAGAGTAGGCAGGTCCGTCAGGATGTCCGTCCCCGGGCCTGTCGGCTTCGCCGCCCAGTTTCGCGTCCGCTTCGTGCTCCGCCGGCCGGCGGCGTACCCCGAAGCCCACGAACCGTCGCCGGCGTCCGAAGCCGACGCCATAGGCACAGCCGTCTCCTGGCGGACCAACCGGAGCTGGCCGCGCGGTATCGTCGTCAGACTGGCCATGGCTAGTTCACGATCGTCCGCGAGCGGCTCTGACGCGAGGCCTGCGCCGTGAGCGTCACGACCTTGTTGTTCCAGAAGGTGATCCGCTTGCCCACCTCGCCCAGGTCGGCGCGGGTCAGGGTGCGCGTATTACCCTCGACCTGGATCGAATAGCTCTGGCTCAAGGCAAGGCCTTCCTCGGCCGCGAGCCACACGTCGAGCTTCGCCTGCGCCTGCGCGAGCGTGATCCCGGCCATCAGTTGATCCTCATTTTCCTGACGCGGCGACCACGCGGAGCGGCCGACGCGCTACGGAGCACTTCCTCAGCCAGCGGCTGAGAAACCGAGGGCGGTGGCGCCGTCAGAAAGTCCTCGAGATCGAGCTGGGCCTCATCTGGCGCGCATTCACGCTCGGCAAAGAACCGCTCCCAGTGCTTGTCGAGCAGCTCGCGGGTGCTTCCCGCGATGCGAATCCACGCCGCGGTCGCCTGCAGGTGCGTGTCGAGCCCTTCGTTTCGCTGCGCCGGATCTTTGTCCCAGATGTAGCGCACCACGCCGCCCGAGCCCTTCTTCGGCACGCGGCGCTCGGCCGTGAGCTGGCGGTAGAACTCGTCGTCCAATCCCGCCGGCAGGTCGATATATCCGCGCTCGAGGGCGTCGTCCTTCCCCAGGTTCCGATACAGGCCCATCTTGAGCACCGACGTCGCGAAGTTGAAGAAGCGCCGCGAGTAGGCGAGCAGCTTGCCCGTGCGCCCCCTTTCCTTCTTCACCCGCTGCAGCAACGGCGCGGATTCGGAATCGACGCCGCGCACCATGATCACGCGCGAGCTCGGGTGCCTCTTGACCCAGCCCCAGACGTCTTCCGTCCAGGCGTTGCCGTCGATCGCCAGCATGTCGATCTTGATCGGCCGGCCCCAGGCATTGCGGAACCCCTGGGCGAGCAGATCGTCGAGTCCCTTCTGCGCCTCGCTCGAGGAGATATGGCCGTCGATCACGCCGGCGTCGACGATGCCGCTCCGGTAGTCGCGGCCCCACGCCACGACCTGCCATTCGACGCGGTCCTTCTGGCAGTCGACGCCGCAGGTCAGCACCGGCATGCCGGCGGGCACCAGCCCCGTCTTGCGCTCGGCGGCGAGGCCGCGATCCCGCAGCAGTTCCCAGGCAGGCGCCTCGCCCGTGGTCCGATACGCCCGCCCCACCTTGTCGTTGAGGAACGTCTGCTCGGACTTGGGGTCGCCCTTCGCCGCAAGCCAGGCGCGCGCGATGCGCTCCCAACTCTGCAGCTCCGAATAGGCCGACCAGATGTAGAAGCTGCGGTGGAACCGCTTGGCCTTCGGATTGTCGGCGCGCCACTCCCCGCGCCGGCGCATCTCCGGCCGATGATGCTGCTCGATCACCCCGCCGCACTCCACGCAGGTAAAGTGGGCCGCCTCCGGACGGGCCTCGTCGAGGTCCTCCAGCATGTTCTCCCATTCGAGCGTCTGCATCGCATCGCAATGCGGGCACGGGACGAAGAACCGCTCCTGGCTGCCTGCGTCGAAGCTCTTGGTGATCCGGCATCCGGGCTCGACCATCGGCGTCGAGATTTTGAGGATCTTGGCGAACTCGTACGCGCTCGACCGGCTGTCGGCCTGTGCCTCAGGATCGCCGGCGGCGTTCATCTCCCACTTGCTCAGATCGTCCTGCGCCTGGCGCGGCATCGACACCTGGCTCAGTGACGCCGGCGAGTTCGCGCCCGAGATCAGCAGTGCAGCGCGGCCGTCGCGGCGCTCCTTGTAGAGGATCGAATCCGCCCCATCGCGCGAACGCTGCGGAAAGATCGCCGATAGCGCCGTCGTGCCCTTGATGAAGGGCATGAGTTTCATCTTGCTCCACCGTGAGGCGTTGTCCTCGGTGGGGTGCGTGTAGAGAAAGTCCGCCGGGTCCATTTCCAGCGACCCGCCACAGAATACGTTGGCGACGACGGTCTTGCCGATCTGCGCCGAGCCCTTGAGCGTCACGATCCGGCAGGGATCATCCGGCGACAATGCCCGGAGCACCTCGTCGAAGTAGCCGAAGAGGTCGCGATTGTACGGCCCCTCGAAGTCGCTCTCGCGCTTCGAGAACACGACGTTGCGCTGCGCCCAGCCAACATAGTCGACAGGCGGCGGTGGGGCGACGACATCGGCGATCGTCAGTATCGCCAGGCGCTCGGCATTGGCGAGCTGCAGCGTCATCTCGGTCATGCGACCAGTGCCTCCGCCGTCTCGGGCAACGCCTCGCCCTCGCGACGCGCGGCAGCCGCGAGCTCGCCACGCTTAGCCCGCATCACCTGCCGCACCAGGTGCAGCACGTCGCGTTGCGGTAGCTCCCACTTCGCCGCGATGGCGTTCGCGATGTCCGGAGCCATGCCGGTGAACTCGTTGACGACACGCTGCGTCGCCTTCGCCACCTGCCGCACCAGCTCGTCGCCCCGCACCAGCTGCCCGTTGGCGATCGCCTCTTCCTTCTCGGCCTGGCGGTTCTTCCGCCGTTCCTGCTCGAGGCGCTCGAGCTGGATGAGCTCCGCGGCCTGTTTCTCGCCCAGCAGCGGGGCCGGCTGACCGGGCGGCACCGCCGGCGCTCCGACGATGTTCGTCCCGAGGCCGTTGCCCAGCGCCTGGCCGACGTGCCGGCGGGCCGCGATCTGTGCCTTGGCGAGCTCGACTACGATCCGGCCGGCAGGCGTGATCGCGTCTGGCCCGATGATCCCTTCCTTGATCATCTGGCTGATGCGACCCGGCGACAGGTTCATCTCCCGCGCAAAGTCGCCCTTGGCAAGTTCCACTTTAGCCCTCGCTTTAGGCTACGCTTTAGGCTCACTAAAATCCGTCAGACTGCCGAATGATCGGGGTCCGAATTACCCGCCGGCGACGTCGATCTCTGGAAGGACCCGTGAGGCTCTGGCTCAGCCCATCGTCCGCTTGGCGAGCTCGGCGTAGAAGTAACGGGTCCAGTAGGGTTCGAACACGCGGCGCGCCTTGGCGATCGTCGCCTGCCCGAAGTCGTAGCGTCGGCCATACCGGGGCGCACCCGACACGAAGATCACCACTGCCCGGATCGACTTGCCGTTCCGCTCGTAGATGCCGCGCGGCAGCCTACTGATGCCGCGCTCCTGCCGCACACCCGATGGCACGAAGTAGCGGGCCACCCCGCGCTTCAGGTTGCGCTTGCGAGACTTCGCCGTCTCGTTGGCCTTGAAGCCCATCTCGCCGAAGGCCTGCAGCTGGCTCAGCATGCGCACGATCAGCGATCCGGGCAGATTGCCGTAAGCGTCGCGCACCTGACCGATGGCGGGGATCGCATACTCATCGGGCCGCATGATGCCACGCGCCCTGAGCAGCACCTCGAAGCGCTTGGCTCGCCGCGGCCCACCCAGGACCTCGGCCGCCAGCGGCATTTGCGGCGAGAGGTTCGACCCGCTGCGGTCGTCGCTGATGAAGACCTGCGCCTCGAGATCGTCCTTCGTCGCCTTGCGCAACCGGGGCGAGCGCTCGATGAACGCCGTCGGCCGGTCGAAGACGCCGGCGATCTTGGCCATCTCCGCAGCTCGCCCGTCGTCGGCTGCGTCGTTGAGTGCGTTGCGGGTGATGGACGGGACGCGATCCTGCGCCCACCTCGGCAGCTCGGCCTGGATGGCACGGATGTCGGCAGCAAACGAGATTGCCAAGCCGACCATCCGTCGCTCTCTTTCCTAAACCGGCCAGTTGGCCGGATTTGTCACCCGTGAAACGGGCCGCAAAAGCGAAACGCGCCGCCCGGTGGGGCAGCGCGTTCGAATCCCTATTGGGATGCGTCTCATGTGCGCCAAATTATGCGTGGAAGTCAAGTGCGACCGTGCGTCGATCCGCTGCCCGCCGATTCTCCGGCCTGTAGATTGGCGTTCCGCTCGCTCAGCATCGGCAGTTCGATGTCGCCGGCTGCGGCGAGTTCCGCCCGTCGCATGCTGGCATCCTCGCCGAGCATGCCGCGCATCTCTTCCCCCGCCATGTCGAACACCCGCACCGTCCACGGCTCTTCCGGCGCCCTGGGCGGCAGCGCCTCGTATCGGGTCAGCACCGCGTTCAGCGGCCCGACGAGCGCTTCAAGCGCCCGCCACCAGAGCGTGTAGCGCGCCCGATACCACTCGACCCGTTCGGCCGTCTCGCCGACCCAGATGCGCTTGGGCTCGAGCTTGCGGCTCTTGCGGTCGCCCGGCCGCTCGTAGTGCCACTCCACCTGGCCGCGCCGGTTGGTCTTCAGCGCTGCATGGCCCACGCCTTCCTCGCACCAGTCGGGGCGACAGTTCGCGCGACCGTGCCGGATGACCAGCTCGACCATCGCCGGCGTCGGGAGCGACACGATCGCCGCGGCAATGCGCTCGGCATCCTCGTGCTGCACCTTGGGCGCCGCGACCGACCAGCCCGAGCTGATGTCGATCGTCGTGCCGTAGTCGCGCCAGGTGAGCGCGCCGCGCTTGTCGACGAACTCGGCACCAAGCCCGTTGTCGACGAGCGCCCAGACGATCAACGCCTCGATGTCGCGCGGCGTGCGCGTTGCGATGTAGCCCATCTTCCTCGCCCCTTTCCCGAATCTCACCCCGACCGCATCTCGCGCGGCGGCCCCGTCTCGCGCCGCTCGCCCGGTCCAGCCCGCACCGGCGCCTGCGGTTGGCCTGCGCCCGAGCGCGGGGGGAGTGCCGCCACCCGGGTCGCGAGCCGTTCCTCAGCCGCCGCCACTTCCGCCGGCGAGAAGCGCCAGCCGCCCGCCCCGTCCGTCGCCAGCGTCCCCGATGGCCGCCGCGCGCGGATCTCGAGGTAGCGCGGGTCCGACGAGTGCAGCCACACCCGACCGCGCCGGTCGGGCTGGCTGCGGTCGACGGGCTCGGCGGGCGGTCCGAACGTCACCGCGTGACGCCGCCGCGACCGGAAGGGGGGTTTGGGGGGAGAGTTTTTCTTTAGGGGGTGTGGGGGATTTTCTTTTTGCAGCCCACCGTCACCGAAGGCGTCACCGGTGACGGTGGGTGACGTCACCGGTGATGGTCGCGTGACGGTCGCGGTGACGCTCGGTGACGCCTCGGATGGTGCAGCGACACCCTGCACTGCGGCCGCGCGGACCTTGGCCCGCCACTTCCGCGTGCGCAGCGCCGCCTTGCTCGGCGCCGCCGGCGTCACACCCGTCACCCCGGTGACGCCCGCCGTCACCGGCCCGGTCACCCGCATCGCGCGTTCCGCCACCTCGATGCGGACGAGCGCCGCCCGCAGCTCCGGCGCGATCGTCACGCCCAGGGCCGCGGCCAGCTCGTCGATCACTGGCGTCGACAGGCTCATGGCGCGGGCGCCTCCGGCTTCGCGAACAGCCGGGCCTCGAGCCGGTCGGCCGCCGCGGGGTCGAGCTCGCGCAGCATGTCGAGCGCGTGACACACCCCATCGAGAAACGCCTCGTTGCGGTTGGCGACGATCTCGCGATGCGTCGAGCGATGCAGGTGGAGAATGTGTTCAGCCGAGCGCCCTGTCATGCGACCCTCGCGAAGAGGCCGAGCGAGTTCGTCTGTTCGCGATACCAGCGGCGCAAGTAGGCGCTGCGGTAGCTCAACGTGCTGCTCTTTTGGCCGTTTCTGACCTTCTCACGCCGCGACGCGTAGTCCCACGCAGCCGAATCGACCGAGAACACACGCGGGTGTCCCGCCAGAACACCGATCGCCTGGCCCTTCACGCCGAACAGGTGAAATCGGACGTGGCTTGGTAGATGTCGGTCGAGAGTGGTGACTAGGTTGATCACACCGGCTGCCCCTGCGAGTGGGCGACGGCAGACCGACCCAAGGCCCACGAGGACCGGCAGATCGCCGATGAGGTCGGCGCAGCGGAGATAGTCCTCAGCGAACCATCCCTGCAGCACAGGCATGGGTGCTGGTACCCCACGATCATTGGCCACTTGCCGACACCAGTCGAGCTTGAAGGCGGTCCGCTCCACTCGCGCGATCACCTCGCTCCGGTCGTTTGCGACTTCCGGTTCGCAGCAGAAATCGGGCGCAGCCCACCAACTTGGGTGCACACGTCCCGCGAGATCTACATAGTCCCCAAGTGTCCATCGATAGCCCCAATAACGGACCATCGCGACGAAGCCCGCGCTGTCGAGCGCGACATCCGCACCGCCGAAGATGCGAGGCGTTGGCAGGCCGAAGCGCCCGTTCCGCCAAAACGCATTGGCGCTCACCAGTATCGGCGCGCCAACGTCGCGCGCGACCGCGCAAAAATGGCCGAAAGACGCGGGGATACCGATCCGGATGATCACATCGCTCTCCGGTCCAGGGCCCGCATGGCACTTGACGTCGCTGTGCCGCCTTCACTCATCGCCCGCTCCCGTCAGCGCGCGCACCTTCCGCAGCATCTCCGGCGTGAACCGGTAGCCCTCGCCGCGCACGCATTCGATGCTGATGCCCCAGGGCGCGAGCTTGCGCCGCAGCTTGAGCACCCAGACGTCGACGACCTTGATGTCGGGCGGATCGCCGGCCCGGTCGAAATAGAGCGCGTCGTGCATCGCTTCGCGCCGGGCGTAGCCGCGCTTCATCAGCATCCCGAGCGCCCTCGCCTCGTATGCGGTCAGGCCGAGCCGCCGCCCGGGCCGGAAATCCGTGCCAAGCGCCCGCTGCAGCATCTCCACCTGGTCGCGCAGCGCCTGCACTTCGGCGGAGGGGGGGGTAGGCGCGACTTTCATCCGCGCCGAGTCCTCGCGCATCCCTGCGCGCCAGCCCGACCCCTTCGCCGCCGCCGCGAGCACACTCATTGCGCCCGCTCCGGCACGTACGACCCGACCGACAGGTTGCCGAACTTGGTGAACCTGTCGGTAAAACTCAGCTGCACCGTGCCGGTCGGCCCGTGCCGCTGCTTGCCGATGATCACTTCCGCACGGCCGTGCACCTTCTCCATCTCGTCCTGCCACTTGAGATGGTCGTCGGTGCCCTCCTTGGGCTCGCGGTTCTTGAGGTAATATTCCTCGCGATAGACGAACAGCACCACGTCGGCGTCCTGCTCGATCGAGCCGGAATCGCGCAGGTCCGCGAGCTGCGGGTGCTTGTCGTCGCGGCTCTCCACCGCCCGGCTGAGCTGGCTCAGCGCGATGATCGGTACTTCCAGGTCCTTGGCGAGCGCCTTGAGCGAGGTGGTGATCTCGGTCAGCTCCTGCACCCGGTTCTCGCGCGCCTTGGCGGTGCTGCCGCCGAGGAGTTGCAGGTAGTCGATGATCAGGAGGTCGAGCCCCTTCTGCCGCTTGAGCCGCCGCGCCCGGGCGCTGAGCTGCGCGACGCTCAGCCCGCCCGTGTCGTCGATGTGGAGCGGCAGTCCACTCATCAGGTTCGAGGTGTCGACGAGCCGGCCGAACTGGCTCTCGTGGATGTTGCCGCGGCGGATGTCCGACGACGAGATCTCCGCCTCGGCCGAGAGGATGCGCGTCGCGAGCTGCTCGGCGCTCATCTCGAGCGAAAAGAAACCCACCTGCCCGCCGTCGATGGTCTTCCGCCGCCCGTCTGGTTCGACCGCGCTGCGCCAGCTCCGCGCCACGTGGAAGGCGATGTTGGTCGCGAGCGCGGTCTTGCCCATCGCCGGCCGCGCCGCGAGGATCACGAGGTCGCTCTTTTGGAGCCCACCCATCAGCCGGTCGAGATCGATCAGCCCCGTGGCGATGCCCGAGAGCGAGCCGTCGCGCTGATAGGCCTCCGCCGCCATGCGGATCGCTTCCGTCAGCGCCCCGTCGAACGGCGCGAAGCCGCCGGCCGCGCCGCCCTTCTCGGCGAGCGCGTAGAGGTCTTTCTCCGCCCCTTCGATCAGCTGCGCCGGCGTCGTCTCGACGTCGCCGTCCATCACGTCGGTGCAGAGGCCCTGGGCGAGCCCGAGCAGCGAGCGCTTGAGCGCCAGGTCGTGGATCACCCGCGCGAAGTCGCCCGCGTTGAGCACCGTGGTCGCCTCGCCCGCAAGCCGTACGAGGTAGTGCGCCATCGTCACGTCGGGCGTCAGCGTCTCGGGCAGCCATGTCTTGACCGTGATCGGCGTCGCCGCCTTGCCCGCCCGCACCAGCTTCGCCATCACCTCGAAGATCTGCCGGTGCGCCGGCTCATAGAAGTGCTCGGGCTTGAGGAAGTCGCCCGCCCGGTACAGCGCCTCGTTGTTGACGAAGATCGCCCCGAGCAGCGCCTGCTCCGCCTCGACATTGTGCGGCAGCGCCACCGGCTTGCCGGTCGCATCCTTGAGCTCGACGAGGGTCGCTTGCTGGGTCATCTGCGACCCTCGACAACGAGCCGATGGGCGCCCAAGTATGCGCCATGAAGAGAGTGCTGAGTTCCGGCTGGGCGCAGGCCTTCTATCTTTTCGTCATCGCAATTGGCCTTGCGATGTTCTGGGTCTGGCGCGTCGCAGCCCCTGACGCACCGCTTTTCAGCTCCGCTTTCTGGACCACGATCGACGGAGCCGGCCACGCGGTAACGGGGCTCGCATGGGTGGACACAACTCTCGCGGCAGGTTTGCTCGCGGTAGTTGCCGGTGGCTTTGTCTTCGTCGCTGCGGGCATGGAGGCTCGTCGGCGCGCCGCCGAAAGAAGCAATGAAGTGATCGACCGCGCGATCGGCGCATTGCAAACGGCACCCAGTTATCTTCTTCGGCTTGAGCTGATGCTCGCGACCTGGCAGACTCGGCCGCAGTTGATCGACATCACTGGCCCTTTGATCCAACTCGCAGCCGACGTCCGGGTCTACTACGCCTTTCACGCAGCGCTTTTGACCTACGGCGCCGAGACGGCAACTATTTTCGCGGCGCTGGATGCGGGCCGAAATGTACCGGATCAACGGGAGCGGCTTCAGGTCATGGTTAGGAAGGCGCAGGCCTGGTGCATGGCCATGCGCTACTTTGCGATCGACGCCGAGGACGAATTGAAACGATCGCGCAGCGCTGCGAGGCAGCAGTTTCCGCTCGGCCGATTGCCCAGCGATATGAGGTCTGACGGGCTCGACCTCGAGGACATCCGCGGGCTCGGCGAGGTGCTCTTCTCGGATTTTCCCGCCAAGGCGGTTCAGTGAGCTGCTATCGTTCATGGCAGCATCTGCCGAAGGTCGCTAGGCAAATCCGCGTGGGCCTCTTCGCTGTTCGCCACCTCCAGCAGCACGTCGGCGTGGCATGGACCATCGAGCGGGCACCAGCACGCCAGATGCTTGCCCCGTAGCTCACGGCGCACCCTCTCGCGCAGACCGGGGCTGCGAGCGACGTGCTCACGGAAGAGTCCGACGAGATAGGCGCGGCTTCCGTCGCCGTCAGCTCCCGCCTGATAGGGGTTGCCGAACGCCGTCGTTCGATCGACTTTCACCGTGTTGGGCGGCATGCGCCACCCCTTCCGCCGCGAGAGCTGCACGCGCGTGGGCTTCATCTAAGCTGCCCTCCGCTGCCAGAGGCCCTTGTCGACCCGCTCATACGCGCCGCGCTGCAGCACCTGCCGCAGCTTGTCGCGCCAGTGCTGGTTGGTCCGGCTCTTGGGGTGATCAACGAACGCGCGGTAGAGTTCGCCGAGCGCCACCGGGCCGGGCTGCGCGGCCATGTAGGCGGCGAGCGCATCCGCCCAAGTCGTGCCCCCTGCGAAAGCCTGCACCAGCATCTGCGTTTTGAATCGCAAGGGCACGAAAGCGCCCTCGATCGGCGCGGCGGCGAGGATGTCGCGGTCGTCGGCGCCGTAGGCGATCAGCACCGAGGGCGCCCCGCCATTGGCTTCGGCGCGGCTGCCGTCGGCGCGGTGAAAGTTGAGCCGGCCGCGCAGGAACAGCAGGCCGCTCGCGGCGCCCCACACGAACCGGTGGAACGGGTCCGTCTCGGTCCGCGCGAAGATCAGCGCCACACCATGATCGTGTTCGGCCATCCGGCCGAGGAACCGCGTGATCAACGCGATCGAGTAGGGCGGGTTGAGCCAAACCCGGCCGAACCACGGCAGCATCAGCCCATTGTCCTCCTGCGCGTAGTGTTGCCGCGCGGTCGGCCACGGCCGCTCGACATGCGAGCAGGGATCGAGGTCGAAGCTCTCCCACCCGCCCACCGCCTCGAGGATCGCCGGCGGCGAGAACCAGGTGTCGGTCTCCGACTTGGCCGACTGATGCGAGCCCATGCCCGCAAAGAGGTTCACCGCCATCTACCCACCCAGGCGCGGATCATCGCCCCCCCCCGCAAAATCCGGCAGGTTGCGGCGGAGCATCGCGCGCACTTCCTCCACCGTGGTCGCGAACACCCGCGCGATCGTCGAGACGTGCTCGCCCCGCCGCGCCATCACGAGCGCGCGCTCGACGTCCGGGATCGTCCAGCGGAAGTTCCACGCCCACGAGGCCGGCGCCGGGCCGAGGTTGCTCATCGCGCCACCCCGACCGCGGTGCCCATGCCGCCCGCCAGGAGGTCGACGAGCCAGAACTTGTCGATCTTGCGCAGATCGACGATGGCGACGTTCTCGACGATGAAGTCGCGCACCTCGCGCCGGGTGAACTGCCACATCGCGCGGCCGTGCGGGGCCCGTCCCTCGGGTGCGGCGAACGAGCGGAGCCGGGCGCCGGCGAGCCAGCCCCTCTCAACCCAGCGGCGCACCGTGTCGCGGTCCACACCCATGATCTCGCCGAGCGCCGTCGCCGAGTAGCTGCCGTCTTCGTCGATCCCGCGCAGGATCCGCAGCTGCTTCTGCTTGAGCCGGATCGCCGTCGACGTGCGCCGGTGGCCGGCGGCCAGCAGCTTGCGGCGGATCGTGTCGGGATGCCTGGGGCCGAGGTCGCGCAGCAGCTCGACCTCCGCCTCGTTCCATGGCGGCTCCTTGAAGCGCGGCACGACGAGGCCGAGGTCGCGTGCCCGCCGGTTGAGCCAGGCCCGCGGCCTGCCGGTCGCCCGCGACAGGCTACGGATCGCCTCAGTCGGCGTGCGCTCGCCGCTGAACGCCCCGGCGATCGCCGCATCGATCTGCGGCGTCGCCTTGTAGCGCTGCCGCTCCGTCACCCCGCCCGCGCGGTTGCGCTTGCGCAAGCCCTCCTGCGCAGCCTTCTGGTAGATGGCGCCGGCCGAGCGGCCGGGCAGCAGCGGCAGGCAGGCGTTGATCCCGCCGCCGGGAAACTCGGCGTCGATGATCGCCACCTCGCGCGTCGTCCACTCCCGCCTCGCCCCGCGCCGCGGCGCGCCCACCATCGCGCCGCCGTCGATCAGGAGGCGCGTCGAGGTCACGGTGTCGAGGGGGCTGAGGTCGTTCACAACAGGCTCCCCTGCCCCGCGCCGCCCCACTCGCTCCACCCCTGCCGGCCGGTGTGCGGCTCGGGCGGCACGACGTCTTCGACGGCGGTGAGCGGCCAGCCGAAGTTGGCGTGCTCGCTGCGGGAGGAATCGTTGACCGGCCCGCCGAAGTCAGCGGCGATGTCATGCCCGTCGCGCGGTGTCCCCAGCACGGCGGTGCAGAGGATCAACCGCAGCGGCAGCAGCTCGGGCTGCGCCAGCGCCTTTTCGAGGAACGGCAGGGCGATCTCGCCCTTGAGACAGACGCGCCAGGCATGACGCCGCGTGGTGAGGATCTCGACCAGCTGGCGGATTTCGTCGACCACCGGCGGCCGCGCCCCGGCGTGGATCGCGATGCGCTGCCCCACCAGGGCGCGCGGCGGCAGGTGGCCGCGGAATTCGTACGGCTTGGCGCCGATCGCGATCAGGCTCGCCCATGGCTGCCAGACAGTCAAAACCTTCAAGGTGCCGCCCCTTTGAACAGAAGCGCCGGCGCCCGCTCCCGGGGCGCCGGCGGGAACGTCGTCCGTCGCCTATGCGACGTAGAACACCGGCGTCGCCGTATCCGCACGCACGTGCTCGCCGATCGAGCGGAAGGCTTCGCGCTCTTCCTTCTCGATGCCGGGAACGACGACGCGGAAGACGAGGTGGCCCTTGTCCATGGCGTAACGGAGTTTTGCCGTGAGCACCGCGGTCGGACCGCCCTGGAACAGCGGCGTCACGATCTTGATTTCCTCAGGCATCGTGGTGCTGCCATCGCTGCCGTCCTCTTCGGTGTAGAGGACCTGCACCGTGCCGTTGCGCAGGCTGCGCGCCGACTTGAACTTCACCGCGCGCGAGATCTCGACGCTGCCCACCGCATCGATCAGGTCGCCGGCCGCCGGCTCGCTGATCGTGTGCACCATGTCCTCGATGAACTCGACGAGGTCGGACTGCTCGATCGGCTGGCCCAAGATGTCGCGCCACTTCTTGTAGTCGGGGTCCCACGGGCAAAGCAGTGTCGCGGTGTGCTTGCCGCGGCCCGGCACCGCCGCGTCACGGTCGGTCGTCCCGTCCTTCACCCGTGCGTTGCCGTGATAGTCGAGCACGCAGTCGATCCGGTTCTGCCCGAGCGAGGCGCGGCAGATCGCCGTGCTGCTCTTGAACTGGATCAGGTAGTCGGAAAACGACTGGGGCTCGACGAAGGTCTCGGCCTGCGTGACGAACTCTGGCAGCTTCGGGTTGAGGGCCGGTAGCCGCTCGGACTTCACGTCCTTGCCGAGAAAGACGATCTGCCCTCCGTCGTCGAGCGCAAACACCTCGCTCACGAGGGTGCTGCCGCCGAGCGCGAGCAGCTCGGCGATGTCGTCGGGCAGCGTGCTGGTGCTGCCCGGATCGGGTGCGCCTTTCGACGCGGTGGTCTTGGTGTCCATGGTGGTCGCTCCTGGTTGAAGGGGTTACTGGTCTGTCGCGCCGCTGCGGAAATCGACCGGCGCGACGCCGGGCAGATCGGGCTGGCGCGGGTCGCGGCGGATGAGCTCGCCGGTCGTCTCGTCGAGGAAGGTCGCCATGTCGGCGCGCGCCCGCTCGGGCACCTTGACCGCGAGCGACGGGGTGATCGTGTACGAGCCTTCGGCTTTGCTCTCGATCGAGAGCGTGAGCGTGATCTTGCCTTTGCCTTTGCCGCGGTTTTCTTCGATCGCCGCGACGATGTCGTTCATCGCCGCCTGCATGTCCGGCACCAGCCGGCCGCGATCGGCATCGCGGATGAGTGGGATGATGTTCTGGTTAGCCATGGGATGCCCCTTCGGTTGCGGCGGCGCGCCGCCGCGCGTTGACGCCATCGATCAGCCGGCGAGCGGCGGCCTTCTGGTTCTCGCGGTCGCTCAGGCCCATCCGCTCGGCGCGCTTCTTGACGGTGTTCGGCTTGAGCCCTGTGGCCGCGCTCAGTTCGGCGATCGATGCCACCGGTGTCCGCGCGTAACCGGCACGGATGATGTGGTTCTGCTCATCGACGCTGAGCGTCGGCGGAGCGGGGAGAGCCACGGATCCACAACGCTCGCCCTCCCCGCCGTCCGCCGCAGGCACCGTGGCGCCGTCCGGGCCGGGAGGTGCGTCCTCGGCCGTCGCCAGGCCCGGCGAACTGGTAGCGGGAGCCGGACTTGCACCGGCGATCTCCTGGGTATGAACCAGGTGAGATGCTGCTTCTCTATCCCGCAGCAGCGGCTTCACGGGGTGAGCCGTGAAGCGCGAAACATCATCGGCGCGGGCGCGCTGCTCGCGCTTTCCCGGCGCGATCCACATCACGCGCGGCGGGCCGATCAGCTTGTCGTCGGCCATCGCCTTGACCCACACCAGCCAGCAGTAGGCCGTGGCGGTGCCGCCCTCCGGGTCCCACCGCCCGCGGCAGAGGTTCACGCGGTCGACGAACTGCGCGTAGAGCGTCGGCGGCATGTCGCGGAACAGCCGCTCGTAGCGCTCGATGCCGGTGTCGAGCCACTGCTGGCGCACGAACAGCGCCACGCCCTTCCGCGCCAGCCGCAGCGCCCGCAGCGCGAATTCCAGCGTCTTCTGCTCGGCGAAAGGCGGGTTGCTGATGATCCAGTCGACGCCTTCGCCGTCCACCAGGTCCTTGACGAAGCCGGAGGTGTCGAGGAAGTCGAGCACCCCGGCCCAGCCCGGTGGCGAGCGCCCGTCGACCGTGTAGTCGAACACGTCGGTCGCGATGACGCGCGGGGCGTACTCCTCCAGCACGCCGCTCATGTGGCCCTCGCCGCAGGCCGGCTCCCACACGGTGCCGAGATCACCAGGCGCGAGGAGGTCGATGGGATAGCGCGGCAGCACGTCCTCGATGAGCGCCCGCGTCGCCCAGGGCGGCGTCGGGAAATAGTCGAGGCTGTCGGGCGGCTCGACCCGGCTCTGCATCGTCGCCCGCCCGCCGGCGCCCACCCGCTGCCGGTCCTTGGCCACCTGCGCCACCAGCTCGGGCTTCACCGAGCGGATGATCTCGAGCTGCTCGGCCTCGGGCAGCCGCGCCACTTCCGCCGCCGCCGACACCGACACCCTGTCGGCCTTCACCGCGTCCTTGAGCTCGTCGACGCCGCGCTCGACCACGACGCGCCCGCGCCGCACCGAGCGCTCGGAGACGTTCAGCAGCTCCGCCGCCTCTCCCTGGGATAAATCCGGCCTGTTGGCCGGTTTTCCGTCCTCGACTGGACCGCGGTTCCACTCGCTCGGCCGCCCCTGCTTCATCTGGGCGATCTCGGCGGCGATCATCACCCGCTGATTTTCGCTGAGGTGGCGGCGGTGGAGGTTTTTGCTCAGCACCCAGGTGAGCGGATCACCCTGCAGCCGGGTATCGAACGCCACAAAATGAGCGCCGATGACTTCGTCCTCGTCGTCGATCAGGCCGCTCTCTCGTCCGGCACGATACCGGTTGCGCCCATCGAGGATCTTGCCCTCGTACATCATGATCGGTTCGCGCAGCCGGTTCGCCTTCACGTCGGCGACCAGCTCTTCGAAGTCGCGGCCTTCGATCAGCGGAAAGAGGTTGGCGAGCGGATGAAATTCGAGCATCACGCCGCCTCCCGCTTGCTGGCGAGCCGCGCCCGCATGTCGATCGACTCGCTGGTCGCGTTGTGCGGCGCGGCGGCGATGATCGCCTCGACCTGGTCGATCGCGTCGCGGATCTCGCGCATCTCGCTCATCGACATCCCGAACGCCGATTTGCTCAGCACCCGGTTCACCGAAAACCGCGGCTCGCTCGCCGGCCCCCGGTGCAGCCACATCTTGAACGGCCCGTCGGCGCTCATCGCCTCTCGCCCCCCGCATCGCGTCGGACGCGCTCTTCCACCATCAGCTTGAGCGTCGCGAGCATGACGATGGCCTCGTCGATCTCGCGCGCGACGTCGGTGCCTTCGACGTGGCTCAGCACCCCGTCGTCGAGCGACTGGCCAAGCCCCGCGAACACCTCGCCGACCTCTTTCATCGCGCGCCCCGTGACGCGGCCCAGGTCGACGATGTCGCGCGCGCCGGGTGGCAGCTTCACCAGGAGGTGCCCGGTGTGCCGCGCCAGCCGAGAGGTGACGAGCGGCTGGCCGCAGTCGGCTTCCATGAGCGCCAGCACGTCGGCGCGAATCACAAGGTCGCTTTTGGGATTGCCGTAGTCGGAAAGCGTCTGGTGCCGGTCCAGCGGCATGCCATCGATCAGCATCGCCGACTCCTGACCGCCGCAGAGCTTGGTCAGCCGGCGCGACAGGGCCTTGATCTCGAGAGTGAGTTCGCTCACGGCAAAACTCCCCGCGCCTGCCGCGTGACGGCCGCGCTTTCGCCATGTTCTCTCAGGGCATGCGCATCCCGATGACGCCGCGTCTCGCCGAAGCTCTCGCGAACTACCGCGACGCGCAGCGACGCCTGAGATGCCGGATGCGAACGGAGTTTCAGATGCCGACGACCGTCGACGATCCCCGCAATTTCGCCTATCGAGCCTTGCTGATCGCAGTTCTGGCCCGGCTTGGCGGGCTTGAACTGCTGGCACCGGTCCTCGCTGCGGCGCAGCTCACCATTGTCCAGCCCGATGCGCTGATTGGTGATCCAGTCGCCGCGGCTCGCGCTCGCGCGGAGCTGGACGCAGTGAGCGATTCGGCGCGCGAGGCCCTGGCGCTGCTGTGCGGCTGACGGGATCATGCCGCCGCCCCTGTCGCTTCGCCGGGCCCGGTCGCCGGCGTCTCGTCGAGCTCGGGCCGCTCGATACCCTCGGGCCAGGCCAGCCCCTCCGGCCAGTTGGCCGAGAACCAGCCGATCGCAGCGTTGAACCTGCCAGTCGTGATGTCGCTGCCGCTGCGTAGGGCGGCTAGTTTCTTGCTGTCGCCGAACACGCGAAAGCTGAGCGTCGTGTCAGTTACCAGAGCGAAGCGCTCGTACCCGTCGGCAAGTTGCAGAAGGTTTGAAATCGCTAGCATGGGCGACAGATCGGTTATTTTACCGCTTTTGTCAACGGTTTTCTTACCGCTGTCCGCTCGCTGTGTAGAACGGTAAAGTTACCGCATGGATATGAAGGGCTTAGTCAGCAGAATTCAGAAGCGTCTCAATGTCGTTGGACTTACCATGACCGAGGCGTCTCGCAGGGCGACCGGTTCCACGGAGACAATTCGAAACTGGAAGCGAGCCGCCGCAAGGGGCGAGGACACCGGGGCGAGTCAAGACAACCTTGAGGCAGTAGCAAAGGTTCTCCAGGCAAAACTGTTGTGGCTCATCAACGGAGTCGGTCCGGAGGAAGCTGGAAGCGAAGACGACGCGACAACGTTGCCCGTTTACTCAGAAGTGCCCGCGGGTCGCATGATGGCGAGCGAAGGCATAGCCCGAGCGGAAGATGTGCGCAGTCACATCACGATCTCTGGGCTCGGTCGGGGCGATTGGGCGGCGCTCGTCGTGAACGGCAACAGCATGAACAAGGTGGCGCCCGATGGCTCGATCATCGTCTTCAACAGAGCCGACACCAGACCAATCGACAATGGCTTTTTCATCTTCAAGCATCCCGAAACGGGAGAGGCGACTTTTAAGCGATACGGCGCAGGAAAACCCCCTCGCCTCAGGCCCTACAGCTACGACGACTATGATCCTATTATCCTGGCTGCGGACGACGAAGTCGAGATAGTGGGCCGCGTCAGGAAAGTGGTGGTGGACCTTTGAAAATTGTCCAGTCCCTCGGCCTCGCGGCTGTTTGCTTTGTTCTAGGAGGGACGGCCTTAGCCGCTGATGCCGAGGCGCTCTTTAAGGAAGCAGCGATCGCATCTGCGAAGTATCTTCAGGCAGCCCATCTTTGTGCTCCCATACTCGGCGACGCGTATGTTGGAGCTGCGAAGATAATGGTGGAGGGGGTCTATCGCCTCGCGGGCTACAGCGGCGACGACCTAACGATCGCCGTCGATGACGCGGACAAACAAGCGGCGGCGATCGCTGGCAAGTACGACATAAAATCCCTCATCGGGAAGAACGGTGTTACAGAGGGCAACGTCGCCACATCATGCATGGAGCAGCTGAACGCGGCTCTCGATGCCGCGAGTGTCGCTCAGGCGCGCGCCAGAAAAGCGGCGAGCGCAGCTAGTCAGCCGCTCGCTTCGTCGCAGACCGCGCCCGCTGACTCTGGTCTCTAGCATCGGTTTACTTACCGTCCCTGCTTGACATCGGTAATCTTACCGCTCATTATAGGGCCTCCATCCAGTCATCCTTTGGAGGCACCGATGCAGACCAGCTCGCTTTCCACCCTCACCGCCGCCGAGCGGCGCATCCAGCAGCTCGGGCAGACCATGCTCGCGCTCGAGGCCTCGCAGGGCTGCGCCCAGCGCGACATGCTGCGCGCCGAGGGCTTTTCCACCCACGAGCTCGACACCTACGGCGATGCCGCCCGCGCCTTCGCCGACGAGGCGAAGGAGGGGACGCGCTCCCTCAGCCAGGGCTTCACCCGGACCGACGAGGAAATCGTCGCCATCGCCGTCGATGCCGGGCTCGGCCTCGTGGGCGAAGCGGCGATCGCGAGCGCCGCCCTTGGCCGCGGCCTGCTGCCCGATCAGATTGCCCGCAACTGGGGCAAGATCACCCGCCTCATCGCCCTCAAGGTCGGCACCCTGCCCATGCCGCAGGTGGCGTAACTTGGACTACGTCGCCGCCGGCGCTCGCATCTCCAAGGACGGCCGCTACCGCTATCGACTCTGGCGGGAATGGCGCCTCTGGCCGGAGCCGGCGGCTTGGCGCTGGCTGGAGGACGAGGCCGGCAAGCCGGTCCTCGATGGCGCCGGCGCGCCACTCGGTCGCCCGAAGTCGGTCCTGTTCGTTATGCTCAATCCGTCAACGGCAGATGGCGATCAGGACGATCCCACCATCCGCCGCTGCGTCGGCTTCGCGCGAGCATGGGGTTACGACCGGGTGGAGGTTGTGAACCTCTTCGCCTACCGCGCGACCGACCCTGACGCGTTGCTCGCACTGAACCACGACGATGATCCGGTAGGGCCGGACAACGGCAGCACGATTCGCGACCTCATCAGGTCGCGCGGCGAGTTCTTTGGCAGCGGCGTCGACAAGGTCGTGTGCGCTTGGGGAAACCTCGGCGGCTATCTCGGCCAAGATGAGACGGTACTTGGTTGGCTCGGCGACGCTCCTCGCTTCGCGCTCAAGCTATCGAAGGACGGCCACCCCGGCCATCCGCTGTACCTGCCCGCGAGCAGCCTCCTGATCCCATTCGACGGCGCCGCCGCCGCGCGCCGATCGATGAAGAAAAAGGTGCCCGCATGACCATCCACGTCGCCACTCTCACCGGCTTGGTCGATCTCGAGCACATCCGGCCGGGCGACATCACGATCGACGCCATGGCGCATGGGCTGGGCAAGATCGACCGCTGGGCCGGCGCGCTCGAAATGCCGTTCTACGTGGCGCAGCACTCGGTGCTGGTGATGGAGATCTTCCGCAAGCTCCGGCCCGACCTCGCGCGCTTCACCATCTACCCCCTGCTTCATGACGCGCACGAATACTTGATCGGCGACATCATCACGCCGGCGATCAAGCTCTTGAGCCGCGAAGACGAGATGTTCGGGATCCGCCTCGGCTTCCGCAAGGCCGAGCTCGATACCGTCATCCGCGAGGCTCTTGGCGTCGCCCCACCCCCGGAGGCGGTCAGCGTGCCGATCACCGCGGCCGACGTCATTGCCGCCGACCTCGAATGGAAGGCGCTTATGCCCGCCGCGAACGGCCCATCGCCCTATGCCGAGGTCACCGCCCGCAACCGCTTCACCGCCGCCGTACGCCCCAAGCCGCTCCCCTGGACGGCGGCTGTCGATCTTTTCAAGGCCACCCTCACCCGCGAACTCGCCGCCCGCGCCTGGGAGAAATCCGCGTGACCCTGCGCCCGTCCCCGACAAAAGCCGCAGAAACCCCTACCAAACCGGAAGGGGTTACTGCCGTGCAGATCACCCCCGCCATGGTCGGCCGCGCCCGCGCCATCACGCCGCGCACTCTCCTTCTGGCGCCTGAGGGTCGTACCAGGCGCCGGTGGCAGCAATCGATCGGCGGCATGGTCGCCCTTCGCCGCCTCGCCGCGCAGCTGGGCCCGAGCCCCAAATGACCGCCCGCGATTGCGCCTGGCTGTTGCACCTCGCCGGGCTCCTGGCCGTCATCGCTGCGCTCCTGGCGCTCGGTCTCGTCACCGGAGCGATCCGGTGACCGGAGCGCCGCGGATCCTCGCCGAAGGCAAGTCGCCGGCAGAGTGGGTCGCAGCCTTCGCGGCCCGTGGCGTCGCCCTGCCCGAGCGCACGCTGCGCGAAAAGGCGCGGGCTCTTGGCGCCTATGTCACGCTGGGCCATGCTATGATGCTGCTGCCGGAGCACATCGACCGGATTTTCGAGGAGCCGCCATGCCGCTCGAGCTCTACCTCCGAGACAGCGTCTACTGGGTCCGCGGACGCGCTGCAGATGGCGATCAGTACATCCGAAAGAGCCTTGGCACATCTGACCGCGCGCTCGCAGAGGCCGCCGTCCGCGAAGCCGAGGCGATCGCGCGGAAACGTCGTCTCCTTGGTCCCGACGCGCCCAAGCCGGAAGACGAGCTGACCTTCGCGGCGATCGTGCCGCTCTATCCCGCCAGCCCCCGCGACGCCACCTACCTCAAGCCCATCGTCAAGCGCGAAGGCAAGACGCGCCTGCGCGACCTGACGCCCGAATACATCCGCCAGCTCGGCCCCAAGATGATGCCGCGCGCCGCGGCCGACACCTGGCACCGCCAGATCGTCACGCCCATCCGCAGCGTCATCAACAACGCCCACGATCTCGGCAAGTGCCCGCCCATCCGCATCCGCCGCTACAGCGAGGCCGAGCGCGTGGCGCAGGATCTCCGCCGCGGGGCGCAGAGCCGCGTGCCCAAGAATGCCGGCAGCTGGCCCTGGGTGCTCGCCTTCGTCGACGCCGCCAGGACCCTCGGCCTGCAGCGCTACGGCGCCCTCGCCTGGTTCATGTTCCGCCACGGCTACCGCGTCAGCCAGTCGATCGCGAGCTCGAGGAGCCGCGACCTCGACCTGTCGGCCGGCCGGCTGCGCGTCCACGCCAGCAAGGGTCACCCCGCGCACTGGGTCGAGCTCGACGCCGAGGAGGTGGCGATGATCGCCAATCTCCCAGTCCCCTTCCGCGGGCAGGCGCGCGATCGCGTCTTCACCATCGCCGGCGGCCGCAGCGGCGCGCTCTATCGCGACTGGAAAGCCATCTGCGCTCATGCCGGCATCGCCTACCTGCCGCCGCATGCCGCCGGCCGGCACGGCTACGGTACCGAGACGATCGTGCGCCAGGGCCTCGACCCGGTCACCGCGGGCGAGGACAAGTGGAGCAACCCCACGGTGATGCTCAAGACCTACGCCCACCCCGAAGGCGCGGCCGAGACGATCCGCGAGGCCTTCCGCGCCGGCCGCGAAGCGGCCCAGCGCGCCACCCGCAAGCGCCGCCGCAAGGCGTGAACATCGGGCGAACATCCTGTACGGGCCACGTACGGAAAACCCTGCAAAGTCCCGCTTCGTTCACGTTTGGAGCAGCAGGAAACTGCAGGTTCGTTCAGCCAGCGCGGCACGCCGCGAGGTGTGAAAAAGCCCGGAAATCCTTGGGACTGGCGGAGAGGAAGGGATTCGAACCCTCGAGACGATTCAACACCGTCTGCGCCCTTAGCAGGGGCGTGCCTTCGACCACTCGGCCACCTCTCCCACGCGCGCCTTAAACCCCGTTTGCCGGGGTAAAGCAAGGCTCGAAAGGGGTAAGGCGGAAATGCCTCAATCGAGGGGAAGCAGCATGGTCTTGTCGCGCAGCTCCATGCCGAATCCGGGGGCGGTGCCCAGCACGAGCCGGCCGTTTTCCGGCATCGGTTCGCCCACGAACAGGTCGCCGAACACCGGCTGGATGGTTTTGCCGTCGGGGCTGGCGGCAACATATTCACAGAAGGCGTTGCCGGTCTGGCTGGCGATGAACTGGTACGAATAGGGCCCGCTGCCATGCGGCACGACGGTCACGTCGTAGGCAGCGGCGTGCGCCGCGATCTTGAGCAGCTCCGTCAGGCCGCCCACCCACATGACGTCGGGCTGGACGATGTCGAGCAGCCGCTCCTCGATCAGGTGGCGGAAACCGTAGCGGGTGTATTCGTGCTCGCCGGTGGTCCATTTGAGCCCGGGATGGGCCTGCCGGATCTGGCGGTAGCCTTCGGTGTCGTCGGGCGAGAGCACCTCCTCCCACCAGTAGATGTCGAGGTCCTTGCACGCCTCCGCGAG
>CAYRZM010000247.1:0-1784 GCA_964428685.1 uncultured Devosia sp. | reverse complement strand
TAAGCCCAAACCTCGCAGCACCGTACGGAGTGCCACGCCTACCGGTCCCCCCGCACCGTCCGTCGTCCGGTCCCGTCCGTGCGGGGGAGATGAGGGGAATATACGCGGGCTGGAAACGGCATGGATAAGTGGGGCGAAGATGGGCGGAGAGGGCTGGGAATGCGGGGCTCTCCGCCGATTACCCCGTGGCACGTGGCCGCCCCTCCACCATGCTTCGCATGGTCCCCCTCCCCATGCTGCGCATGGGGAGGAGCAGCAGGAGCCGCGGGATCAGTCGGGCTCCTCCCCAGCTTTGCTGGGGAGGGGGACCGCCGGAACGGCGGTGGAGGGGCGGGCGGCCTCGAGAATGGCCTCGAGGACGCCGCTCAGCGAGCTGTCTCTGAGGATATCTGCTGCGACAACGCGCAACACGCGAATGTTCTGGCGCTCGAGCCAGGAGGTGCGGCGCTGGTCGCGCTCCGCCTGTTGCACGCTGTCGTGCGCCAGACCGTCGACCTCGACGCAAAGACGCGCGCTGGCGCAATAGAAGTCGAGCACGTAAGGGCCGATAGGGTGTTGCCGCCGAAACTTGAGGTCCGCGAGACCGCCACGGCGCAGGCGCTCCCAGAGCACGACCTCGGGAAGCGTCATCTCGCGCCGAAGCTGCGACGCCCGGTGATATGTCTGCGGAGGCGTGTGCATGCCGCTGCCCCTCCACCATGCTTCGCATGGTCCCCCTCCCCATGCTGCGCATGGGGAGGAGCCCGACTGCAGTCTACAGCACCTTGGTCACGCGCAGGAACCCGCCGCGTTCGTCGTTGGCGGCTTTGATCGCCGTCTCGGACCCGAGGACGGCCACGCGGCCGGCGTCCTTGACGGCGGCAAGCACGTCGCCGAAGCGCTTGAAGTCGGCGGGCCTGGCGCCGAGCACCTCGTCGCGCCGCTGCTGGCGGTTGGCGTCGGTGTTGCCGGTCAATTCCCACATCAGCGAGGTGAAGCCTTTCGCGTCGGGCAGGCGATAGGTGTCGATGGTGCCGATGGCGCCGATGATCGAGCGCACGAGGTCCTGCTCGCCGACGCCGTGGGCGAGAAACGCCGCGGCGCCGTCGTAGGCGTCGAGCGTCGCCAGCAGGTTGGGGTCGCGGTAGGAGGTGAAGGCCATTCCGCCCGAGAACGGATCGAAGCTCGCCGAGCCGCCATAGGCGCCGCCCTGCACGCGCACCTTGTCCCACATATAGGTGGTGTTGAGATGGCGGAGCACGACGCCGCTGGCGCCGGTGTGGACGTAGCCGAGCGGATAGAGATTGGCGCCCTTGGCGACGTAGTTGACCTGCCCGGGGAAGGTGAGGCCCTCCGAGCCCGGCGCGGCGGTGGGCCAATCGAGCGGTGCGCCGGGCCGCACCGGCAGGTTGGCGACGAAGGCCGCGAGCTGCGGCTCGAACTTTGCCCAGATGCCGCCGTCGGTCGTGACGTTGACCACCATCGAGCTGCGGTCGATCAGTGTGTCGCGAAGCTCGGTGAGGGTCTTTTCGACCGAGGGCCAGTCGGCATCGACGCGCTTGATGAGGTCCCGGAGGAAGAACAGGTACTCGATGCCGCCCGAGGCTTCGCTGGCCCACGCGGCCGGATTGAGCGCGGCGCCGAGGCGCGAGGCGACGAGGCCGTTGCCGCGGCCCGACAGCGAGGATTCGAACCCGGCCTTTTCCTCGAGCAGCATCTGCTTGATGCGGTCGCGGTTGTCGAGCCGCGCGGTCTTGAGCACGTCGTCGATGATGCTGAGGAGCTCCGGCGCCTTGTCGGGCACC
>CAYRZM010000246.1:0-16747 GCA_964428685.1 uncultured Devosia sp. | reverse complement strand
TAAGCCCAAACCTCGCAGCACCGTACGGAGTGCCACGCCTACCGGTCCCCCCGCACCGTCCGTCGTCCGGTCCCGTCCGTGCGGGGGAGATGAGGGGAATATACGCGGGCTGGAAACGGCATGGATAAGTGGGGCGAAGATTGTCGGAGAGGGCTGGGAATGCAGGGCTCTCCGCCGATTACCCCGTGGCACGTGGCCGCCCCTCCACCATGCTTCGCATGGTCCCCCTCCCCATGCTGCGCATGGGGAGGAGCAGCAGGAGCCGCGGGTTCAGTCGGGTTCCTCCCCAGCTTGGCTGGGGAGGGGGACCGCCGGAACGGCGGTGGAGGGGCGGACCACGCGCTGCACGGCCCTGCGGGATGGCCAACTCATCCAGGGTGTCATTCCCGCGCAGGCGGCTATCCATGTCGATGCTGGCGCTTGAGGAGAGATGGGTCCCGGCTTTCGCCGGGACGACACGCGGTGGGTGGGAGGACACGTGGCGTGGAGGTCGCCCACCGCACTCGCCTCTCCCTCCCCCGCGTGGGGAGGGCGGCGCGCTTGTGAGCGGAGCGAACTAGCAAGCCGGGGTGGGGGGAGTATCCGCGCCTGAAATGCTGACTTCGACTCCCCCACCCAGCTTCGCTAGGCCTGCGGCCAAGCTTCGCTACCCTCCCCACACGGGGGAGGGAGAGGGCCGTGCTCGACCCCTCCACCAAAGGCCCACATGTTCGGGGCTGCCCCTCGGCTTGCGCCGGATGATCGACCGGCGTTCGGTTATCCCCGCAGCACGCCGCCGGTGGCTTTGCTTACGGCCGCGACGATCGCGGCGCCCACTTTGTCGATCTCGTCGTCGGTGAGGGTCTTGTCGACCGGCTGGAGCGTGGCGCGGATGGCGACCGACTTTTTGCCCGGCTCGACACCCTTGCCTTCGAACACGTCGAACACCGCGACGTCGGCGATCAGCGCCTTGTCGGCGTTGCGCGCGGCGCGCAGCAGCACCGCCGCCGTGACGTCGCGATCGAGGAGGAACGCGAAGTCGCGCTCGACCGGCATGAGGTCGCTGAGGCTGAGCGCGCCCTTGCTGCGGCTCGCCTTCCGGCGCGGCTCGGGCACGGCGTCGAGGTCGAGCTCGAACGCGGCGACGGGGCCGCCGAGGTCCATCTCCGCCGCCCACGCCGGATGGAGCTCGCCGAACCAGGCGATGGCCTTGCCCGGCCCGAGCTGCACGCGGCCGCCGCGGCCGGGATGCGCCCAGGCCGGAGCCTCGCCGGTGACCTGCAGCTTGTCGATGTCGTGGCCGAGTGCGTCGAGCGCCGCGCCGAGGTCGGCCTTGGCGTCGAACACGCCGACGCTGCTCTGGCCCTGCCAGCCGCTCGTGCCGCCGGTGCGCACCGCCGTCGCATAGGTGTGCTGGCCCTCGGGCCGGTCGTTGAGAAAGACCTGGCCGACTTCGAACAGGCCCACATCCTTGACGCCGCGATTGCCGTTGCGCCGCGCCGCCGCGAGGAGGCCCGGCAGCAGCGAGGGCCGCATGTCGGACAGGTCGGCGGCGATGGCGTTGGCGAGTTTGAGCTCGGGCGCGCCGCCGCCGAAGCGGACCGCATCGGCCGCGGCAATGAACGACCACGTCACCGCCTCGTCGAGCCCGCGCGCGGCGAGCACGCGCTTGGTCGTGCGGCGCCGGTTCTGGATCGTTGTCAGCATGCGCGGCGCGACGCCCGAAAGGCGCGGCAGCGGATCGACGGGCACCTTGTCGACGCCCTCCATGCGCATCACTTCCTCGACGAGGTCGGCCTTCTGCGTCACGTCCGGCCGCCAGGAGGGGACGGTGACCGACAGCACGGGGCCGGTGCCGCTGACCACAAAGCCGAGGCGCGTGAGAATGTCGGCGATGCGCGCGACCGGCAGCTCAAGGCCGGTGAGGCGGCGGACTTCGCCGATGGGGAAGGCGATCACCGTCCCCGGCGCCTCGACATGGCCGGCGACCACGATCTCGCACGGCGTGCCGCCGCAGAGCTCGAGAATCATCCCGGTCGCAAGCTCGATGCCGGGGACCTGCGAGGCCGGATCGACGGTGCGCTCGAAGCGGTAGCGGGCGTCCGAGACGATGCCGAGCTTGCGCCCGGCCTGGGCGATCACCATCGGCTCGAACCAGGCGCTCTCGACGAAGACATTGGTCGTGCTCTCGGTCGAGCTTGTCGGCTCCCCGCCCATGATGCCGGCGATGCCGACGGCGCCGTTGGCGTCGGCGATCACCGGGATCGTCGGGTCGAGCGCATAGGTCGTGCCGTTGAGGGCGAGGAGCGACTCGCCGGGCTTGGCCATGCGCGCGTGGACGGGCGAGCTCAGCTTGTCGGCATCGAAGACGTGGAGCGGGCGGCCGCGGTCCATGGTGATGTAGTTGGTGATGTCGACGAGCGCCGAGATCGGCCTCAGCCCGATGGCGCGCAGCCGCTCCTGCAGCCATTGCGGCGAGGGGCCGTTGGCAACGCCGCGGACCAGCCGGCCGGCGAACATCCGGCAGGCCACGGGCTCGCCCGCGCTGAAACGGAGTTCCACCGCGATCGGACTCTTGCCCCCCGGCGAGGGGTGCGGCGGGACTGTGCCGTCCTTGAGCGTGCCGAGCCCATAGGCGGCGAGGTCGCGCGCGATGCCGCGCACGCTGGTGGCATCGCCGCGATTGGGGGTGATCGAGACGTCGAACACCGCGCCGCTGAGGTGCGCGTAGTCGACGTAGGGCATGCCCACGGGCGCATCGTCGGGCAGCACGATGATGCCCTCGTGGTCCTCGCTCAGCTGCAGCTCCATCGCCGAGCAGAGCATGCCGTCGCTCTTTTCGCCGCGGATGACGACGCCCGCCTTGAGGGTGAAGTCCTTGCCCGGAATGTAGGTGCCGGGGAAGGCAAAGACCGACTTCATGCCCGTGACCGCATTGGGCGCGCCGCAGACGACGTCGATCAGCGTGCCGGTGCCGGCATCGACCTTGCAGACCTTGAGATGGTCGGAATTGGGATGCGGCTTGGCCTCGACCACCCGGGCGACGACGAAGGGCCGCAGCGCCTTGCCGGGATCCGCGATGCTCTCGACCTCGAGCCCGATCATGGTCAGCGCCGTGCCGATCTCATCGATCGTCGCGGTGGTCTCGAGGTGATCCTTGAGCCAGTCGAGGGTGAACTTCATCTGTAGACACTTTCCGTCGCTTCGACCTTGGGCAGGCCGCCCGAGATCGCAAAAAGGTGCGCCAGCACGTTGGCGAAGCCGCGCGCATCGTCGATGGCGCGGTGGGTGTGGGCGATGTTGCCGTACCACTCGGGCGGCACGCGCTGCATGCCCCATTTGAGATATTCGGCGCCGCGCAGCGCACCGGCCATGGTGTAGAGGCAGACCCCGCCGCCGCGGAAGATCTGGCGGGTCTTGTAGGGGCCGCCCAGCACGCGCGTGCCGGCATAGGTCCACAGGTAATGGTCGATCCACGGGCCGTCGAAGATCATCGGTGCCGCCGCGAAGACGCGAAAGCCGGGGAGGCTCTCGACCCAGTCGGCATAGCGCGGCATCACCGTCTCGGGCGCTTCGGGGTTGGCGGTCGCGGCGGCCCAAGCCTCCGGCTGCGTCTGCCACCACGCCATCGTGTGCGGATCGGCCTTGCGGTCGGCGCGCGGCGTCAGCACCGCCTCGAACTCGCCGAGCACGCGGCCGGTCACGTCGCACGCCACCGAGGCAAAGCTCAGCATCGAGCTCTCGAGCGGATTGTGCCCGTCGGACTCGATGTCGGTGACGACGAAGGTGGTGAGGGGTTCGGGTTCGGTCACCGGTGCGATCGCTTCACCAGCTCGGCCAGGGCGTCGTTGATGCGCGTCTGCCATCCCGGACCGCCGTGGCGGAAGTGGTCGACGACGGCGCGGTCCAGACGCAATGCCACGCGCTCCTTGGTCGGCGACTTCTGCGGTCCGCGCTGGCCGCGGGCGCGCTCGAATCCGTCCACGATCTCTGGAAACATCTCCCGCATGGGGCGCGCGCGGGCGAAATCCGCCTCGGTGGCTTCCGGGATGTCATCACCGACGCGCTTCTCGAAGTCGTCCAGAGATTCGCCTGGACGCATGCCCTCAAGCGTGCCGGGGGTTCTGACCCGCTTCATATCTTTGGCGTTCGCGTTCATTGACCTTCCTCATCGAAATCACCCGGAGGCGACCCTGGCGCATTGTGAAGCAATACGTGCACAGCACGCCGTCGAGATACCCGTAGGAGTTGAACCGGGCTTCGCCGTAGTCCCGACGGTCATCGGGCCAGGTCACCACCGTGTCGTAGTCGAACCTCGCGACATCGGCGAAGTCCAGATGTCGCTCGCGCAATGTCCCGAGCCGCTTGACCTCATCCCATTCCAGTTCCATCTACCACAATCCCCCGTTTAATTGTGGTCACAATAAAATTCAAGCGCTGAGCTTCCGGCTGCCCGTCGGACTCGATGTCGGTGACGACGAAGGTGGTGACGGGCGGGCTTTCAGTCATTGGCGTCGGATTCGCACGTGCCGACGAGAAGACCGCTGGTCGGTCCCAGTCGAACGAACGGCATCGGATCGATCCAGGGGCTGATGCGGATGAACAGTCCGGAGGTGCGATCGACGGCAATGAAATCGTCGGTCCCCTGCTTGCCCGTGGGGGTTCCGGGATTGATGACGTCGAGGACAGCCTCGAGAGTGATGCCGGCCTGCCCGCGATCGAGCCGCTCGCCATACTCCATGGTCGCCGTGTCTATCCAGAAGCCGATGGTGCCGAGGTCGTCGGTGGCATAGTCAGGCGACGAGGTTGCCAGGGGTTTGCCGTCCCGCCACTCGACGTCCCCCATGGGGGTGCAGAAGAAGTCGGCACGCGCCGGCTGGGCCAGCGCAATGATGGCGACCGCCAGTGCCGATGCAAGCTGTGGCGGCGTGCGCATCAGCCGCTGAGTCCCCCGAACAGGGTCGGCACGTCCCAGGCGCGGAAGCCGTAGTGGTCGAGCCAGCGGGTGTCGCCGTCGAAGAAGGCGCGGAGGTCGTTCATGCCGTATTTGAGCATGGCGATGCGGTCGATCCCCATGCCCCAGGCGAAGCCCTGATAGACGTCGGGGTCGAGGCCGCAATTGCGCAACACGTTCGGGTGCACCATGCCGCAGCCCAGAATCTCGAGCCAGTCGGTACCCTCGCCGATCTTGATCTCGGGGCCGGAACGGTCGCACTGGACGTCGACCTCCATCGAGGGCTCGGTGAACGGGAAAAAGCTCGGCCTGAAACGGAGTTTTACGCCCGGCACTTCGAAGAAGGCCTTGAGGAACTCTTCGAGCACCCAGCGCAGCTGGCCGATATGCGAGCTCTTATCGATGACGAGGCCCTCGACCTGGTGGAACATCGGCGTGTGCGTCTGGTCGCTGTCGTGCCGGTAGGTGCGGCCCGGCATCACCACCCGGATGGGCGGCGCCATCGCCGGCGTGAGATAGGGCGCCGCCGGTTTCTCGTTGGTCTGCCGCATCACCCGGATCTGCACCGGCGAGGTGTGGGTGCGGAGCACCTTGCGCGTCCCGTCCGGCCCCGGCTCGAGGAAGAACGTGTCGTGCATCTCACGCGCCGGATGCCCCTCGGGGAAATTGAGCGCGGTGAAATTGTACCAGTCGGTCTCGATGTCGGGACCTTCGGCGATCTTGAACCCCATGTCGGAAAAGATCGCGGTGATCTCGTCCCAGACCTGGCTCACCGGATGGATGCGGCCGGTGGTGGTCGGCGCGGGACGGACGGGCAGGGTGACGTCGACGCGTTCGCCGGCGAGGCGCGCCGCGAGCGCGGCGTCGCCCAGCACCTTGCGGCGCGCGTCGATGAGGCCGGCGATCTCGTCCTTGAGGCCGTTGATGGCCGCGCCCGCGCTCTTGCGCTGGTCGGCCGGCATGGTGCCGAGCGTCGCGAGCAGCGCCGAAACCGAGCCCTTCTTGCCGAGCGCCGCAACCCGCACCGCCTCGAGCACGGCGGTGTCGGCGGCCGCCGCGATCGCGGCGGTGAGGTCGGTTCGCAGGCGGCTGATGTCGTCGTTGAGGCTCATCGGCGTGTCTCGGGGTCTTGAACAACAAAAAGCCCTGCGCGGGCGGCGCAAGGCTTTAGCTTGGGGCCTCGCAAAAGGCCAGAAGATCGGCGGAAGAGCTCAGGCGACGCGCGCGGCGGTCGTCTTTTCGATCTCGCCCAGATAGCCGAGCGCCTTCTTGGACTGGGCAACCAGCGCCTCGAACGCGGCGGGCTCGCTGATGGCGATGTCGCTCAGGACCTTGCGGTCGACCGCGATCTCGGCCTTGGCGAGGCCGTCGATAAATCGGCCGTAGGTCAGGCCGTGCGCGCGGACCGCGGCATTGATGCGCTGGATCCAGAGCGCGCGGAAGTTGCGCTTCTTGGCCTTGCGGTCGCGATAGGCGTACTGGCCGGCCCGGTCCACCGCCGCCTTGGCGATGGTGATCGAGCTCTTGCGGCGGCCGTAATAGCCCTCGGCGGCCTTGAGGATCTTCTTGTGCTTGGCGTGGGCGGTGACGCCGCGTTTGACTCGGGACATCTGGCGCTCTCCTTAGCGGTTATAGGGCATGTACCACTTGACCAGGCTCTCATCGCCCTTCTGGAGGATCTTGGTCCCCCGGTGGCGGCGAATGTAGTCGGCGTTGTGGCTGGAGAGACGGTGGCGTTTGCCCGCGACACCGGCCTTCACGCGGCCGGACGCAGTCATCTTGAAGCGCTTTTTGGCGCCCGATTTGGTCTTCAGCTTTGGCATTTTGCATCCTTGGTGGCCCCGGAGGGCGGCGCATTCTGGGTCGCCACGGCATGCCATTTCGGCCGGGCGGTCCGGTTTGGAAGCGGCGTCTATAACGGCAAGCGCCTTCGGGCGCAACCCTCAGCCGGCCTTGAGGTCGGCGATGAGCTCGCCCAGCCGGTCGAGGAGATGGGCGCGCTCGGTCTTGCTGAGCTCGCTCAGCGCCCCGGCGTTGATCTCGGCCATGAGCCGCGCCGCCTCGGGCACGAGGGCCCGGGACTTTTCGGTGAGGAACAGGCCCTGCGCCCGGCCGGCCCTCGCGGCCCGGCTGATCCAGCCTTCGGCCTCGAGCCCATTGAGGGTGCGCGCGACCCCCGGCTGCTCGACGTCGAGGGCGGCGACCAGCTCCTTTTGCGTCAGCCCCTCCGCCGCGGCGATGGCAACCAGCGCCGTCGCCTGCGCCGGCTGCAGGCCGAGCGGGGCGAGCGCGTCGCGCAGGCGGTTGGATATCAGCCGCCCGAGCTGCGCCGCCTGAAAGCCGATGGTGTCGCGCTGATCGAACATAAGCTGTTATCTACCTGAGCCGCCGGGGACCGGCCAGCCCGTTCAGAACTCCTGCCACTCGTCGTCCACAGCCGCATTGCCGTCGCGGAGGAAGGTCGCTGCGGCCTGGCGGATCTTGTTGCGCATGGCCGCGACCGGCGAGTCGGCGGGCCGCGCCCGGCCGCGCGAAACGGGCGCATCCGCCGCAGGCATGGCCTCCAGCCGGAACACCTCGACGATCCGGTCGAGCTCGGCCGACTGGCCCTCGGCCTGCTCGATCGCGGCGTTGCTCTCCTCGACCAGCGCGGCATTGTGCTGGGTCATCTCGTCCATCGTGCGGATGGCGGCATTGACTTCGGCGATCGAGGCGGCCTGGCCGCGCGTTGCGTCCGAAATCGCCGCCATCAGCGCACTGTTCTCGCGCACCGCGCCGAGGATCGCGCCGAGCTTGCTGGCCGCCTGCGCCACGAGCTTGGAGCCGCCGGCGACTTCGGTGCCCGACTGCTCGATCAGCGACTTGACCTCGGCCGAGGCCTGCGCCGCCGACTGCGCCAGCCGGCGCACTTCCACGGCCACCACGGCAAAACCCTTGCCCGCTTCGCCGGCGCGGGCGGCCTCGACCGAGGCATTGAGGGCGAGCAGATTGGTCTGGAAGGCGATGTCGTCGATGAGGGCGATGATGCTGGAAATCTTGCCCGACGAGGTGGTGATCCGCTCCATCGCCTCCGTCGCCCGGTGCATCACCTGGCCGCCTTCGTCGGCGAGCGCCGAGGCCGCCTGCGTCTTGGCGGAGGCCTCGACGGCGCGCGCCGCGGTGCTCGAGACGGTGCCCGAAAGCTGCTCCATCGCCGCGGCGGTCTGCTCGATGGTCGCGGCTTGGCGGGTGGTGCGGTCGGCAAGCTCGCCCGAGCCCGACAGCATCTCGCCGGTCGCCGTCTTGAGCGCCCGCGAGGTCACCTGCAGGCGGCGCACCACCGTGCCGAACGTGTCGGCCGCAACGTTGGTGGCGGTCTTGAGCCGCCCGAACACGCCCGGATAATCGCCCTCGACCCGCCGGCTGAGATCGGCCCCGGCGAGACTGTCGAGCACGGAAGCGGTCTGCTCGATGCCGCCTTCGACCGTCGCCATGACGCTGTTGAGGCTCGCGACGAAATCGGCGAGGTCCGCGTCGGCCCGGCCTTCGGCGATGCGGCCCGAAAAGTCGCCGGCGAGCGCCATGCCCACCACCCGCCGCACTTCCTGGAGCATCGCCTCGCGCGCCGCGAGCCGGCCGGCGGCCTGCCGCGCCTCCTCGGCCTTGAGCGCATCCATGTCGCGCACCGCCCGGCCGTTGCGGCGAAAGACTTCGAGCGCCTCGGCCATCTGCGTGAGCTCGCTGCCCGCCGCCCGCGTGGTGAGCGCCGCGTCGAGATCGCCCTCGGCGATCCGCCGCATGTCGCCGGCCATGGCGCGGACGCTGCCGGGCACCGTGCGGCCGATCCAGAGCGCAAAGCCGAGGCCGATGAGCAGTGCCGCGCCGCCGGCCGCGCCGAGGAGCAGCAGCGTCCGGTCGGTCTCGGCCTGCCCGGCGCTGCCGAGCTCGCTCTGCCGCGAGCCGATGGCGACCGTCAGCGCCGCGAGCTTGTTGCTCATCCGTGCGCCGCTCGCATCGATCACCTGGCTTTCGATCCGGGTGATCTGCTCGACCGTCCCGCGGAGCTTGTCGGCAAGGCCGAGATAGGTCTCGACCAGCCCCTTGGCGGCGACCGCGCCGCTCTCGACGTCGGGGATCGTCGCCTTGGCGGCGAGGCCGGAGATGATCTTGTCGGCGGTGGCGCCCTCTGCCTTGAGGCTGTCGAAATCCCCCGTGGAGCCGCCGGCGAGGTAGCGTTCGGTCGAGGTCAGCATCGCCGCGAGCGCCGCACTCGCCTCGCTCGTGAGCGTCACCGTGCCGTTCTCGGAAAACACCGCGGCTCCGGCCGTCGCCTTGGCCATCGCATCGATCGCCTGCCCGCCGGTGTCGCGCATCGCGGCGACCTGCGCCTGCCGCCCTTCGGCGAGCGTCACCGACTGCGCGAAGGCATCGGCATAGGCGCTAAGATCGGTCTTGATGCCGTCGACCAGCATGCCCACCGAGGTGTCGGCGGCGGCGCCTTCGACCAGCCGGCGGTCGGTGAAGTTGACGCGCTTGAGCGCGGACTGGAAGGCGGTCGCCGCGGGCTTTGCATGGCTGATGCGGTAGCTGAGGGCCGCCATTTCGACGGCGGTGACCTGGTCGGTCAGCGCGCCGGCTTCGAGCGCCTGGTCGGAGCTGGCGCGGAACTCGGCCAGGAGCCCGGCAATGGTGGTGAGCCCGACGACGCCTGCCGCCCCCATGGCGGCGAGCAGCACGATCAGCAGGCCGAACGATCCGTGGATGCGCTGCGCAATCCCCAGGCGATTGAGCATGTGGTCCCCCTCGTCGAAGGGAAAGAATGCCCAAACTTGGTTAAGCAATGGCGAGCGCGGGCGCCGGCGAAAAGGGCGCCGCACGGGCGCCCCTCACAGGGTTCAGCGGGTCGGCGCCGGCCTCACTTGGGGGCCAGCACCATCACCATCTGCCGGCCTTCCGACCGCGGCGAGGACTCGACCTTGGCCCGCGTTTCCATTTCGTGCTGGACCTTGACCAGAAGGTTCATGCCGATGTCCTGGTGCGCCATCTCGCGGCCGCGGAAGCGCATCGTCACCTTCACCCGGTCGCCGTCCTCGAGGAAGCGGGTGACCGCCTTCATCTTGGTCTCGTAGTCGTGGGTGTCGATGTTGGGGCGGAGCTGGATCTCCTTGACCTCGATCACCTTCTGCTTCTTGCGCGCCTCGGCCGCCTTCTTCTGGGCCGCGTATTTGAAGCGGCCGAGATCGAGCATCTTGGCGACAGGCGGCGTGGAGTTGGCGGCGATGATCACCAGGTCCAGACCCAGTTCCTGCGCCTGGGCAAGCGCGTCGCGCGTCTTGATCGCGCCTTTGTTGACGCCTTCGGCGTCGATGAGCTGCACTTCGGCGCTCTGGATGTCCTCGTTGGAAAGCGGCCCGTCCTTCTGGGGCGCTACCGGTCTCATAGGTCGGCGAATGGCAGATGTCCTTCTGCAGTTGAACTCGTGCTCGGGGAAAGCGGCGCTAAAATCGTGACTCGCCCGGCCAAAGTCAATCGGCTGGACAGGTCCGAAGCGGAAATGTCAAAGCCTGTTGCGGAGTTGCGCGGAGCGACGATTTGACCGAATTCCTCGCCGTCGGCGACCGCCGCATCGCCCTCGAGCGGCGCCCGGGCCGTGAGCCCGGCCTCGTCTGGCTCGGCGGCTTCCGCTCCGACATGACGGGCGCCAAGGCCACCGCCGTCGATGAATGGGGCGCGTCGCACGGCTTGGCGGTCACCCGCTTCGACTATTCCGGCCACGGCCAGTCGGGGGGCGATTTCGACGCCGGCACGATCTCGCGCTGGCTCGAGGAGACGCTGGCCGTGCTCGCCACGACCGCCGGTCCGCAAATCCTCGTCGGCTCCTCGATGGGCGGCTGGCTGGCGCTGCTCGCCGCCCGCGCGCTCCGGCGGCAGGGCGACGACCGGATCAAGGGGCTCGTGCTCGTGGCGCCGGCAACCGACATGACGGAACTGATGGTGAGCCAGATGACGCGCAAGCAGCGGCGCGATCTCGACAGGCTCGGTCATGCTGATGTGCCCTCCGACTATGCCGATACGCCCTATCGCATCCAGCGCACGCTGATCGAGGACGGACGGCAGCACCTGCTGTTCGGCCGCGCCATCGAGACCGGGTGCCCGGTGACGATCCTGCAGGGCGCCCGCGACCGCGACGTGCCCAAGGAGCATGCGACCAAGCTGATGCAGCACCTGCTGACCGATCCGGCGACGCTGACCCTCGTGCCCGACGGCGATCACCGGCTGAGCCGCCCGCAGGACCTCGCGCTGCTCGAGGGCGCCATCGAGCGGATGCTCGGCGTCTAGCGGTCGAACGGATTCTGCCCGCGGCTCTCGATCGTCATCGCGACGGACACGCTGTCGCCGAGCGTCAACTTCGCCCGCCGGCGCACGTCGACCTTGATCGGCAGCAGGTAGCCCTCGTTCTTGGGAAAGAGCGAGGTGGTGAAGCGCACCCGGTTGATGGCCGCCGTCACCGGCACGACGCCCCAGCCGTAGCTCGCAACCTTCGCGGCGCGCCGGACGTCGGCCACCAGCGCCGCGGGGATCGGCGCGAAGAAGAACGGTGCCGGGCCGCGCCACTCGATGATGGTGGTGTCGAAGGTGAGGTCCATCCGTCCATCTTTGCCCGGACCTCGTGGTTCGACAAGCTCATGGTTCGACAAGCTCATGGTTCGACAAGCTCACCATGAGGTCCTCATGGAATTCTCAGCAGCCCTCATGGTGAGCCTGTCGAACCAGGAGGGCGTGCCCCCCTCAGAATCGCAGTTTCGTTTTCTGCGTCCCCGCCGCGTCGAAATTATCGGGCGCGAGCCAGCGCTCGTATTCGTCCCGGAGCCGCGGCCAGTCCCCGTCGAGCATGGCGAACCAGGCGGTGTCGCGGTTTTCGCCCTTGACGATCATGTGCTGGCGGAACACGCCCTCGAAGGCAAAGCCGAACCGCGCGGCGGCAGCTTTGCTCGGCGCGTTGCGGTCGTTGCATTTCCACTCGAAGCGGCGGTAGCCGAGCGTGTCGAACACATAGCGGGCGTGGAGGAACAGCGCTTCGGTTGCGAGCCGCGTCCCGGCCATCGCCGGCCCCCAATAGATGTTGCCGACCTCGATGACGCCATGCTCGGGCACGATGCGCATCAGCGACTGCCGGCCGACGGCCGTCCCGGTGGCCGCGTCGATCACCGCCCACATCAGCGGATCGTCCTTCGCCGCGGCGTGCTGCACCCAGGCCGCCATGTCGGCCTCGGTCTCGGGCGCCTCGTCGAACAGATAGGCGAACCGCGCCGCGTCGTCCCTGGCCTGCGCGTAGAGGCCGGCGACGTGCTGCACGCCGATCGGTTCGAGCCGTGTGTAACGGCCTTCCAGCACGACCCGCTGCGGCGGGCCCTTGGCGGGCTGCGGCGCGCTCATGCCGGCAGCTCGTAGATTGCGTCGAGCCCGGCGCGGTAATTGGGATAGAGCAGCGCGATGCCGAGCGCCTGCTTGATCGCGGCACTCGAGACGCGCTTGTTGTCGGCATAAAAACTGCGCGCCATTTCGGTCATCTGCGCGCTCTCGAACGGCACGTCGGGCGGCACCGGCAGGCCCATCTTGCGGGCCGCGTATTCGACGAGGTCCTGCGGCGGCGCCGGCTCGTCGTCGCTGAGATTGAACACGCCGCCGAGCGTGCGCCGCGCCGCCAGCGCCGTCACGCGGCCGATGTCGTCGACATGGATGCGGTTGAATACCTGCCCCGGCTTGACGATGCGGCGCGCCGTGCCCTCGCGCAATTTGTCGAAGGCCGAGCGGCCCGGCCCGTAGATGCCGGCGAGCCGCAGCACCAGCAGCGGCAGGCCGCGCGCCTTGGCGTAGCCGCCCCACATCTCCTCGACCTCGACGCGCTGCCGGCTCCGCCTGTTGACCGGCCGCGTCGGCGCGCTCTCGTCGATCCACGCCCCGCCGAAGTCGCCATAGACGCCGACGGTCGAGAAATAGCAGAGCCATTCGAGATTCTGCGCCGCGTCGAGATCGGCGCGATGGAGGTTGAGCGCCGGATCGCCGCTGTCGTTGGGCGGGATCGAGAGCACCACATGCGTCGCCTTGCGCAGGTCCGCGCCGAGCGTCGTGCCGGGGGTCACTCCGTCGAAGACGTGCAGCCGGTAGGGGCTCTCGGCCAGCCGCTCGCAGCCCTCCTCGGTGCGGGTCGTGCCGGCGATCGGCACGTCGGCGTCGATGGTCTGGTGGATGGCGCGGGCGGTCGCGATCGACGAGTAGCCCATGCCGAAAAAGAACACGCCCATTCAGAGATCCTGCACCCACTCTGCCTGGACGGTCATGTCCGCCTCGGCGGGCAGAAAGTCCAGTGCCAGCCGCGCGGCCTCGTCCGCCGCGACAAGCCGCCGCGTCGCCCACACCGCCGCCCCGCGCACCACCGGGTCGAGGTCGTGCAGATGCTTCTGCGCCAGCGGCGCAAGAGCGGCGTCACCGCTGTTGCCGATGGCGATCAGCACATTGCGCAAGAACCGCTTGTGCCCGATCCGCTTGATCGGCGAGCCCGAAAAGAGCGCGCGGAAGGCCTCGTCGTCGAGGGCCGCGAGATCGGCGAGCGCCGGCGCGTTGAGCTCGTCGCGGGCGCGCAGCTTTGCCTCCCGCGACACCGAGGCGAACTTGTTCCACGGACAGACCGCGAGGCAATCGTCGCAGCCATAGACGCGGTTGCCCATCGGGGCGCGGAACTCGAGCGGGATCGGCCCCTCATGCTCGATGTTGAGGTAGCTGAGGCAGCGCCGCGCATCGAGCTGGAACGGCGCGGGGAACGCATTGGTCGGGCAGATGTCGACACAGCGGCTGCAGCTGCCGCAGCTTTCGGGGTGCGGCGCATCTGCGGGCAGCTCGGCGCTGCTGAAGATGGCACCGAGGAACAGCCACGAACCGAACTCCCGGCTGACCAGAATGGTGTTCTTACCCTGCCAGCCGAGCCCCGCCGCTTCCGCCAGCGGCTTTTCCATCACCGGGGCGGTGTCGACGAACACCTTGACCTCGGCGCCGCTGCGCCGCGCCAAGAGGCCCGCGAGCTCCTTGAGCCTGCCCTTGATGATCTCATGGTAGTCGCGGTTGCGCGCATAGACCGAGATGGTGCCGCGGTCGCGCTGCGCCAGCGTCTCCATCGGGTCGCGGTCCGGGCCGTAATTGACCCCGAGCATGATCACCGAGCGCACCCCATCCCAGAGCGCCGCCGGGCTCGCGCGCCGGTCCGCCGTCTCGCCCATCCACGCCATGCCGTCCTGCCAGCCGGCGCTCAGCGCCGCGTCGAGCCTGTCCCTGAGGTCGGGCCGCGCATCGGCCGCCGTGATCCCGAACGCGTCGAAGCCCAGATGTTTCGCGCGGGCGCGCAGCTCGGCGACGAGCGCGGCGCTATTTTGCGGCGACATCCTGTTCCATCAGCATGCGGATGTAGCGCGTATAGGGAATGCCCCGCGCGCTCGCCTTCTGCTTGACGGCCTCGAGCAACGATTCCGGGACGCGGAAGCGCATCTGTTTCGCCTTCGCGACGTCGTATTCGGACAAGTTCCGCGCGGCCTGTGCCTCGGTCCTTTTGTCGGCCCGCGGAACTGGCGTGATCCTCTTTCCCATGGCGCTGTTCCTCGATCGAAGTTGCCGGCTCAGAAATCCAGATCCGCATAGCCCGCATGTGGCGGAATTGCCCCGATGCGGTCGCTCAGCAGCGTGCGGAACGCCGGCCGCGACTTGATCCGCGCGTACCACTGCCGGGTCTCGGCCGAGGTGCTCCAGTCGACGTCGCCCAGATAGTCGAGCGCGCTGAGATGCGCGGCGAGCGCGAAATCGGCCAGCGTCAGCATGCTGCCGGCCATCCACTGGCGGCTCGCGAACAGCCAGTTGAAGTAGAGCATGTGCTCGACGAGGTTGGCCTTGGCGACGCGCAGCACGCCCGGCTCGGGCGTCGCGCCGCGCTGGTCGCGCTTGACGATCTTTTCCTCGATCACATAACGCGTCACTTCGTCGTTGAGCTTGAGCAGCACCCATTCGCAGAGCCGCCACATCTCGGCCCGGTCGCGCGACTGAGCGGGAAAGAGCCCGGCCACCGCGCTCGGCGAATAGCGGTCCTCGATGGCGTGGATCACCGCCAGCACGCCCACCGCCGGCGGCTCGCCGTCGTCGATGAGAATGGGCACCGTCGCCGCCGGGTTGAGCTCGAGCAGCGCCGGATCGCGCGTCCACGGCTTGATGTCCTCGAGGGTGAGGGCCACGCCGTATTCGGCGAACATCAGGCGGGCGAGCCGCGAGGCGGGGTCGAGCCTGTGCTGCAAAAGTCTCGGCATGAAGCGGTCCCGTCAATGGCGCGGCCCCGCAAATCAGGCTATTCGGAGCCCGCGACCGCCGGCGCGGCCCGGCAGGAGTAGGAGATGAGATGAGCCTCGATCAAGGTCTTTTTGCACCGGCCGGGCTCGGCATCATCGAGGGGCTGACGGAGTTCGTGCCGGTCTCGTCGACCGCGCACCTGCTGCTTGCCGCGCACTTTCTGGGCTTCAACAGCCCCGGCCAGGTGTTCGAGGTGCTGATCCAGCTGGGCGCGATCCTCGCCATCGTCGTCGTCTATTTCGGCCGCATCGTGCAGATCGTCGTCGATGCGCTGTCGGGCCAGCGCGGCGCCTGGCGGTTCATCCTGGGCGTCGTGCTCGCCTGCCTGCCGGCCGCAATCGCCGGCTTCGTGCTGCACGACTTCATCAAGAACGTGCTGTTCGAAAATCCCATTCTGATCTGCGTCATGCTGATCGTGGGCGGTATCGTGCTGCTCTATGTCGACCAGCTGAAGATCACGCCCAAATACACCTCGATCTACGAGTACCCGCCGCTCCTCTGCCTCTATATCGGGCTCTTCCAGGTGCTCTCGCTGGTGCCCGGCGTGTCGCGCTCGGGCTCGACCATCGTCGGTTCGCTGCTGATGGGCACCGACAAGCGCTCGGCCGCCGAGTTCAGCTTTTTCGTCGCCATTCCGCTGATGATCGGCGCCTTCGGGCTCGATTTCTGGAAGAACCGCGCGCTGATCACCGATCAGGCCGGTCTCGACATCGTTGTCGGCTTCGCGCTGGCCTTCGTCTCGGCCTTCTTCGTGGTGCGCTACGCGCTTGGCTTCATCCAGCGCAACGGCTTCGCCTTCTTCGCCTATTGGCGCATCTTCGTGGGCGCCATCGGGCTCTGGGGCGTGCTGCTGTTCAAGTAGCCCAAGCGGCTCAGGCGGTCTGCCGGTCGAACTGGCCGTTGGGCGAGAACCGCCAGATGTAGCTCGGCAGCACCGCATCGAGCGGCCGCGGCGCGATGCCGAGGCCCTCGAGCGTGCGGCCATCGGCGACCGCGGCGGGCGAGACCACGCTGTCGAGGCCGAGCAGCGTCACCTGGTCGGGGGTGATCATCGGCTTGGGGAGGAGCTGCATCGGCAGCGCCAGCAGCGTGCCCACCCCGAACGGCAGCGGCAGCAGCGGATTGCGCCGGTGGCTGTCGCGCAGCACGCGCGCAACCAGCTCGCGATGGGTGAGCACTTCCGGCCCGCCGAGCTCGTAGGTCGCGCCCGCTTGCGCCTTGCCCTCGACCGCGGCGGCGATCGCTTCGGCCACGTCGCCGACATAGACCGGCTGGAACTTGGTTCTGCCGCCGAACAGCGGCAGCACGGGGAACAGGCGTGCCGCCTGGCCGAGCGCATTGAAGAAGGTGTCGCCGGTGCCGAACAGCAGCGAGGCGCGGAACACGATCGCTTCGGGGAACACCTCGCGCACCGCGGCTTCCGCCAGCCCGCGCGAGCTCGCGAACCGG
>CAYRZM010000245.1:0-4058 GCA_964428685.1 uncultured Devosia sp. | reverse complement strand
GGCGATGCGCCGGGTGCCGGCGGCGGCGCCGGAGCTGCCGCCGCTGCCGCCCCACCGGCTGCGCCGCATCGTGCGGCCGTCGCGGATCGAGGTCGCCGCCGAGCCCGACGAGGCGCTCGCCACCGCGGCGGAGGAGCTGGTGCGCCATCGCGATCCGGAACGGGCCCGGCGCGAGGGTATCGCGCTCCATGCGCTCCTCCATCACCTGAGCACGCGCGACCCCGCCCTCCGGCAGGCGGTGGGCCGGCGCGCGCTCGAAGAGCTGCTACCCGAGGCGCCGGAGAGCCATGCGGCGCTCCTCGCCAAGGCGATCCGGATCCTCGGTCGCCCGGACCTCGCCTTCCTCTTCGGCCCGGACTCGCGGCCGGAGCTGCCGATCCTCGCGCGGGGCACGCAGAACGGAGCGCCGATCCTCGTGGCGGGACGGCTCGATCGGCTGGTCGTCACGCCGGAGCGGGTGCTCGTCGTCGACTACAAATCCGATGCCAACGCGCCCGCCGCGGAGGCCGGCGTCCCCCCGGCCTATCTCCGGCAGCTGGGGCTCTATGCGCTGGTCGCAGGCCAGCTCTTCCCGGCCCGGACTGTCGAGGCGGCGATCCTGTGGACGGCGTTGGAATCGTTCATGAATCTGTCACAGTCGCGACTCGCCGAAGCGGTAGCGGGATTCACCCTCAGGTGATATGGATTGAAGCGTCGCTGGACTCTGCCTAGCTTTTGGATCAAACAACGCGCCGCTTCGTTAGTAGGCGAAATCCCCAAGGGAATTCATCAACATGACAACCCACGTTTCCGACGCCAATTTCGGCGAGGAAGTGCTTTCATCCAAAGAGCCCGTACTGGTCGACTTCTGGGCCGAGTGGTGCGGCCCCTGCCGCGCGATCGCGCCGGTCCTCGAGGAGCTCAGCACCGAGCTCGAGGGCAAGGTGAAGATCGTCAAGCTCAACGTCGATCAGAATCCATCGACCACCGTGAAGTCCGGCTTCCGCTCGATCCCCACCATGATCCTCTACACGGACGGCGAAGCGGTCGACATGAAGATCGGTGCAGGCACGCCCAAGGCCGGTCTCAGCAAGTGGCTCTCGAGCTACGCTGCGAGCAACGCCGCCTGAAATTTCCTCGATCGAGGTTCTTGCAAAACGCCGCCGGACTCCGGCGGCGTTTTTGTTTCTGGCCAAGCGCCGCGACTCCCGCTAGCTTCATCGTCAACTAACGATGGAGCGAATGATGGGCCAGCTGGTCTCCGATGCCGAATTCCAGAGCGAGGTGCTGAGCGCGAACGAACCGGTGCTGGTCGATTTCTGGGCCGAGTGGTGCCCGCCCTGCAAGGCGATGGACCCGATCCTCGACGACCTCGCGGCCGAGCTCGACGGCCGCGTCAAGATCGTGAAGCTCGATGTCGAGACCAACCCGGCGACCGTCGCAGCCTACAATGTGCGGGCCATGCCGACGCTGATGGTGTTCAAGGGTGGCCAGCCGGTGGACATCAAGGTGGGCTACGGGCCGAGCCGCGCCCAGCTCACCAAGTGGCTCGAAAGCTTCGCCGAGGCGCCCGCCGCCTAATCGGGCGGGGTGCCGTTGCGGGCGAGGACGTCGCCCGCGAGATAGAGCGAGCCACAGATGACGACGCGGGCGGGCCCCAGGCCCGCCGCGACCGTCAGCGCACCGATCACCGAACGGGCGGGCCGCGCGGGAAGGCCGACACTCGCGGCTTCGCGGGCGATGTGCGCCGCCGGCCACGCATTGGGCTCGCCGGGGATCGTCACCGCAAACACCTTTGGCGCCATCGGCACGAACGGCTCGAAGAAATCTGCCGGCGGCCGGGTGTTGATCATCCCGGTCACGAGCACCAGCGGCAGTGGCCGGGCGCGGTTCATTTCGGCCAGCGACGCCGCGAGCGCAGCGGCGCCGTGGGCGTTGTGCGCGCCATCGAGCCAGAGTTCGGAGCCTGCCGGCAGCAGCGCGCGCAGTTTCCCCTCGAGCTTTTGGATGCGCGCCGGCCAGACGACGCGGCGCAGGCCCTCGGCGAGCGCCGTCTCGCTTACCGGCAGGCCGAAGTGGCGCACGGCAGCGATGGCCAGCGCGGCATTGTCGTACTGGTGCGGGCCGAACAGCGCGGGGGGCGGCAGGTCGAGGAGGCCCGCTTCGTCCTGATAGACGAGGCGCCCGGACTGCGCGTAGCCGTCATAGTCGCGGCCCTGGACGAACGGCGCGATGCCGAGCTTTGCGGCGGCGCGCTCGATCTCGGCCAGGCCCTCATCGCGCTGGCGGCCGATCACCGCCGGCGCGCCGCGCTTGAGGATACCAGCCTTGTGCGAGGCGATCTCGGCGATCGAATAGCCGAGCCACATCTGGTGGTCGAAATCGACCGGGGTGATGATGGCGCCGAGCGGGTGATCGATGACGTTGGTCGAATCGAAGTCGCCGCCGAGGCCCACTTCGAGCAGGAGGTAGTCCGCCGGCGTTTCGGCAAACAGCATGAAGGCCGCCGAGGTGGTGATCTCGAACTGCGTGATCGGCCGCCCGGCGTTGATCCGCTCCACCTCCTCGAGCGCGGCGTTGACGCGCCGGGTGCTCACCAGCCTGCCGGCCAGGCGGACGCGCTCGTTGAAGCGGACGAGGTGAGGCGAGGTGTAGACATGGACGCGCTTGCCGGCCGCTTCGAGGAAGGCGCGGAGATACGCGATGGTCGAGCCCTTGGCATTGGTGCCGGCGACATGGATCACCGGCGGCAGGCGCTCCTGCGGATCGCCGAGATCGGCCAGCAGCAGCCGCTCGCGCCCGAGGTCGAGATCCATGAATTTGGGATAGAGCGCGGTCAGGCGCTTGAGGATGGCATCGGTGCGCGACATGGGACGCTGATATCGAAGTGATCACCGGGTCATTCCCGCGAATGCGGGAATCCCTGTTTACGGCTGCCGGAGATGGAAGAAAACGGAGGTTCCCGCTTTCGCGAGAATGACTCCGTGGATTATTCCGACGCGGCCTGCGCCACCGGACCGTCGAGATCGTCGTCGTTGACCGCCGCATCGATGGGAATGCGCGGCGGGGCGCTGCTGAGGCCGGCGGGGGACGCGGCCTTGGTGAGCAGTGCCACCAGCGAGCCGATGGTCGAGCGGAGGTTGTGGCGGTGGACGACCATGTCGACCATGCCGTGCTCGTAGAGATATTCGGAGCGCTGGAACCCCTTGGGCAGCTTTTCGCGGATCGTCTGTTCGATCACGCGCGGACCGGCAAAGCAGATGAGCGCGCCGGGCTCGGCGATGTGGACGTCGCCCAGCATCGCGTAGGAGGCGGTGACGCCGCCGGTGGTGGGATTGGTGAAGACGACGATGAAGGGCAGGCCCGCATCGCGGAGGCGCAGCACCGCGACGGTGGTGCGCGGCATCTGCATGAGCGAAAGGATGCCCTCCTGCATGCGGGCGCCGCCCGACGAGGCAAAGAGGATGAACGGCGTCTTGGTCTCGACCGCCTTTTCGAGGCCGGTGATCACCGCCGAGCCCGCCGCCATGCCGAGCGAGCCGGCCATGAAATCGAAATCCTGCACCGCGACGGTGACCGGCGCGCCGTAGAGCTGCCCCGTCGCCACCAGCACCGCATCGTCCATACCGGTCTTGATCCGGGCTTCCTTGAGGCGGTCGGCATAGCGCTTCTGGTCGCGGAATTTCAGCGGGTCCTGCGCCACGCCGGGCAGCGCCACGGTGTCGTATTTGCCGTCGTCGAGGAAGGCGGCCATGCGGTCGCCGGCCTTGATCTTCATGTGGTGGCCGGAGCCGGGGATCACCCACTGGTTGGCTTCGAGGTCGCGGTAAAAGACCATCTCGCCCGACTCGGGGTCCTTCACCCAGAGATTTTCCGGCGTCTCGCGCTTGTTCAGAAATGACCGGATTTTGGGGGGAAGGACGTTGTCGATCCAGCTCATGCGATCCTCTGGGCAGCGGTCCTGCCCCAGCTAGGGTGCGATTGTGGCAATATAGGCGCCACCCGCTCAAGTGTCATCACCGCCGGGGCCACGCCCTCGTGGTTCGACAGGCTCACCATGAGGGCTACTGTGAGTCCTT
>CAYRZM010000244.1:0-7540 GCA_964428685.1 uncultured Devosia sp. | reverse complement strand
TCGTTCGGCAAGGAGCGGCCGGTGGCGATCTGCGACGATATTTCGTGCTGGTCACAAAACCGCCGCGCTGTGACCGTCCTTCAATAGCTGCCGCGGCCTTCGGGCCAAGGCGGAGGCATAAGCGCCGGGTGCCCGCGTATTTGGGCCCCGGCGCTTTCTTTTTGTCGAAATTGGCGGCTATTGAGGCACAATTGACTCTGGCTCGCGTCACGACCGACACCCACGGAGACTGAACTTTGCGTCTTTCCCTTCCCAAGGGGGCGACCGGGGGGCTTGCAACCTTCGCCATCGTCCTCGCCGCGGGCGTATTCGCGCCCGAGTTCGTCATCGCGCAGAGCACCAACGAGGCGCAGCTCGTGGTCCGGGTGCAGGAGCTCGAGGACACGGTGCGCAGCCTCACCGGGCAGGTGCAGGGCCTGCAGTTCACGCTGACCCAGCTGCAGACGCAGCTGCAGAAGATGCAGGACGACGACGAGTTCCGCTTCCAGCAGCTCGAAGGCGGTGCCGGAAAAAAAAGTAATGCGGTGACCCATTCCGGCGGCGCGACGCCGTCGGGCGCGTCGCCGCAGACGACTCCCAAGGCCGCCGAGCCGGCAACGCTCGCGACGCCGGCGCCCGCGCCACTCACGGGCAGCGCCGATGCCGGCGGCGGCGCGTCCGCGCAGGCCAATGACGGGCTCGGCGATTCACAGGACCCGCTGGTGGGCAAGGGCGGTGGGCAGAGCACGGCGGAGCTCGGCACGATGCCCGCGACCGGCAGCGGCCCGGCGCTCAACCTCAGTCTCGATTCCAGCCAGCCGGTTTCGAACGGCGATGCCGACGCGCAGTACAAGGCGGGTTACGACGCGATCACGCGCGGCGACTACGCGTTCGCGGCCGACCAGTTCAAGCAGTTCATCGCGCTCTATCCCAAGGACCCGCAGGCGCCGGACGCCACCAACTGGCTGGGCGAAGCCTTGCTGCAGCAGCAGCAATACGACGATGCGGCCGACGTGCTGCTCACCGGGTTCCAGAACTACCAGAGCTCGCCGCGGGCGCCGGACCTGCTCCTGAAGCTCGGCATCGCGCTGGCGGGTGCGGGCGAGACCGACACGGCGTGCCGCACCTTCTTTGAGGTGGCCAAGCGCTATCCCAAGCAGCCGGCGGCCTTCCTGCAGCGGCTGCAGGACGAAAAAACCAAGGCGAAATGCCCGGTCTGACCGGACTCGATAACGCGGAGCTGTTCGCCCCGGTCGCCGGGGCGAAGGCCCTGGCGCTGGCGGTCAGCGGCGGCCCCGACTCGCTGGCGCTGATGCTGCTGGCGCGGGAATGGGCCGCGGCGGCTGCCGACCGGCCACGGCTCGTCGTCTATTCCGTCGACCACGGACTGCGGCCCGAGGCCGAGCGCGAGGCCGAAATGGTCGTGCGCGAGGCCGGGCGGCTCGGACTTTCCGTGCGGGTGCTGCGCTGGGAGGGCGAGAAGCCGGAGACCGGCATCCAGGCAGCGGCGCGCAAGGCGCGGTACGGCATGATGGCGCGCGCGACGGCCAGCGACGGCGCCGCGTTCCTCCTCACCGCGCATCACCTGGGCGACCAGGCGGAGACGGTGCTGATGCGGCTCGCCCATGGCAGCGGCATCGAGGGCCTGCGCGGGATGGACGCGTTCGCGACCATCGAGGGCGCGCGCGTGTTCCGGCCGCTGCTGGGGGTCGAGCCCGACGAGCTCGAGGCGATCGTTGCGGCGGCGGGCCTGACCCCGGCGCGCGACCCGAGCAATCGCGACCGGCATTACGAGCGCGTGCGCTGGCGGCAGATGATGCCGGCGCTCGCCGAGCTCGGCCTCGACGCGCGGCGGCTCGGCACGCTCGCGACGCGCATGGCCGAAGCCGACGCCTTGATCGCGATCGAGACGGACCGGGCGTTCGCAGCGCTGGCGTTCGTCCATGACGGCGGGGCCGAGCTGCCGCATGCCGGGCTTTCCGGCCTGCCGCGGATCATCGGGGTGCGGCTCCTGGGCAAGGTGCTGCGGCTGGTGGGCGGCGAGCGGAAGCCGCATGCGCTGGGCGTGCTCGAAACGCTGCACGACAAACTTGCAGCACGTGCCGCGCTCAAGCCGACGACGCTCCATGGCTGCCTGATCGCGAGCGACGGCGTGACGATTTCGGTGCGGCCCGAAGGGGCGCGGCGGCCGGCGGCCGAACTCATCGGCAATTAACCGCTCAGCCCGCGATTCGTGGACTTTGCGGGCGTCCGGGCGCACCCTGCCGCCCTTGTAACGCCTTAGTGCGGGGCTTATCTTTGCCCGAACACCGGCAAGCTCCCCCGGCCGGTCATCCAGGACAGATTGATGAACGTCAATTTCCGCAACTTTGCCATCTGGCTCGTCATCCTCTTCATGCTGATGGGCCTGTTCCAGGTGTTCCAGTCCTCGACGCACAACATCTCGGTTGCGGACAAGACGTACAGCCAGTTCATTTCCGACGTCGATGCCGGCTCGGTCACCTCGGTGACCATCGTCGACAATGTCGTCCAGGGCATGATGAAGGACGGGTCGCGGTTCGAGACCGTGATCCCCAACAACACCGATATCGTGACGCGGCTCGAAGACCGCGGGGTGCAGATCACCGCCAAGGCGCCGGAGAGCTCGCCGTTCTGGTCGATCCTGCTCAGCTCCTGGCTGCCGTTCCTCGTGATCATCGGCGTGTGGTTCTTCTTTATCCGCCAGATGCAGGGAGGCGGTCGCGGCGGCGCGATGGGCTTTGGCAAGTCGCGCGCCAAGCTCCTCACCGAGACGCATGGCAAAGTGACGTTCGAGGACGTCGCCGGCGTCGACGAGGCCAAGCAGGATCTCGAGGAGATCGTCGAGTTCCTCAAGGACCCCGGCAAGTTCCAGCGGCTCGGCGGACGCATTCCGCGCGGCGTGCTGCTGGTCGGCCCGCCGGGCACCGGCAAGACGCTGATCGCGCGCGCCGTCGCCGGCGAGGCGAACGTGCCGTTCTTCACCATCTCGGGTTCGGACTTCGTCGAAATGTTCGTGGGCGTCGGCGCGAGCCGCGTGCGCGACATGTTCGAGCAGGCCAAGAAGAACGCGCCGTGCATCATCTTCATCGATGAAATCGACGCGGTCGGCCGTCACCGTGGCGCCGGCCTCGGCGGCGGCAACGACGAGCGCGAGCAGACCCTCAACCAGCTGCTGGTCGAGATGGACGGCTTCGAGGCGAACGAGGGCATCATCCTCATCGCCGCGACCAACCGCCCCGACGTGCTCGATCCGGCGCTGCTCCGTCCCGGCCGCTTCGACCGGCAGGTCGTGGTGCCCAATCCCGATGTGCAGGGCCGCGAGAAGATCCTCAAGGTGCATGTGCGCAAGGTGCCGCTGGCGCCCGATGTCGACCTCAAGGTGCTGGCACGCGGGACGCCCGGCTTCTCGGGCGCGGACCTCATGAACCTCGTCAACGAGGGGGCGCTGCTCGCCGCCCGCCGCAACAAGCGGTTCGTGACCATGGCCGAGTTCGAGGACGCCAAGGACAAGCTGATGATGGGCGCCGAGCGCCGCACCCTCAGCCTGACCGAGGAAGACAAGAAGCTCACCGCCTATCACGAGGCCGGCCACGCGCTCTTGGCGATCAAGATGGACGCGTCGGACCCCATCCATAAGGCGACGATCATCCCGCGCGGCCGCGCGCTAGGCATGGTGATGCGCCTGCCCGAGCGGGACCAGGTCTCGTTGACCCGCCGCAAGGCCTATGCCGATCTCGCCGTGGCCATGGGTGGCCGCGTCGCCGAAGAGGAAATCTTCGGCTACGAGAAGGTGACCTCGGGCGCCTCGGCCGACATCAAGATGGCGACGGGCCTCGCCCGCGCCATGGCAACGGAGTGGGGCATGAGCGACAAGCTCGGGCCGCTGCTCTATGGCGACAACCAGGACGAGGTGTTCCTCGGCCGCTCGATGGTCAGCCGCCAGGTCCATATGTCGGACGAGACGCAGCAGATCGTCGACGCGGAAGTGAAGCGATTCGTCGATGAGGGCTACATCACCGCGCAGAAGGTGATCCGCGAGAACATCGACCAGCTGCACACCATCGCCAAGGCGCTGCTCGAGTACGAAACGCTGACGGGCGACGAGATCCGCAACCTCATGGACGGCATCCCGCCGGTGCGCGACGAGAGCGTCGATACGACGCCGAAGTCGACCGGGGTGCCGACCGCCGGCAAGCCGGTGCGCAAGCGCCCGGACGCCGAGCCGGACGGCACGCCCGAGCCGCTGCCGGGCGCCTGATCCCGCCGAAATCACAAAGGGCCGCCTGCGGGGCGGCCCTTTCGTTTGCGGTGTCTGTAACGACGCTCCAGAGACTAGTCGCGCCACTTGGCGAAGTAGCGCAGGCCGTTTTCCCTGTAGCCCGCCGCACCGAAATTGCCGTTGCTGCGGTGGGTCATGGCGATCGGCCAGACGCCGAGGCGCAGGTTCGCCTTGCGGGCACTGCGGCAGAAATCGAGATCGTAGAAATGGAAGTCGAACTGCGGGTCGAAGGCGACCTTGCGCTGGGCGAGCGTCGTCTTGCGGGCGGCGAGAAAGACGCCGTCGAGCAGCTCGCAGGCCGCAGCGTTGGGCCCGAAGAAGCGCACCGGGCCGAGCGGCGCCTCGCCATGCGCCATGGCCCCGCGCAGATGCGGACGATCGGGATCGGGGCCATCGGGACTGGCGATCCAGCTTTTCTGGCCCGGATAGCGGCGGCTGTTGCCGGCGAGGCCGACCACATCGAAGCGGCCGAGACCTTCGAGCAGACGATCGGCGAAGTAGAAGTCCTCGATCCAGACGTCATCGTGGATGAAGACCAGCACGTCGGCGGGCTCGGGTGCCGCGATGCGCGTGTTGTAGATCTCGGGCAGGGGGCGCGCGTTTTCGAAGGCAATGTGCGGCACGAGGCGCGGATCGCGATCGAGGCGCGCAAGAGAGACGCCGAGCGGGGATGCGGGAAAATCCTTAGCGCTCGAACGCGTGGCGCTGACGATCTCGATGACGGGCGGAGTGGCCATGACGCGTCAAATCGCAGTTAACCGCCGGGCAGGCAAGGGATACCGCGCTGGACGCAAATCGCGCTAATATGCGCGAACATCGGGAGCATGCCCATGGCGCGCAAATATTTCGGGACCGACGGCATTCGCGGGCTGGCGAACGGCGACAAGCTGACGCCGGAGCTGGCGCTCAAGGTCGGCATGGCGGCGGGGCTCAAATTCGTCAAAGGCGAAGAGCGCAACCGGGTGGTGATCGGCAAGGACACGCGGCGCTCGGGCTACATGATCGAAAATGCGCTGGCCGCCGGATTCACCGCGGTGGGCATGGACGTCTACTTCCTCGGGCCGATGCCGACGCCGGCCGTGGCCATGCTGACGCGGTCGCTGCGCGCCGATCTCGGGGTGATGATCTCGGCGTCGCATAACCCCTACGACGACAACGGCATCAAGCTCTTCCGCCCCGACGGCTACAAGCTCAGTGACGAGGTGGAGGCCGAAATCGAATCGCTGATCGACAGCGACCTCAGCGCGTCGCTGTCGCGCGGGCGCAAGATCGGGCGGGCGCATCGCGACGAGGCGGCGCAGACACGCTACATCGAATACGCCAAGCGCACGCTGCCCAAGGGGATCGATCTCAGCGGGCTGCGCGTGGTGGTCGATTGCGCGCACGGCGCGGCCTACAAGGTGGCGCCGACGGCGCTCTGGGAGCTCGGCGCCGAGGTCGTGCCGATCGGGGTCGAGCCGGACGGCTTCAACATCAACGACGAAGTCGGTTCGACCGCGCCGGCGGCGCTGCAGGCCAAGGTCCGCGAGGTGCGGGCCGACATCGGCATCGCGCTCGACGGCGACGCCGACCGGGTGATCATCATCGACGAGAAGGGCGAGGTCGTCGACGGCGACCAGCTGATGGCGGTGATCGCGCAGAGCTGGCACGCGCGCGGCAATCTCAAGGGCGGCGGGCTCGTCGCCACGGTGATGAGCAATCTCGGACTGGAACGCTATCTCACAACGCTCGGGCTCGGGCTCGAGCGCACCCAGGTGGGCGACCGCTACGTGCTCGAATCGATGCGCGCCAAGGGGTTCAACGTCGGCGGCGAGCAGAGCGGCCATATCATCCTCTCGGACTTCACCACGACGGGCGACGGGCTGGTGGCGGCGCTGCAGCTGATGGCGGTGGTCAAGGAAGCGGGCAAGCGCGTCTCCGAGGTGTGCCGCCGCTTCGAGCGCGTGCCGCAGCGGTTGACCAATGTGCGCTACAAGGCGGGCAAGCCGCTCGACCACAAGCTCGTGGTGCAGGTGATCGCCGAGAGCCGCGACCGGCTCGGCAAGGAGGGGCGCCTGGTGATCCGCGAGAGCGGCACCGAGCCGGTGATCCGCGTGATGGCGGAAAGCGACGATGCGCGCCTCGTCGACATCGTCGTCGACCAGATCGCCAGCACGATCAAGCAGGTGGCCTAGCCTCAGTCCCCGGATAGGGCGGTGTTCCAACCGGATGCGGGTTGCTGCTCGCGCCTAGCCGGCCGTTAACCGGCTGGTAAGGTTAGGCGTTAGGGTTAAGTGAGCTTTAAGGAAGGTCTGCGAGAGTTGCTGCGATCGACGGGTGTCGTCGTGGCGAACTCAAGGGACTTGTGACATGCGTATCTTTCTCGTCGCGCTGCTGATGCTGGTCAGCGCCATTGTCGGGATGCCGGCCCGTGCGGCCGACATGCCGGAATATCCCCAGGTGCCGGAAGTGGATTACGGCCTCCAGGGCTCCTTCTATCTGCGCGGTTCGGCCGGGCTCAACCTCTTGTGGTCGGCCCAGCACATCGACGTCGGCGGATGCCAGTGCTTGCCCGCGACCGCCCCGGGCTACGGCTACTCGCTGGGCGCCGGCTTCGGCTACGAGACGGGCTCGGGGCTGCGCTTCGATGCGACCGTCGACTATCTCAGCAATGACGGGCTGACGGACGGCACGAACACGCTGCACCTGCGCTCGGGCATCGCGCTCGCCAACGTCTATTACGATTTCCCGCTCACCGGGATGGGCTCGGCCGGCGGCGGCTTCGGCGCCTATGTGGGCGGCGGCCTCGGCCTCGCGCTCAACTCGACCCATGTCACGCCGGTCGATGCGACGCTGCCCGACGGCAGCAGCTGGAGCGGCGCGGCCGCGCTGATGGCCGGCGTCACCTACGACATGGGCAGCTGGGTCGCCGACCTCGGCTACCGGATGATCTACATCCCGACCATCACCAACGATGCACTGGGCCAGCCGTCCTACTACCTCAACGGCAACACGGTGCACGAGATCCGCGGTACGGTCCGGTACCGCTTCCAGTAAGCAGCGTCACGACACCCGACTTCCGGCGGCGCCCTTCGGGGCGCCGCTGTCGTTTTGAGGCTCAGTCGCCGAACTGGAATGCGGCGAAGCGGTCGAGCTCGGCTTCGATCAGGCGCTTGTGGGCCTTTGCCTTGCCGCCTGGCAGCCAGTGCCAGGCCTGGACCAAGAGGCGCCGGTTCTCGCGGTCGGCCTTGAGGTCGAGCGCCGCGACGATGGCGTCGCCGA
>CAYRZM010000243.1:0-11470 GCA_964428685.1 uncultured Devosia sp. | reverse complement strand
TCGGCGGAGCCCTCTTCGGCGAAGCCGGCGGTGCCGAGGTCGGGCGGCGCGTCCTTGGGATCGAGATAGCGCCAGCCCTGGAACGGCTGGCGCGGGCGCGGCATGACGCGGATGAGGTCCGGCGCCATGAGGATGTCGCAGCACGGGACGCCGTCGCGATCGACGGCTTCGGCCAGACGCACGATGGGCTGGCGGCAGCGGATGACACCGGAGATCACCCAGTAGATCGACCCCTGCCCTTCGATCTCCGCACGGCGCTTGGGCATGGTCCGGGTGCGGTGGACGTGGACGTCCTCGCCGTAGTCGAGCCCCCACCAGTGCGCGCGTTCGCTGCGGTAGGATTCGAGCTCCTCGAGGGTAGCAACCCCGACGCAGAGCTTGATGATGTGCATCATGGCTGGGTGCGCGGGACACGCCCCTGCATGACGTCGATCTCGTCGTCCTCGACGATCCATGTCTCCTTGAGCGCGGCGGCGAGCCACTCCTGGAACGCGGGGAGCGCGTAGATCGCGTCGACATAATCCATCGCGGCATCGGAGACCGGCAGAGCGTAAGTGCGGATGCGGGTGGCGACCGGCGCGAACATCGCATCGGCGGCGGTGAACTTGCCGAAGAGATAGGGGCCGCCCGAGTCCGAGGTGAGGTCGCCCCAGATCTGCTCGATGCGGCGCAAGTCGGCGGAGACGGCATCGGCGTCGACCTTGCCCGGGTGCGAGGCGCGCAGGTTCATCGGCGCAAGGTTGCGCAGGGTGGCGAAGCCGCCGTGCATTTCGGCCGAGACGCTTCGTGCCAGCGCCCGCTCAAGACGCGCGGACGGCCAGATGCCCTTGGCCGGGAACTTGTCGTGGAGATACTCGATGATCGCGATGGTTTCGGGGATCACCGCCTCGCCGTCGATGAGGACCGGCACGCGGCCGCTCGGCGACTTGCGGCGGATGGTCTCGCGCCAGCCCTCGCCGCTCAGCTGCACCACCTCCTCGTCGAACGGGATTCCAAAGTGGCGGAGCACCAGCCAGGGGCGAAGCGACCAGCTCGAATAGTTGCGATTGGCGAAGATCAGTTTCATGCGCGGATCAGAAGAGGTGGAACCAGAGCCCGGCAAAGAGCAGGAAGGAATAAAAGCCAACGACGTCGGTGACGGTGGTGACGAACGCGGAGGATGCGACCGCGGGGTCGATGCGCAGGCGGTGGAGGCCGAGCGGGATGAGCACGCCGGCCAGCGCCGCGGCAATGAGGTTGACGATCAAGGCGAGGCCCATCACGACGCCGAGCCCCCAGTTCTGGAACCAGACGGCGGCGATCACGCCCATGATGACGGCGAAGGCCCAGCCGTTGGCGACGCCGACGAGGATTTCGCGCAGGACGAGGCGGCCGAGCTTATAGCGGTCGAGCTCCTGCGTCGCGAGGGCGCGCACGGTGACGGTCATGGTCTGCGTACCGGCATTGCCGCCCATCGAGGCGACGATGGGCATGAGCACGGCGAGCGCCACCATCTTGGCGATGGTGGTGTCGAACATGCCGATGACCGATGACGCGAGGATCGCGGTGAGCAGGTTGACGAAGAGCCACGTCAGGCGGCTCCGCAGCGTCGTGCGCACGTCGTCGGAGATGTCTTCGTCGCCCACGCCGGCCAGACGCTGGATGTCCTCGGTCGCCTCTTCGTGGATGACGTCGACGATGTCGTCGATGGTGAGCACACCGACGAGGCGGTTGCCTTCATCGACCACCGCCACCTCGACGAGGTCGTAGCGCTCGAAGGTGCGGGCGGCGCGCTCCTGGTCCTCGGTGGCGGAGATCTCGATCGGATCGGACTGCATCATGTCGCCGATCCGCACGTCGCGGCGGGTGCGCAGGAACTTGTCGAGGGCGACGATGCCCTGGAGGTTGTAGCCGGGATCGACGACGTAGATCTGGTAGAATTCCTCGGGCAGGTCCTTTTCGGCGCGCAGGTAGTCGATGGTCTGGCCGACCGACCAGTAAGGCGGGATGGCGATGAAGTCGGTCTGCATCAGCCGGCCGGCGGAGTCTTCCGGGAAATCGAGACTGCGCTTGAGGCTCAGCCGCTCGAAGGCCGGCATCTGGGCGAGAATTTCCTCGCGCTCGGGGACGTCGATGTCCTCGAGGATGTAGACCGCGTCGTCGCTGTCGAGTTCGGCGACACCACGCGCGACGTCGGCGCTGGGCAGCTCGTCGATGAGCTCGGAGCGGACGGAGTCATCGACCTCGGTCAGCGCCGAGAAATCGAACTTGTCGCCGAGCATGGTGACGAGCTTCAGGCGCTCGTCGGCGGCCAGCGCTTCGAGCAGGTCGCCCATGTCGGCGGCGTGGAGCGGCGCGACCAGCCCGGCGAGGGCGATCCCATCGTCCTCGTTCAGCTTCTGCCGCAGACGCTCGACCCAGGCCGGGTTGAGGTGGTCGTCGGGACCGCGCAGCGCTTCGGGATCGAGGCGCGGCGGCTCGGCTTCGGCAGGTTCGAGCAGGTCGGTCATCGGGCCCGGTGTAGCCAATCGGTTCGGGATGCGCCAGACTTGCGGGCGGAGGCAGGGCGATGGCGCGCGGCAGCGGCAACAGGCAATCGGCAGTGGACCGGCTCATGCGCCTCGTGGGCCAGCTCGGACTGCCGGAAGTGGAGCTTTCGACCAGCTTCGGCGACCCGGCGCTCAAGCTGCGCGGCAAGGCGATGATGGTGATCAAGGAGGCGGGGATTGCGTATCTCCCCTGCCCGCTCGAGATGAAGGAAGTGCTGCTCGAAATCGCGCCGGCGATCTACTACCAGACCGACCACTACAAGGGCTGGCCGGGGCTCCTGGTCCGGCTCGATGCGATCGGCGACGACGAGCTCTGCCTTCGCCTCGATGATGCGTGGCGCTATCGCGCGCCCAAGAAACTCGCCGCGGCGCGGCCAACGGCGGAGGCGAAGCGATGACCGACCCACTTTATTTCCTCTGCCGGCTGATCCCGCCGCGCGGCGACTTCATGCAGACGATGACCGCGGACGAGCGGGCGATCATGGTGCGGCATGTCGGCTACTGGACGGAGAAGGTCGCGACCGGCAACGCGCTGGCGTTCGGCCCGGTGGCCGACCCCAAGGGCGGCTACGGCATCGGCATCATCAGGACCGACGGCATGGCGGCGATGCTGGCGCTGCGAGACAGCGACCCGGCGATCCTCGCCGATGTCGGGTTCAGCTACGAGATCCTGCCGATGCCTCGGCTGGTGATGGCCGGGCTCTAGAGCGAGCGCGCAACCGCCTCGCCCACCCGCATGCCCAGCGCCATGATGGTGAGCACCGGGTTGAAGCCGCCATTGGTCACGTGTAGCGCGCCGTCGGCGACGAAGAGATTGTCGTGGCCCCAGACGCGGCCGAAGCTGTCGGTGACGCCGCCGCTGGGGTCGGCGCTCATGCGCGCGGTGCCCGCCTGATGCTGGTGGCCGGAGAGGCCGAGGGTCGGCTCGCGGCCCCAGATCTGCCTGGCGCCGGCGGCTTCGAGCCACTCGACGGCGCGCGCCTTCATGTAGCGGGCGGTGCGGACGGTCTCGATATGGGTGGTGCCCGAGAGGCGCGCCACGGCGCGGCCGCGGCTGTCGCGAACATGGCGGTCGAGCTCGACCCGCGCCAGCGGCGACGGGATTTCCTGCACCGGACCGCGGGCCTGCGTGACGTGGTGGAAGTTTTCGCGCATCCAGTCCTTGGCGCCCTGCCCCCAGCGGGGGACACCGGGCGGCCACATCGCGTTCCAGAAGTTCATCGGCGTCATCACGAAATCGTCGGCCAGCATACCGCCGCCGATGACGCCCGGATTGCCGTGGTTGAAGGCGGTGGTCGCAATGCTCGGGCCCGGGCCGCGGGAGCCGCCGACGGTTTCGTCGAACAGGCCCGAGGCGCCGGGATAGTAGTGGCCCTGGAGGTGCCGGCCGACATGATCGGCGTTGTTGCCGAGGCCGTCGGGCTCACGGGCCGTCGGCGACGCCAACAGCAGGCGGGCCGTCTCCACCGCGGCGGCGGCCACCACCACGGCGCGGCTGCGGAGGGTCTCTCGGCGGCCGTCGTCGTGGACGACGTCAACGCCGATCACCTTGCCGGCGTCGTCGGTCACGATGCGTTCGACGACGGCACCGGTGACGAGGGTGAGGTTGCCGGAGGCCAGCGCGCGGCGGAGCACGGTGTTCTGGGTGCCGTTCTTGGCGTCGACGGGACAGGGAAAGCCGATGCAGCTGGCGCATTCGATGCAGGCGGGGCGCCCGCCATATGGAACGCTGTTCAAGAGCAGCGGCACGCTGAAGGTGGCCAAGCCCAGCACGTCGGCACCGCGCCCGAGCACGGCGGCCGAGCCGTAGCGCGGAACCGGCGGCATCGGATAATCGCGGGCGCGCGGGCCGCCATGGGGATCGGGCATGCCGGCGACGCCGATCTCCCACTCGACGCGGTCGTAGTACGGCGCGAGGTCGTCGTAGCTCAGCGGCCAGTCGGCGAGCGAGGAGCCTTCAGGCACGCCGTAAGTCGAGGCCATGCGGAAGTCGGCGGGATGGTAGCGCCAGGCCTGCATGCCGTAGACCAGCGTGCCGCCGCCGACGGCGGAGGCGAGCGGCTGGTAGAGATCGGAATGGGGCGGCACGAGGCGTTCGGCGCCGAGGGGATCGACGAAGACGCGCGGATTGCCCTCGAGCTCGGGACCGGTGTTGTGGCCGTGACGGGCCAGCCGATGGTTGCGGAGATGATCGCGATAGCCGGAGTTGGCGTAGTCGCGCATCCGGCCGCGCTCGAGGACCAGCACCTTGTGCCCCGCTTCGGCGATCACCTCCGCCGCGTTGCCGCCCCCTGCCCCGCTGCCGATGACGACGGCGTCCCAATCAGTGACGCCGGAGGGGCCGTAGATTCCCGCGGGCGGATCGGGCTGCTTCGGTGGTCCATCCGGTCCTTCGGGCAGGCGATGCTGATAGCCCAGCATCCGCCAGGAGCGGGCATCGCGGTTGCCGCCGCTGCCAGGATTGGCGTAGGCCCCCTCGGCCGTTAGCTCGACGAGTTTCAGGAACCAGGACTCGGTTTCCGAGGCCCGCAGCAGGGCGTCCTGCCCCTGGCTGCCGGCGGCGAGGAAGCCGGCGCGGTCGAGCTCGGCGAGGCCGTAGCGGATGATCTCCGCGGCGGAGGCGGCATCGCCGTCGAGCATGGCAAGTATGTAGCCGTCGGCGCCGAAGCCGGAGGCGGACGGAAAATCGTCGGCCGGCAGAAGCCGGTCGATCACCGCGCGCAGCAGCGCCTGTTCATGTCCGGTGAGCATCCGTTCCCTACCCCGGGGAACGCTGGTGCGGTCGAGAAGACTCGAACTTCCACGCCTTGCGGCACAGCGACCTCAACGCTGCGCGTCTACCAATTCCGCCACGACCGCACGCCGAGCGCGCTCGCGTGTAGCAAACGATTCCGCGGCTCACAAGCGATTAAAGCAGCGACCGGCAAACCGTCCGAATCAGCCGATTTTGAGGACTTTTTCGGTCACTTCGACGCTCAGATGGCCCTCTTCCACCTTGACCTCGCCGTGGGCCACCAGCGTGTTGTTGGCGTAGATGTTGAGCGGATCGTGCTCGGTGCTGTTGAGCTCGATGATGGCGCCGCGGCCCATGCGCAGCAGATGGTGGATGGGCATCACCGTCGAGCCGAGCTCGACGGTGATGTCGACTTCAATCTGATCGAGCGTATTCATATATTGTCCCGGCGAGCCGCGCTGAATCAGCGCCGCGAACGTCACAACCATCGGCTGGCGATGATTACCGAAGCGTTAACCTGCGTGGGTCCCGACAAGCTGCGCCGCACCGATGGCGCCGGCGTGGAATGGCGGATTGCCGACGCGCCGGTGGACTATGAGGTGGCGCTCGGGGAGATGAAGGCACGCGCCGCCGCCATCGCCGCCGGCGAGGCGCCGGAGCTCGTGTGGCTGGTCGAGCATCCGCCGCTCTACACGGCGGGCACTTCGGCGCGTCCCCAGGACCTGCTCGACCCGCTGCGCTTCCCGGTCCACGAGGCCGGCCGCGGCGGGGAATACACCTATCACGGGCCCGGGCAGCGGGTGGCCTACCTGATGCTCGACCTCAAGGCGCGGGGCCGGGATGTGCGCTGCCTCGTCCAGGGGTTCGAGGGCTGGGTGATCGATGCGCTCGAGGCGTTCAACGTCGCGGGCGAGACGGTCGACGGGCGGATCGGGGTCTGGGTGCGGCGGGGCGCGCGTGAAGCCAAGATCGCGGCCATCGGGGTGCGGGTCAGCAAGTGGGTCACGACGCACGGCATCTCGCTCAATGTCAGCCCCGACCTGTCCCACTATGCGGGAATCGTGCCCTGCGGCATTGCCGACCGCGGCGTCACCAGCCTCGAGGATCTGGGGCAGATCGTCTCGATGCCGGAGGTCGACGGCGCGCTCAAGGCGGCGTTCGTCCGGCGCTTCGGGCCGGTCAACCATGACGCCGCGCAAGGCCTTGTCACCGCGGCCTGAGGCCATCATCTTAGGGCCGACTCTCACGGAGCGACGGCGATGACCTCCGACGACCTCAGACGCATCTTCCTCGGCCCGACCCTGTTCCGGCTCGACACGATCCTGTCGCCGCGGCTGGTGCCGATCGTCTACGTCACCGGGCTCGCGACGATCCTGCTCTGGGCCGTGAGCCACCTGTTCGAGAGTTTTGGGCGCAATTTCGGCGACGGGCTCTGGGGGCTGCTCGAAATCGCGGTCTATGGCAGCTTCGCGCTGGTGGTGCTGCGCGCCGCCTGCGAGGCGCTGCTGGTCTACTTCAAGGCGAACGAAGTGGCGACGGACTCGGTCAGCCGCACCCGCATCGCCTCCTCGCTGCTCGAGGAGGTCCGCGACGCGATCCACGAGATGGCGGACGACGAGGACGACGAGGACATGATCACGCCCGCGACCGTCCCCGCGCCCGAGATGCAGATCACCCCGCCGCGCGGCCCGCGCCGGACAGCGCGGCGGACGCCGGTGCAGAAGAGCTAGGCGGCCGGGCGGCGCTTCCACAGGACGTTGTCGAGCGCGAAGGCGCCCGAGCCCGCGAACACCAGGTAGAGGAACGGGAAGCAGAACAGCACCGCGTCTTCGCCGCCATTGCTCGCGGGGAAGATGGTGCCGGCGTGCGCCACGTCCATGAACCAGAAGATGTAGGCCACCTCGCCCGCGACGAGGAACGCGATCGGGCGGGTTAGGAAGCCGAGGACGAGCGCCAGACCGCCAAACGTTTCGAGGATGCCGGCGAAGAGGAACAGACCCTGCATCGAAGGTGGCATGCCACCGCCGCCGGGGGACGGCGGGGCCGAGCTGGCGGCGCTGACGATGGTGTTGAGGGCGGAACTCGCCGTGTCCGCGGCCGCCTGGAGGGCCGACGTCGCGGTGTTCGCGGCGGACTGCAGCGCTGAGCTCGCGCCTTCGACGGCGGACTGCACGGCCCGGCCGGCGCGCTCGCCGGTACCGCCACCGCCACCGAAGCGCATCTGGGGCGGGAAATGGAAGAGCTTCTGGGTGCCGTGCTCCATGTAAACGAGCGCGACGACGATCCGCATGATGCCGAGCATCCAGGGCGCGTATTTCTCAAGCGTGGCGATCATCTTGGTCCCTTTGCAGTGGTCGGCGCATCTTCCGGGCGCGAGGCGGATTTGCACCTAAAATCGGCGTAAGGTCGCCCGTGTTCCGCTGCAAGCCGGCCCTGCGCCCCGATTTGTTGCTTTTCCAGCGGTTTGCGCTATATCCCGCGCCATTCATGACCCAAGCCCCCAAAATCGGCCTTGTCAGCCTCGGCTGCCCCAAGGCGCTCGTCGATTCCGAGCGCATCCTCACGACCCTGCGGGCGCAGGGCTATGAGTTCAGCCGCGACTACGCGGGCTCAGATGTCGTGATCGTGAACACCTGCGGCTTCCTCGACAGCGCCAAGGCGGAGAGCCTCGAGGCGATCGGCGAGGCGCTCAACGAGAACGGCAAGGTGATCGTGACCGGCTGTCTCGGGGTCGAGGAGAGGCTGATCCGCGAGACGCATCCGAACGTGCTGGCGGTCACCGGGCCGCACCAGTACGAGGCGGTGGTGAGCGCGGTGCATGCGCACCTGCCGCCGGTGCCGAACCGCTTCGTCGATCTCGTGCCGGAGGCGGGGCTGCGGCTGACGCCGAAGCACTACGCGTATCTCAAGATTTCCGAGGGCTGCAACAACCGCTGCTCGTTCTGCATCATCCCGCAAATCCGCGGCGACCTGAACTCGCGCCCCCTCGCCTCGGTGCTCTACGAAGCCGAGCGGCTGGTGCAGTCGGGGGTCAAGGAGATCATGGTGATCTCGCAGGACACTTCGGCCTACGGCGTCGATCTCAAGTATGCGCCGAGCAAATATCGCGGCCGCGAGGTGACGGCGAAGTTCCAGACGCTGGCCGAGGAAATGCGCAAGCTCGACGTGTGGACGCGCCTCCACTACGTCTATCCCTACCCCCATGTCGACAGCGTCATCCCGCTGATGGCGGAGGGCAAGATCCTCCCCTATCTCGATATTCCGTTCCAGCACGCCTCGCCGCAGGTGCTGAAGGCGATGCGGCGGCCCGCCAACCAGGTGAAGACGCTCGAGCGCATCAAGGCCTGGCGCGAAATCTGCCCCGACCTCACCATCCGCTCAAACTTCATCGTCGGCTTTCCGGGCGAGACGGACGAGGATTTCGCGTTCCTGCTCGACTGGATCGAAGAGGCCGAGATCGATCGCGCCGGCTGCTTCAAATACGAGCCGGTGACGGGCGCGCCGGCGAACGAACTCGACGGTGTCGTGCCCGACGAGGTCAAGGACGAGCGGTTCCAGCAGCTGATGGAAGTGGCGCAGGACGTGTCCACCGCACAGCTGGCCAAGAAGGTGGGCCGCACGATCGAGGTGCTGGTCGACGACGTGCGGCCGGCCGAGGGCCGCGCGATCGCCCGCAGCAAGTGGGATGCGCCGGACATCGACGGCCAGGTGATCATCGACCGCGCGGCCGGGATCAAGCCGGGCGACAAGGTGATGGTCACGGTGACCGGGTCGGACGAATACGACCTGTTCGCCGAGCCGGTGGGCGCGCGAGCCGAGCCGGCGCTGGCCTGAGGGCTCGGCAGCTCCCGGTTGCCGGCCGTCTCGAATTTGGTTGCGTGCGCACGCATCCTGCTGACGCAAACTGACATCGGATCGCGGCATCCTCTGCTCCTGATCAACGCAAGGGAGCACCGATCATGAAACTCGCCTCGATCCGTCTCGTCACCGGCAATGTCGGCGGACTCGTCGGCTTCTACAGCGCCCTCACCGGCGCCAGGGCCGAACAGCACAACCCCGAATTCGCCGAGCTCGACCTCGACGGCGCGATCCTCGCGATCTCGGGGGAACAGCTGGTCAAGACGTTCAACGCCGGTGCCGCCGTGCCGGCGTCCAATCGCTCGGCGATCATCGAGCTCGAAGTCGACGACGTTGACGCCGTCCAGAGGCGCCTGGGGGCGGCCACGACCGTCGCCATGCCGCCCAGCGACATGCCGTGGGGCAACCGCTCGATGCTGCTGCGCGACCCCGACGGCAACCTCATCAACATCTTCGCGCGACCCCGGCGCAGAGCCTGATCGCGACGATGCGCCTCGCCGGCCGCCTGGCCGGTGGGGCCGACCGACGGCGGAACGTCAGTTCATCGAGAATTTGAGGCCGAGGCGGATGACGCTTTCGGCGGTGTCCTTAATCGACTGGCGAGCGGAGATGTAGGGGTGGCCGATCAGCCGCTCTCCCTTCGATCCGTCAAAAATCTTCTCGTTGCCGATGTCGTTGATGATCTGCCGCGCGGGGCCGCCGAACATGGCGACGAGGCGGATGATCCAGTCGGGAACAGTGCGCTGGACGATCCGGCGGTCGGGGTAGAGCTCCTGCAACACGGCGGCGACTTTCGGGAACGGCATGTATTCAGCTGTCGCAAGGTAGCGCTGGCCGATGGCTTCGGGCTTTTCCAGCGCGGCGACGTGCATGTCGGCGGTGTCGCGGACGTCGATGATCGAAAAGCCGTTGGACGGGAGCGCCGGCGTGGAATTGTCGAGCAGCCCGGAGACCATGCCGACCGAGATGGAGGCGTCGCTGTCGAGCGCGGGGCCGATGATGGCGCCGGGGTGGATGGTTGTGAGCTCCATGCCGTTCGCCCGCGCATAGTCCCACGCCGCGCGCTCGGCGCGGGTCTTGCCGACGCAGTAGGCCCAGGTCCAGCGCATGTTCTCGAGATTGGTGAAGTAGGTCTCGTCGTAGACGCGGCGGCCGGTGGTCTGGCCGTGGCCATAGCCGATGGTGGCGATCGAGGACGTCAGGATGAACCTGCGGATGCCCGCCTCGTGGGCGAAGCGGAGGACGCGGGCGGTGCCCTCGACGGCGGGACGGATGACGAGCGACTGGTCGCGCGGCTCGTCGCCACGGATGGCGGTCGCCACATGCATCACGGCGTCCACGCCACGCATCGCCTCGGGCCAGCCGGCGTCATCGAGGATGTCGGCGCGGACCAGCTCGAGATTGGCGGCGCGCACCGCGCCCACTTCCCGGGCGACGGTCTCGCGCACCTGCGCGGCCTTGGCCTCGGACCGCACGGTGCCGCGGACGCGGTAGCCTTTTTCGAGGAGTTTTACCACGCACCACTTGCCGACGAAGCCGGACGCGCCGGTGACGAGGATAAGCTTCGCCATAGAGGGCCTCCCAAACGAAAAGGCGGCCCGCAAGCGGACCGCCCTCGAAATCCTGGATCAGCCGGCGATCACGCCGCTTCGGTTTCGGTCTCGCGCCGCTCCTGCACCGGGCCGGAATCGAGGCCCTTAGCGGAGGTGTCGCGATCGACGAACTCGATCACCGCCACGGCGGCGTTGTCGCCGTAGCGGAAGCCGGCCTTGAGGATGCGGAGATAGCCGCCCTGGCGGTCCTTGTAGCGCGGGCCGATGACGCCGAAGAGCTTGCGCACCTGGTCCTCGTCGCGAACCTGGGCGATGGCCTGGCGGCGGGCGTGGAGATCGCCGCGCTTGCCCAGCGTCACCAGTTTTTCGACGATCGGCCGCAGTTCCTTGGCCTTGGGCAGGGTCGTCACGATCTGCTCGTGCTTGATCAACGCGGCGGACATGTTGGCGAACATCGCCTTCCTATGGCTCGCGGTCCGGGTCAGCTTCCGGTTGGTGTTGCCGTGGCGCATCTTTTACTCCTTAGGCGCCCATCCGTCAGGGACCGGCGGCCGAATTGGGCGGCTTAATAGTGGTCTTCGTACCGTTTGGCCAGATCGTCGATGTTCTCCGGCGGCCAGTTCGGCACGTCCATGCCCAGATGGAGACCCATCTGCGCGAGAACTTCCTTGATCTCGTTGAGCGACTTGCGGCCGAAGTTCGGGGTGCGGAGCATTTCCGCCTCGGTCTTTTGGATCAGGTCGCCGATGTAAACGATGTTGTCGTTCTTCAGGCAGTTGGCCGAGCGGACGGAGAGC
>CAYRZM010000242.1:0-2901 GCA_964428685.1 uncultured Devosia sp. | reverse complement strand
CCGCCGCCTCCAAACAGGTTCTTCCAGAATGACATTCGGCGCTCCTAGTGGTCGCAGATCATTGGCCTGCCGGGCCCCCGGCCCATATGCGCATCGTCAGTTGTCGAGGAAGCTCCTGAGCTTCCGGCTGCGGCTGGGGTGCTTGAGCTTGCGCAGCGCCTTGGCCTCGATCTGGCGGATGCGCTCGCGCGTCACCGAGAACTGCTGACCGACCTCCTCGAGCGTGTGATCGGTGTTCATGCCGATGCCGAAGCGCATGCGCAGCACGCGTTCCTCGCGCGGCGTGAGCGAGGCGAGCACGCGGGTCGTGGTCTCGCGCAGATTGCTCTGGATCGCCGCATCGATCGGCTGCACCGCATTCACATCGGGGATGAAGTCGCCGAGGTTGGAATCTTCCTCATCGCCGATGGGCGTTTCGAGGCTGATGGGCTCCTTGGCGATCTTCAGCACCTTGCGAACCTTGTCCAAGGGCATCTGCAGCTTTTCGCTGAGCTCCTCGGGCGTGGGCTCGCGGCCGATCTCGTGCAGCATCTGGCGCGAAGTCCGGACGATCTTGTTGATCGTCTCGATCATGTGCACCGGGATACGGATGGTGCGCGCCTGGTCGGCGATCGAGCGGGTGATCGCCTGCCGGATCCACCAGGTCGCATAGGTCGAGAACTTGTAGCCGCGGCGGTACTCGAACTTGTCGACGGCCTTCATCAACCCGATGTTGCCCTCCTGGATCAGGTCCAGGAACTGCAGGCCGCGGTTGGTGTATTTCTTGGCGATCGAGATCACGAGACGCAGGTTCGCCTCGACCATCTCCTTCTTGGCGATGGCCGCTTCGCGCTCGCCCTTCTGCACCTTGTGAACGATGCGGCGATACTCGGTGACGTCGAGCCCGGCTTCCGTTGCGAGCGTGTGTATCTCGCCGCGGATTTCGCCGACCGTGTCGCCCTCGCGCTTGATGAACTCGGCCCACGACTTGCCGCGGACGACGACGCCCTTGGCCCAGCCCTCGTCGAGCTCGTGGGTGTAGTAGGCTTCGAGGAACTCGTCGCGCTTGACGCCGTAGCTCTCGGCGAGGCGCAGCAGCCGGCCCTCGAGCCGGACGAGCCGCTTGTTGATGTCGTAGAGCTGCTCGACAAGGCTCTCGATGCGCGAGGCATTGAGCGACAGCGACTTGACGTCGGTGATAACCGAAGAGCGGAAGGTGTCGACCTTCTTGGTCTCGCCCGCCGTCACCGGCTTCGACCGATCCGCGGCGTGCTTGTCCTGGAGCTTGCGCATCTTGCCGTAGGCTTCGGCGATGCGGTCGAAGGTCTCGACCACCTGCGGCTTGAGCTCGGCTTCCATCGCGCTCAGCGACAGCGAATTCTCGAAATCGTCGTCGTCGTCCTCGACCGGATCCTGCGGCGGCTGCGGCTCGTCGGGAACATAGTCGTCGTCCTCATCGCCCGAGGCCGCCTTGGGCTTGGGCGCCGGCTTGGCCGGTTCGGACTTGACGGGCTGCGCCGCCGCCATGGCCGGCGCGACCGGTGCCTCGGCGGGCATCGCCGGCGCCGCCTGCTTGGCGTCGGGGCCGGCATAGGTCGCCTCGAGGTCGATGATGTCGCGCAGGAGGATTTCGGCGTTCGCGAGCTGGTCGCGCCAGATGATGATGGCCTGGAAGGTGAGCGGGCTTTCGCACAAACCCTCGATCATCGTTTCGCGGCCGGCCTCGATGCGCTTGGCGATGGCGATTTCGCCCTCGCGGCTGAGCAGTTCCACCGAGCCCATTTCGCGCAGGTACATGCGCACCGGATCGTCGGTGCGGTCGCTGCCCTCGCGGGCATTGGACTTGCTGGCGACGGCCGTGCCGGTGCGCTCGGCGAGCTCGGTCGATTCCTCTTCGGGGCTCTCGGGCTCGGCCTCCTCGACCTCGTCCTCGTCGACGACGTTGATGCCCATCTCGGAGAACATCGCCATGATGTCCTCGATCTGGTCGGGCGACACTTCCTCGCTCGGAAGCACCGCGTTCACCTCTTCATAGGTGACGTAGCCGCGCTTCTTGGCCGTCTTGATGAGCTTTTTGACCGCCGCGTCGCTCAGGTCGAGAAGCGGGCTGTCGGGCGTCTCGGTCTTTTCGCCCTCGGCGGGCTTTTCGCCGTCCTTGGCCGATTTCGACGGGGCCTTGGAGGCCGATTTCGGCGCGGCCTTGGGCGAGGTGGAGGTGGTGGTCTGCTGCAACTGGGACTTCTTCGCTTCTGGGGACTTGGGAGCCGGGGCCTTGGGAAGAGGCTTTGGCTCAGGCTTGGCGGCGGCAGCCTTGGGAGCAGGCTTTGCCGCTGTCTTGGGATCGATCTTGGGTTCGGGCTTGGCCTCCGCCTTGCGGACCAGCTTTGATTCGGGCTTCGGCGGCGCCTTCTTAGCGACTTTCGGCGTCACCTTTGCGGCAGCCTTGGGCAGCGGCTTCGCGGGCGCCTTGGCAAGTGGCTTTGCCGCAACCTTGGCGGCGGGCCTCGGCACCGGCTTGGCCTTGACCGGCGGCTTGGTGGCCGGCTTGGCGGCGACCTTCGTCTTGACCTTCACCTTGGGCGCGGGCTTGGCGGCGGCTTTCTGCGGCGCCTTCTTGGCGGGCTTGGCCGCCGCTTTGACGACAGGCTTGGCTTTGGCCTTCTTGGCCTTGGGTGCTGCCTTGGTAGCCATCTGGCTTTTTCTCCGTGGCCCCTCGCCGGGCCCTGGGTTCAATACGGCGGCTGTCGTCTCGAGGCGTCGGGCGCGGCGTTCCATGCCGCTGATTCGTTTCCGGAGCTGGCTTATGCAACTGATTCGGGCATAAGCAAAATCGGGCGATTCGCGCTTCCTGCTCAGAAGCCGCGGGCCGCGCGTCCGGATAACGAACCAAACCCTTCGATCAACGCCTCGGTGCCGTCGACG
>CAYRZM010000241.1:0-2846 GCA_964428685.1 uncultured Devosia sp. | reverse complement strand
CCGGCGAAACCTCGCTCGCTTCCGTCTTCCCCCGTGCGGTCGCGCTTCGCCTCACCGGCAAGGACCAGTCGCTGGCGCAAATCGCGCAGAGCATCACCGCCGACGTCCGCGAGCAGACCGATGGCCGGCAGACACCGTTCTTCGCCGGTGCGCCTCTCGATGCGGTGCTGGTCAACGACGCGACGCTCTGCGGCGACTATTTCGCGACGCCGGTCGCTCCCGCCGATCTCGGCTGGGCCGACGCCGAGGCGCCGCTTGCCGCCTGCCAAGCCGCCGCGCAACGCGAGCCCGACAACCAGGACGTGCAGATGCTCCTCGAGCGAGCGCGCGACCTCAAGGCGGCGAAGGCGGCCTATGCCTCCTGCAACCCCGCCGACGCCCTTGCCTACGTCATCAATTATCCCGAGGGCGCCTACACCGGCTTGCTGCAGCCCCTCGCCGACATCGCGCGGGGACGACCGGTGGCGCCCGCCGATAGCAGCCCGATCGCCGGGAACCTCGATCCTTTGGAAGAGCGCTCCTTCGAGCAGGCCAGCGTGATCGGCACGGATTGCGCGTTTGCCGCCTTTCTCGCGCACTATCCCGGCGGCTTTCTCGCGGAGCTTGCCCGTGCGGAACTTATGAAGTCACCGGAACCCGCCGGCGCCGCGGCTCCGCCCTCTACGGAACCGCGGATCCCGCCGGGCGGCGATCAGCCGTTCCCCCCGCTCGACCTGCCGCTCCCGGGCGATGCCGACATTGCGGGCCTGCCGGAAGCACAGCCAGCCCTGCCTCTTCCCGAAGACCCCGGGCCACTCTTCGACGAGCCGGCGCCCCCGCCGGACGACTTCGAGGGTGCCGGCCTGGGCAGCGGCGGAGACGACATGTTCGACGTCGGCGCAGGCAGCGGCGCGGACGAGCCGGCGGGCGGCGCGGCGCCGCCCGACAGCGACGGCACCATCACGGTCGCGCTCAACGACGACGCCCGGGGCCCGGCGGCGGTCTCGGGCGGCACCGTAACAGTCAGCGGCGACATCGACTGGCCGGGGCACGACATCCTGTCGGTGATCGTCGACAACGTCCGTGCCGAATACGCCGACGGCCACTACGAGGTCGCCCTCAACCTGCCGCCCAACACCGGCAGCGTGAACGTCGTTGCGTTTGCCGCCGACGGCACGCCGCTGATCAAGACCATTCCCATCGGCGGTGGCCCGGCGGCCGCGAGCCTGATGGCCGCGGCCGCGCCGATGCCGCACCGCTATGCCATCGTCATCGCCAACCAGGACTATCCGAGCGCCAGCGGATTCGAAGCGCTGGGCACGCCGCTCAACGACGGCGACGCCGTCCGCCAGGTGCTGGTCGACGACTATGGCTTTACGACCGACATCACCGACAGAAGCGGCAGTCCGGTCAACCTCTACCTCAAGAATGCGACCTTCCGCGACATCGGAACGGCGTTCTTCGAACTCAGCCAGGTCGTCACCTCGATCGATACGGTCGCGATCTACTATGCCGGCCACGGCGTGAAGGACGGCGACAGCGCGTATTGGGTGCCCGCCGACGCGTCGGCCGGGCGCTGGCCGACTTACATCTCGGGCGCGCAGATTTCCGACGACATCAAGCACCTCAAGGCCCTCAAGGTCGTCATCATTTCCGACTCCTGCTTTTCGGGCGATCTACTCAGGAGCGGGCCGGTGCCCGCCGAGGCGATCGATCCGGCACAGCGGGCGGCAGCAATCGAGCAACTGGGCCACGACCGGTCGATCGTTCTGATGACATCAGGCAACGACGAGCCGGTCGCCGACGGCGGCGGCGACGGCCACTCGGTCTTTGCCAAGGCACTGCTGCGCGGGCTGACCAAGGAACCCAACACCGAGTTCACCGCCCTTGAGCTGTTCGACAGCTACATCCGCGATGTGGTTACGGCCAGTTCGCGCCAGCAGCCGCAGTTTCAGCAACTGCTGAGCCTGGGCCATGAAGGCGGCGACGTGATCTTTGCGCGGGTGCGCGCGACGGGCTAGAGTTCGCTGAACGGGATGCCGCCGCGCGACTTGTCGGTCTTTGCGCTTTCGACGATCTGCACCACCACCCGGTCGGGCGCGACGGCGAGGTTCTTGACCACCGCGTCGGTGATGTCCTTCATCAGCGCCTTCTTCTCTGCGAGCGTGCGCCCCGCGGCGAGATGGACGACGATCTCGGGCATCAGGACTTTTTCGCGGCGCCCCGCTTGAGCGGCGCCTTCTGCGGCGTGGCCGCCGGCGCCTTGGCCTTTGCAGCGCGCAGCTTGGTCACCGACGTGCCGTGGTGTCCCCAGTTGTCGGTGTGCACTTCGTCGATCACGACGAACGTGCCGGCCGGATCCTTACCCAGCTCCTCGACCAGCACCTGCGTGATCCGCTCGATCACCCGCAGCTTCTGCGCGGCGGTGTTGCCGTCGGCGCTGATGCGCACATTGACGTAAGGCATGTCCCCTCTCCTGCCACGACCTCGTGGTTCGACAGGCTCACCATGAGGTCTGCTGCGACGCAGACGCTCGGCAGGACCTCATCCTGAGCCCGTCGACGGACGAGGTCCGGGGCGCAACGGCCTACCCGACGATCTCGGCGTCGGTGAAGAAGAACTTGATTTCGGTCTTGGCCGTCTCCGGCGCGTCGGAGCCGTGCACCGAGTTCTCGCCCATGTTGAGCGCGAATTCCTTGCGGATGGTGCCCGGCGCCGCCTTCTCGGGGTTCGTCGCGCCCATCACTTCGCGGTACTTGATGATGGCGTTGTCGCCCTCGAGCACCTGCACCACCACGGGCGCGGCGATCATCTGCTCGACCAGCTCGCCATAGAACGGGCGGTCCTTGTGCACGGCGTAGAAGCCC
>CAYRZM010000240.1:0-35963 GCA_964428685.1 uncultured Devosia sp. | reverse complement strand
AAGCCCGGGCGGGCGCGCGGGTCAAGCGCCGGGGCGGTCGGTGGCGCGGTTGACGAGGAAGGCGCCGAGCAGCGTCGTGTCGAGGCCGATCCGCCGGTTGGCGTACCAGGCGATGCCGAGCTGGGCGACGATGCGCGCCAGGGTATTGACCACCGCGGCCCCGATCGCCCCATAGGCAAGGATCACCGGCACCTGGACGATCATGCCCACGACGATCACGGCGCCGAAGATGCGGACATAGGCGCGCTCGTGCCCGGTCATCATCAGGACGATGCGCGAGGGGCCGGTGGCGGCGTCGAACAGGAGTCCGACCGAGAGGATCACCAGCAGCAGCGCCCCCTGCTCATGGCTGCCGCCGAACAGCGACATGACCTGGTCGCCGAAAACGAGAAAGCCGGCGAACACCACCAGGGAGAACACGAACCCCGCCCAGGCGCAGAGGGCCGTGATCGCCTGCGCCTTCTTCATCTCGCCGGCATGGAAGTGATGCGCGACCATCGGCGCCACGACCAGCGTGATGGCGAACATGAAGAGGGTGAGCAGGCCCGCCGTGCGGAAGGCGTTGAAATAGACGCCGGCCGCCGCGGGCGCGACCAGCAGGCCGACGAAGATGATGTCCATGTTGAGCGCGGCGCTGTCGAGCACCGTGCCCAGAAAGAACGAGCGGCCGGCCCGTCCGTGCTCCTGCCAGTAGGAGCGGAGGCCCGCCGTGCCGGCGGCGATCTCGTAGCGGCGGGCGCGGGCGAGGACGTATTGGAGCCCGAGCGCCAGCGCCAGCACCAGGGCCGTGAGCAGCAGCGCCGCCCAGCCCGAGAGCGTCACCCCAGCGAAATAGAGCGCCGCGACGAGGAGCGGCAGGGCCAGCCGCCAGACAAGGTCGCGCGGGCTGAGGCCGATCCACACCGAGCCCTGCGCGCGAAGCGCCGAGCTCCAGTATTCGGCAAAGGCGAGCGGCAGGATCAGCGCCGCCGAAGCATAGAGGTGCCAGACCGGCCCCTGCCCGGCGGCGCCGGTGCCGAAGGCAACGAGGATCAGTCCGGCCGAGACCACGACGCCGGCGATAAGCGTGAGCGCGCCGCCCGAACGCAGCGCATTGAGCGCCCGGTCGGGCCGGCCGGCGACCATTTCGGCCGGCCAGTAGCGCAGGATCGCCGTCTGCTGGCCGAAATTGGCGCCGATGGCGAGGATGGTGGCCAGCGAAAGCCCGAAGGCGAAGTAGCCGTATTCGGTCACGCCCATGACACGCGACAGGACCACATACATGGCGTAGGTGAGCCCCGCCGTCGCCACCTTGATGACGAGCGAAACGAGCGACTTGCTGAGCCCGGAGCGCAGCAGGGTACGGAGGTCGTTTCGGGGGGCGTGATCCATGGCGGGCGACTATGCCGGCGATTTTCTTAAGGGGGCGTAGTGTCCCCTCGACAATAACGGGCATTGGCCGCACTCTCTCGCGGCCGACGCCGTCATGGTTAAGGGGGCCATGACCCATGGACGCACCCGCCGATCCGCGCCGCGCGCTCCTCGACCGCGCCGCCGAACTCAAGCAGACCGAGCCCAATTTCGCCCGCTTCGTGCTGGCGACCATCAACGCCACCGAAGCCGACGATCTCGCGCACTACCGCCCGGCGGTGTTCGAGGCGATGCTGCGCAAGGCCTATGCCCGGCTCGGCAAGCGCGAAACCAAGACCCACATGGTCTACGATTTCGACCCCGAAACGCCGGGCGGCCTCGAAATGCTCGAGGTCTTTTCGACCGACATGCCGTTCATCGTCGACTCGGTGCTGGCGGCGATCCGCGCCAAAGCCGGCGTCGTGCGCTTCATGGCGCATCCGGTGCTCCATCTCGACCGCGAGTCGCACCGGCTGCTCGATGACGCCTCGCAGGGCTCGGTCAAGGAGAGCCTCCTCATCGTCCACATCGAGCCCATTGCCGATGCGGCGGACCGGGCGGCGCTGGTGGCCGAGATCGACGGCACGCTGACCGAGGTCTATCGCGCCACCCGTGCGTGGAAGCCGATGCTCGAACGGCTGCATCACGTGATCGAGGAATGGAAGCTCAACCCGCCCAACGCGTCCGCCCCGACGGTGAGCGAGGCGACGCAGTTCCTGGGCTGGCTTGCCGACCACAACTTCACCTTCCTCGGCATGCGCGAATACAAGCTCGAAGGCGCCGGCCTCGAGGCCAAATTCGTGCCGCTCGTGACCTCGGGACTCGGCCTGCTCGAGGACCCCAACCTCTTCTTTCTCCGCTCGGGCACCGACTATGTGGAGATGACCGACCAGCACAGGGCCTTCATCACCGACCCCGAGCCGCTGATGGTCACCAAGGCCAATGTGCGCACCCGCGTCCACCGCCGGGCCTACATGGACTATATCGGCGTCAAGCTCTACCGCGAGGGCGGACAGGTGGTGGGCGAGCTGCGCATCCTCGGCCTCTTCACCTCGATGGCGCTTGCCACGCCGAACACCGAAGTGCCGCTGGTGCGGCGCAAGGTCAGCGAAGTGATGCGCCGCTCGGGCGACGACCCGGCCGGGCACGCCGGCAAGGCGCTGATGGCGGCGCTCGAAACCTATCCGCGCGACGAGCTGTTCCAGATTTCCGATGGAATGCTGTTCGAATTCGCCCGCGAAATCGCCGCGCTCGCCGACCGCCCGCGCGTCAAGGTGCTGCCGCGCATCGACCGCTTCGACAACTTCGTCTCGGTGCTCGTCTATGTGCCGCGCGACCGCTACAGCTCCGACGTGCGCGCGGCGATCGGCGCCTATCTCGCGGAGGCCTATCAGGGGCGGGTCTCCGCCTATTATCCGCATTTCCCCGAAGGCGACCTGACGCGCGTCCACTTCATCATCGGCCGCGACGGCGGACGCACGCCGCGCGTCAGCCGCGACGATCTCGAAGCCCGGGTCGCCGAGCTGATCCTGACCTTCGGCGATCGGCTCGCCGCGGCGGCCGCGGGACGCAACGTCGCGCCATGGCTCACCGCCTTTTCGGCCGCCTACCAAGCGCGCAACGGCGCCGCCGAGGCGCTGGCCGACATCGCCGTGCTCGAACAGCTCGCCGGCGAGGCGAGCTTGGCGCTGAAACTCACCGCCCGCAGCGGCGGCGACGGCGCCTACGGGCTCAAGGTCTATCACCGCGGCCAGCCGATCCCGCTGTCCGACCGCGTGCCGATGCTCGAGAATTTCGGCTTCCGGGTGATCGACGAGCGCACCTACACAGTGGCGCCCCGGGATCTGCCGCAAAGCTTCATCCACGACATGGTGCTCGACGCCCACGGCATCGGCGCCGCCGATTTCGCGGCACGGGCGCCGCTGGTCGAGCAGGCCATCCTCGCCGTGTGGCAGGCCGAAGCCGAGAGCGACGGGCTCAACGCGCTGACCCTGCGCGCCGGGCTGAGCTGGCCGGACGTGGCGATCCTCCGCGCCTTGCTGCGCTACCTCCACCAGATCGGCGTCACCTGGTCCCGCACCTATCTCGCCCAGGCGCTGAACCTTCATCCCGATGTCGCGATCGCGCTGGTTGCTCTCTTTCACGCCCAGCTCGATCTCGGCTTTTCCGGCAACCGCGACCGCGCCACCGGCGAGGCGCGCGACGCCATCGCCGCGGCGCTCGAAGCGACGCAGTCGCTCGACGAGGACCGCATCATCCGCCGCGTGCTCAACCTCGTCGATGCGGCGGTGCGCACCAATGCCTTCCAGCGCGACGGGGCGGGCAACCGCCGCCCGGCGCTTGCCATCAAGTTCGACTGCGCCCAGGTGGAGGGCCTGCCCGAGCCGCGGCCCTACCGCGAAATCTTCGTCTATTCGCCGCGCGTCGAGGGCCTCCACCTCCGCTTTGGCGCCATCGCCCGCGGCGGCCTGCGCTGGAGCGACCGGCCGGAGGATTTCCGCACCGAAGTGCTGGGCCTGGTGAAGGCCCAGCAGGTCAAGAACGCCATTATCGTGCCCGTCGGCGCCAAGGGCGCCTTCGTGCCGCGCATGATGCCGCCCGGCGCCGACCGCGAGACCACCATGCGCGAAGGCACCGCCTGCTATGTGATTTTCGTCCAGACCCTGCTCGACGTGACCGACAACATCGACGGCGACCTCGTGGTGCCGCCGCCCGACGTGCGCCGCCGCGACGGCGACGATCCCTATCTCGTGGTCGCCGCCGACAAGGGCACGGCCACCTTCTCCGACACCGCCAACGCGATTGCCACCGGCCGCGGCTTCTGGTTGGGCGATGCCTTTGCTTCGGGCGGCTCGAACGGCTACGACCACAAGAAGATGGGCATCACCGCGCGCGGCGCGTGGGAAGCGGTGAAACGCCATTTCAGGGAACTCGACCGCGATATCCAGACCACGCCGTTTACCGTTGCCGGCGTCGGCGACATGTCGGGCGATGTGTTCGGCAACGGCATGCTGCTGTCGCCCGAGATCCGCCTCGTCGCGGCCTTCGACCACCGCGACATCTTCATCGACCCCGACCCCGATCCGGCGAAATCGCTGGAGGAGCGCAGGCGCCTGTTCGCGCTGCCGCGCTCGAGCTGGCAGGACTACGGCAAGGAGCTCCTGAGCGCGGGCGGCGGGGCTTATGCGCGCACTCTCAAGACCGTGCCGCTCTCGCCCGAGGCCCGGCGCGTGCTCGGATTGGGCGAAGCGCCGGTGACGCCGGCCGAAGTGATGTCGGCGATCCTCCGCGCCGAGGTCGATCTCCTCTGGTTCGGCGGCATCGGCACCTACATCCGCGCCTCCACCGAGACCGACGCCGCTGCGGGCGACAAGGCCAACGACGCGGTGCGCGTGACCGGGCGCGACGTCCGCGCCAAGGTGGTGGGCGAAGGCGCCAACCTCGCCGTGACGCAGCGCGGCCGGGTGGAGTTTGCGCTCCAGGGCGGCAGGATCGACACCGACGCCATCGACAACTCCGCCGGCGTCAACGCCTCCGACATCGAGGTCAACGTCAAGATCGCGCTCGGCAGCGTGGTCCATGCCGGCCAGCTCGACGAGGCCGGCCGCAATGGGTTCCTCGCGCAGATGACCGACGAGGTCGCGGCGCTCTGCCTGGCCAACAACTACCTCCAGACCCTCGCCCTGTCTCTCGCCGAGCGCGCCGGGCTGGGCGGCCTGCCCGACCAGCGCGCGCTGATCGAGAGCCTCGAAGCACGTGGACAGCTGAGCCGCCCGGTCGAGGCGCTGCCCGACGACGCCGCCATCACCAGCCGCGCCGCGGGCGGCAGGGGCTTCACCCGGCCCGAGCTCGCAACGCTCCTCGCCTATGCCAAGAACTCGCTCTATGCCGATCTCGTCGCCGGCCGCGCGCCCGACGACGCGCATCTGAGCCGCGAGCTCAGCCGCTATTTCCCCCGCACGCTGGTCGACCGCTTCCCGCAGGCAGTGGCCGGGCACCGGCTGCGACGCGAAGTGATCGCGACCGTCCTTAGCAACCAGATGATCAATCGCGGCGGCCCCGGCTTTGCCGTCAAGATGGCGGCCGCGACCAGCGCCGACGCCGGCCGCATCGCCGCGGCCTTCTGCCTCGCGCGCGATGCCTACGGGCTCGAGCGGCTCTATGGCGAAATCGACGCGCTCGACGGCAAGGCGCCCGGCGCCACGCAGCTGGCGCTCTATGCCGAGCTCGGCACCCTGCTCGAGCGCGAGACGCTCTGGCTGCTGCGCAATGCCGATTTCAGCCAGCCGCTCGGCGAGCTGGTGCTGCGCTACGCCGAGGGCGTCACGGACCTCCAGGGATTGCTGGCGACGCTCCTCCCCCCGGGCATCGAAGCGGGGATCGCGGCCCGCGCCGAGCGGTTCACCCAGGGCGGCGCTCCGGCGCCGCTCGCGCGCCGCATCGCCGAACTGGGGGCGCTGAGCTTTGCGACCGACATCGTTTCCGTCGCGGCCCGCTCGGACAACCCGGTGCCGGCCGCCGCCGGCGCTTTCTTCGGGGTGCTCGACCTCTTTGGGCTGGCGCCCATCGTCGAGACCGGCAGCCACATCGTGCTCAGCGACCGCTTCGACCGCATGGCGCTCGACCGGGCGCTCGCCAACCTCACCCGCGCCCAGCGCGACCTGAGCGTCGACGTGCTCGGCTTCGGGCGCGGCGAAGTGCCCACGCGTCTCGCCGCCTGGCGGCAGGCGCAGCCCGAGGCGATCGACCGCGTGGCGGCGTCCGTCGCGGGGCTGACGCAGGGCGAAATGACGGTGTCACGGCTCTCGGTGGCCGCCGGCCTGCTCTCGGATCTCGCCCGCAGCGGTTGAGATTTCGGCCGCCAATGTGTATGTCTTGCGGAAATCATACACATCGGAGGCTCGGATGAGCCGGACCAACATCGACATCGACGACGAGCTGATGGCCGAAACCATGAAGGTCATGGGCGAGAAGACGAAAAAGGGCGCGGTGGAAGCGGCGATGAGGCTCGTGACTCGTCGCGCGCAACTGAAGCAGGCGCTCGTTGATCTGGCGGGGATCGGCTGGGATGCGCCCCCGTCCGAGGATCGTCAGTTCGAAGAAGATGGGACACCCTACTATCCCGGCGACAGGACGTGATCGTACTCGATAGCTCGGTGCTGATCTCGCACTTGTCCGGGGTCCTTCACCCGGAAGTCAGGCTGCTTAGATCCATCGGGAAGGTCGAAGACATTCTCATCGGCGACATGGTGCTGCTCGAGGTGCTGAAAGGTGCGCGATCGGATCGCGCTGCCGAATTCATCGAATCGAGACTGGCGATGTTCGATCAGGTCTCGATGGTCGATGCAGACGTCGCGCGCGGGGCGGCCAGCCACTATCGCGTGCTGCGCGCTCGCGGCATCACGATCCGCAACTCAATAGACCTGATCATCGGAACCTACTGTCTGATTCACGATCATCAGTTGCTCCACCGTGACCGCGACTTCGACCTTTTCGAACGCCACCTCGGACTGAAGGTGTTGCGCTAGGCGCTAGTGCCGGAAGTGGCGCATGCCGGTGAACACCATGGCGACACCCTTTTCGTCCGCCGCGTCGATCACCGCCTGATCGTTGACCGAACCGCCCGGCTGGATCACCGCCGTGGCGCCGGCCTCGACCGCCGCCAGCATGCCGTCCGGGAAGGGAAAGAACGCGTCGGAGGCGACCACCGAACCGCTGGTGAGCGGCGGCGTGGCGCCGGCGGCTTCGGCGGCATCGACCGACTTGCGGTGGGCGATGCGCGAAGAGTCGACGCGGCTCATCTGGCCAGCGCCGATGCCCACGGTGGCGCCGTCCTTCACATAGACGATGGCGTTGGACTTGACGTGCTTGGCGACGGTCATGGCGAGCCTGAGGTCGGCGAGCTCGCCGGCGGTCGGCGCCTTCTTCGTCACCACCTTGAGCTCGAGATCGTCAACCCGGCCATTGTCGCGGCTCTGCACCAGCAGGCCGCCAGCCAGCGACTTGAAGGTGACGCCCGGGGCGGACGCATCGGCGAGCGACCCGGTGACGAGGAGACGGAGATTCTTCTTTGACGCGATGACCTTTTGCGCCGCATCGGAGGCGGCCGGCGCGACGATCACCTCGGTGAAGATCTTGGTGATCTCGATCGCCGTCGCTTCGTCGATCTCGCCATTGAGCGCGACGATGCCGCCGAACGCCGAAACCGGATCGCAGCGATAGGCCTTCTCGTAGGCATCGCGCAGCGACGTGCCGGTCGCCACCCCGCAGGGGTTGGCGTGCTTGATGATGGCGACGGCCGGCACTTTTGGATCGAACTCCGAGATCAGCTCGAACGCCGCATCGGTGTCGTTGAGGTTGTTGTAGCTCAGTGCCTTCCCCTGGAGCTGCGTCGCGGTTGCAACGCCGGGGCGCGTCTCGCCATTGGCATAGAACGCGGCCCACTGATGCGGGTTCTCGCCGTAGCGCATCACCTCGCGCAGCTGGCCGCCGAAGCTGCGGTATGGAACATCGTTGTAGTCGAGCGTGCGCGCGAACCAGTTGGCGATGGTCGAATCGTAGGCGGCGGTGCGCGCATAGGCCTTGGCGGCGAGCTTCTGGCGCAGCGCATAGGGCACCCCACCCTCGGTGCGGATCGCTTCGAGCACCGGCGCGTAATCGTTGGGGTCGACCACCACCGCGACATAGGCGTGGTTCTTGGCCGCCGAGCGGATCATCGCCGGCCCGCCGATGTCGATGTTCTCGATGCTCTCGTCGTAGCCCGCGCCACGCGCGATGGTGGCCTCGAACGGATAGAGGTTGACCACCACGAGGTCGATGCCGCCGATCTGGTGCGCGTCCATCGCCGCCTTGTGGGTCGGATTGTCGCGCACCGCGAGCAGCCCGCCATGCACCTTGGGATGGAGGGTCTTGACCCGCCCGTCCATCATCTCGGGAAAGCCGGTGAGATCGGAGATGTCGCGGACCGCTGCGCCGGTGCCGGCGATGAGCTTTGCCGTGCCGCCGGTCGACACCAGCTCAACCCCGAGCCGCGCCAGCTCCTTGGCGAAATCCTCGAGGCCGGCCTTGTCGAAGACCGAAATCAGCGCGCGTTTGACGGGGACGAGATCGGGCATGGCACCTGCACCTGTGTTGCGGGCGCGGGCTAGCAGCCCCGTCAGCCCTCGTCCAGCGTGAAAATCCAGCTCACGTCGCTCTGCTCATCCACCAGCACGTCGAGCACGATCTGCCGCGTGCGGTGGAAGCCGAAATAGGCCGAGTGGCGGACGCTGTCCTCGACCCGCACCTCGGCGCCTTCCCAGAGAAAATTCCACACCGCCCCGGAATTGAGCCGCAGCTTCAGCATGTCGCCCGCCGCCTGCACCTGCGTCTGGTGGCCGAGATGGAAGCGGATGGCGCAGGCGCCCGACATGCGGCCCCGGGCGCGCAACATCCGATCCTGCCCGACCAGCGAATTGCCCTCGGCGAGGAGCGTCAGTCGGCGCTCGAGCACCACCCCGAAACGATCGGCATAGCCGTAGCTGCGCATCGCCATCGAATGATCGGCATCGTCGGCGCCGATTTCAGGATCGCGCCCGATCGGCACCACCCGGTCGCGCAGCGGTCCGCGCGTGGGAATGCTCGCCGCCGAAAGGGCGTTCACGGTCGGCGCCGAATGGGCGATCCCCTGCCTGAAGAGCAGCGCGCTGTCTTCCTCGTCGGACTGCGCCGGGCCGCAGTTGCACACCACCAGGTCGCGCCCGTGGCTGAACTCGAAGGCGAGCGCGCTGGCATGCATGTGCCGCGAATATTCGGGCTCGGGCACGTAGCCGGAGTCGGCGACGACGATGGACTTGCCCCAGATCAGCCGGCCGTACCCCCCGGCGGTGCCGGTGGTGCGGGCCCGCGCCGGGCTCTGCGCCTGCACCGCGACGATCACGTCATGCGCCATCTGGCCGGTGCCGTTGAAATAGGCCGGCTCGCCCGTGCCCAGCGAGATCGCATCGAGCGCCACATGCATGCTGTCGAGGATTTCGGCGAACTCGTTGTGGAACACATCGGCCTGGCGAAGCAGCGCCTGGCGCAGCGTCGTCAGCTCGACCATCAGCATCAGCTGCACCTTGGCCGAGCGCGTGCGGTGGAGCCCGTCCTCGTCGATCTGCTGGTCGAGCAGCGCGTTGACCCGCTCGAGCCGCGCCCCGATCTCGCGGTCGCGGTCGTTGTCGCAGAGCGAGACGCCGAGGAGCGCGATCGCCGCCATCAGTTCGTCCACGGGATCGTCGGCGAAGGGCGCGCGCAGGCGCAGCGACTGGATCTGCGTGCCGAGCGAGCGGGCGATCACCGCCGCATCGTCCGGATTGGCGCCTTCGACGAGGATGTTGAAATGCCTCAGCCAGTTCATCACCCGGCGGGCGGTAAGCGAGAGGCCCCAAACCGTGCGCTCGAACTGGCCATCGCGTGAGATCCAGTCGAGGGTGAGGCTGCGCGCAAAGCCGCGCTCCTCGTCGTTGCGCGCATCGCGGAAATGGCGGAGCCAGGCGAAGGCCTGGAGGTCGTCGAGCCAGTCGTCATGCACCATGTCGACCGCAAAGGGCGACACGCCATTGGTGTCGATGAGCTTGCTCGCGAGCAGGTAGCGGCCCTGCATCATTTCGAGGATGGATTCGCGATCGGTGGGCCGGAATTCGCTGAGCGCGGACGCGTAGTCCTCGCTGCCCGGACCCGTCCAGCTCCACCGGATCAGCGGGTTGCTGACGGCAAAGTCGGCAAGCCTTTTGGCGCTGCGGCGCGCAAGGAAAGCGAACGGATTTGCCAACCGGCCCTCTCACAGCCCACGCGCGCCGGGGCACGCATCGCTCACACTAGTCAAAGGCGGCGGAACCGCACAACGAAGAACCCGTCGAGCCCGCCGCCTTTTTCCCCAGGAACGGCCATGCCCGGATGGGTTCGGACAAAACCCTCTTTGGTCACGGGAGCGGCCCACCCGTCAAGCTCCGCAGCCGTCACCGGCTCAACCGCGAGGCCCTGCGCGATCGCCCAGGCCGCCTGCGCCTCGCCTTCCTCCGGCTCGAGCGAACAGACGCAATAAATCAGCGTGCCGCCCGGAGCGAGGCTCGCGGCGGCCCGCGAAATGAGGCACCGCTGCAGCGCGGCCCGCCCGGCGATGTCGGCGGCATCGCGATGCCAGACGACTTCGGGATGGCGGCGGAACGTGCCCGTCGCCGAGCACGGCGCATCGAGCAGCACGCCGGCGAACGGCGCTGGCGCGACGTAGTCGAGCGCATCGGCAGTGACGAGCTCCGCGGTGTAGCCGAGGCGCTTAAGGTTGGTCCCGAGCCGCGCCATGCGCGCCGGATCGCGGTCGAGCGCCGTGACCGCATAGCCCGCCTTGACGAGCTGCGCCGTCTTGCCGCCGGGCGCCGCGCAGAGATCGAGCACGCGCGCGCCTGGCGCAAGTTTCATGAGCCGCGCCGGTATCGCGGCGCCCGCGTCCTGCACCCAGAACCGGCCTTCGGTATATCCTGGCAGCTCACCGACCGGCCGGTCGCGTTCGCCGAGCCTCACGGTGTCGCCGAGCACCGGCGAGCCGCCGAGTCCCGGGTCCGTGTCTTTCAGCGTCACGTCGAGCGGCGCGCCGGCCAGCAGCGCGGCAGCGAAAGCCTCCACGGCAGCATCGCCGTAAGCGGCGCGCCAGGTGGCGACCAGTGGCGGCGGAAACAGCGTCTCGGCATTGACGACAACGCTTTGCGCATCGCGCTGCGCGGCGCGCAGAACGCCGTTCATCAGCTTGACCAGATGCTGCGTACGCACGTCGGCACGCATGGCTTCCGCCGCAAGGAAGATCGCCGAATGCGCGCCGAGCTCCGGCAGGAACAAGAGCTGCGCGAGACTGAGATGCAGCATGGCAGCGAAGCGTCCGGATTTCTTCGGCACCCCGCGCGCCAGCAGCCGGCCAACAAGCCCGGTGATCGGCCCATGATAGCGGAGCGCCGTCGTCACCAGCCGGTTGGCGAGCGCCCGGTCGCGCGGATCGGCGATTTCGGCGGCCCCGAGCGGCGCAAAATTGTCGCCGCGCAGCACCGCCGCGAGCCGGTCGGCGGCGGCGAGCCGCGGCTCCAGACCTGCGGCCGCCTTGTGTTTTGCCAATGCGTGGTCCTCGGCTCTAGAATGGGCGCATGGATAGTCCCCCCGACGCGCCGCGCAAACCGCTTTCCGACGCCGCCCGCCGTGCGCTGGCGGAGGCCGAGGCCCGCCGCCGCGAGATGGACGACCGCGTCGCCGCGCAGCCCGCCGAAAAAGGCGGCCGCGGCGGGCGCGACCCCGCCCGCTACGGCGACTGGGAAGTCAAAGGCGTCGCCAGCGACTTCTGAGGTCTCACGAGACGCGCTTCAACCCGCCCATCTTGCAGATCAGCGCCCACTCCGCGGGGGTCACGGGCTGCACCGAGAGGCGGCTGAGCTTGATCAGCGCCATGTTCTCGAGCCCCGGCGTGTGCTTGACCACCTCGAGCGTCACGGGCTTGGGCAGCGGCTCGACGCCGACCACGTCGACGCATTCCCAGACGACGTTGCCCTTGTCGTTGGGCGCGGCGGTGGAATCGGGGTGGGCGAGCTTCACCACCTTCATGATCCCCACGATCTCCTTGCCGATGTTGGAGTGGTAAAAGAAGCTCAGATCGCCGAGCTTCATCGCCTTCATGTTGTTGCGCGCGGTGAAGTTGCGCACCCCATGCCACTCCTCGACCGGCTTGTTCATGAGGTCGGTGAAGCTGAACACGTCGGGTTCCGATTTCATCAGCCAATAGGCCATCGCGACGCTCCTATTTGAGATGATTGATAGTGGCCTTCCACGGCTTGATCGTCACCTGGTCGAACAGCCCTTCGCGCACGAACGGATCGCGGTTGAAGGCGGCACGCGCCGTCTCGAGCGACTCCGATTCGATGACGACGATCGAGCCGATGCCTTCGCCCTTGCCGTTGAGGAACGGCCCCGCGAGCAGCAGACTGTCGCCCAGCGCATCGAGATGCTTGAGATGCTCGGGCCGGATCCGCATCCGATCGGCAACGGCGTCGGGGCGGTCGAGCGCGACCATGGCGAATTGCATTCTAGTTCTCCCGCTTGAGCGGCCGGGACATCAGCCCGGCAACGATGCGCTCGATGGATTGGGTCTTGCCGAGCAGCAGATTGACCGCATCGATGAGCGGCGCGTCAACGCCCGCCTGGCGCGCGAGATGCTGGGCCACAGGGGCGGTGAACACGCCCTCGGCGAGCTCGTCGGCCGGCACCGTGCCGCGCCCGAGCGCGATGCCGTGGCGATAATTGCGCGACTGCGGCGAGGTGCAGCTGAGGGTGAGATCGCCGAGCCCGGCAAGACCCGCGAGCGTCGATGCGTCACCGCCGAGCGCCGGCACGATGCGGCCGAGCTCGGCATAGGCGCGGGCGATGAGCCCGGCGCGCGCCGAGGCGCCGAGGCCGGCGCCTTCGACCGCGCCGGCCGCCAGCGCGTAGATGTTCTTGAGCGCCCCGCAGAGCTCGACGCCGATGCGGTCGCCCGCCGCATAGGGACGGAAGGTCGGGCCTGCAAGCGCCGTAGCGATGGCGTCTGTGACGGCGGCATCGTCACCCGCCAGCGTCACCGCCGTCGGACGCCCGGCCGCGACGTCGGCGGCAAAGCTCGGGCCCGACAGCACATAAGGCACGGCGTCCGGCGCGACTTCGGCGAGGATTTCGCTCTGGCGCCGGAGCGTCCCGGCTTCGAGGCCCTTGGCCGACAGCACGACCGGCTCGCCCAGATGGCCGAGCCGCCCGAGCGCGGCCCGCGTCGCCTGCGCCGGCACGGCAAGGATCACGAGATCGGCGCCCGAAAAGCGGTCCGCCGCCCGGATCAGCGGCGAGAGACGCTGCGCGCCCAAGTGCCGCGTGTTGGTGTGGTCGCGGTTGATCTCGGCGAGCACCGCCGCGTCGCGGCCGATCAGCGTCACCTGCCGCCCGGCGATGGCGGCGGCCTGGGCCAGCGCCGTGCCCCACTCGCCCGCCCCGATGACCGCGACCTGGCTAATGGCCATGGGCCACCGCCATGTCGGGCGTGTCGAGCGGCCAGCGCGCGCGGGCCGCGACGTCAAAACCGTCGCAGACGCCGAGAACGAGCCGCTCGGCCCCGGCCCACGCCACCATCACGCCGTTGTCGGTGCAAAGCGCTGGCGGCGGGATGACGAGCCGCGCGCCGGCGCCCGCGGCCGCCTGCGCCAGCGCCGTCCCGATCGCCTTGTTGGCGGCGACGCCGCCGGCGACCACCAGGGTCGGTGCGGCGTCCGGCCGCTCGCGCTGCAGCCGCTCCAGCGCCTGCCGGGCGCGCGCGCCGACGATGTCGGTGACCGCCGCCTCGAACGAGGCGCAGATGTCGGCCACGTCGCGCGGGGTGAGCGGGGCAGCTGCTTCGGCCGCGAGCCGCACCGCGGTCTTGAGGCCCGAGAACGAGAAATCGAGGCGGTCTTCATGCGCAAGCGGCCGCGGGAAGCGGAAGCGGTGCGGATCGCCCCGCCGCGCCTGCCGCTCGACCTCCGGCCCACCCGGAACGCCCAGATCGAGGAGCTTGGCCACCTTGTCGAAGGCCTCGCCCAGCGCGTCATCGATGGTCGTTCCCCAGCGCGTGTAGCGGCCGACGCCCTCGACAAGGACGAATTGCGTGTGGCCGCCCGAGATGAGCAGCAGCAGGTAGGGAAAATCGAGCCCGTCGGTGAGCCGGGCCGTGAGCGCGTGCGCCTCGAGGTGATTGACCGCGACCAGCGGCTTGCCGAGCGCCGCCGCCAGCGCCTTGCCGGTGGTGAGCCCGACCAGCACGCCGCCGATCAGCCCCGGCCCGGCGGTGGCGGCGATGCCGTCGAGGGCCGCCAGCGGCACTCCGGCCTGGGCCGACGCCCGCGCAATGATGTGGTCGAGATGGCTCACATGTGCCCGCGCCGCGAGTTCCGGCACCACGCCGCCGTAAGGCGCGTGCTCGGTGAGCTGGCTGCGCACCACGTTGGAGAGGATTTCGCCCGTGCCGTCCGAGTGCCGCTCGACGATGGCGGCCGCGGTTTCGTCGCAGCTGGTTTCGATGCCCAGAAGCCGCATTGCGTGGGGGTGTCCCGTGGTCTAAGGCGGTCCTTCGATTAGAGGGGACCGCCCGGCTTTGCAATCTGCCCCATTCTTGCGGATCGGCAGCCGCGGCTCGCCGCTGGCGCTGGTGCAGGCCCGGCTGGTGCAGGCCCGGCTCGCGGCGGCGCACGGCGTGCCCGTCGATCGGATCGAGATCCGTACCATCACCACGTCCGGCGACAAATTGACGGACGCCCCGCTGAGCGAGGTGGGCGGCAAGGGGTTGTTTTCCAAGGAGATCGAGGCCGCTTTGGTGGCCGCTGAGATCGATCTGGGTGTCCACTCCAGCAAGGATATGGCCACTGCCTTGCCCGCTGGATTGGAGCTCGCGGCCTTCCTCGAGCGCGAGGACATCCGCGACGCCTTTGTGTCGACTAGCGTCAAGGGGATTGACGAATTGTCGCGCGGGGCCCGGCTTGGCTCGTCCTCCTTGCGGCGCTCGGCGCAGATGCTGCGGTACCGACCGGACCTGACGATCGTGCCCTTTCGCGGCAATGTGGATACGCGGCTGCGCAAGCTGCGCCAGGGCATTGCGGATGCCACGCTGCTGGCGGTCGCCGGCTTGAACCGCCTGGGGCGGCAGGCAGAGATAACAGCCTATCTCGATCCCGAACAGTTTCCGCCCGCCCCGGCGCAGGGCGCGATCGGGATCGAAATCCGGGCCGAGGACGTCCGCACCCGCGATCTCATCAAGCCGCTTGACCATCAATCGACGGCGCTGGCGGTGCGCGCCGAGCGGGCGCTGCTGGGGGCGCTCGACGGCTCGTGCCGCACCGCCATCGGCGCCGTCAGCCGGCTGGACGGGGAAACCCTCCACCTCCGCGGTGAAATCCTTTCGCCGGACGGGACGATCGCGATTTCCGCGAGCCTTTCAGGGGCTGCTTCGGCGCCCGAACCCCTCGGCCACGAGCTTGGCCAAATCCTCCGCGACAAAGCCGGTTCAGACTTCTTCAAACTGTTCCCGGCATAAGCCTCTGACATGGTCCGCATGCTCGTTACACGGCCCGAACCGGAAGCGAGCGAGACGGCCCTCAAGCTCAGCGCGCTGGGAATCGAACCGCTGGTGGAGCCGCTGCTGCGCTACGAGACGCTGCCCACGAGCCTGCCCGACCCCGCCGGTTTTGCCGCGTTGGTTCTGACCAGCGGCAATGCGCTGCGGGCGCTGCACGATCGCGGTGCCATCCCGACCTACCGCCACCTCAAGACCTATGCCGTCGGCGACCGCACCGCCGCCGCTGCGCAGAAGCTCGGCTTTGCCGACGTAACGAGCGCCCATGGCGACGCTCGGGACCTCGTGGCGCTGCTGGCCGAAGCTGGGCTCAGAGGGCCGCTGTTCTATCCCGCCGCGCGCGAGCGCACCGGCAATCTCGGCAAGGCGCTGGCCCGCCACGGCATTATGGTCATCACCACCCAGATCTATGCGATGACCCCCGCCCCGGCGCTGTCGGCTCCGGCGCAGGGCGCGCTCGAAGCCGGCGACCTCGACGCCGCGCTGTTTTTTTCCCGCCGCACGGCTGAAGCCTTCATCGAAGTGAGCGGCGACATCGCCGGCCGGCGCGAGCTCGGCCTGCTCTGCATGTCGGACGCGGTTGCGGCGCCGTTCCTCAAAGCCCATTTCGTGCGGGTGAACCTCGCCGATCATCCGAGCGAGGAGGCGATGCTGGGCCTCGCCCTCTCTTTCGCGCGCGGCCAAAAGCAGGGCATGATCACGCCATGAAGGACCACTGCGATGGCTGAACGCGCCGCCGGCCCGGTGAAACCGCCGGTGATCGACCTCACGGCCCGCAACCCGCGGCCCGACGCCGAGCCGCGCCCGGCGGCCGCCACGCCCCGTCCGCGCTTTACCCTCGAAGGCGCGAACTGGCTGCTGCTCGGCGCCGCCGCCGCGGCGGGGGCCGTGCTCGGCACGCTGCTGACCTACATCGTCGCCACCGCCCTGCCGCTGCCGAGCCGTCCGCAGGCCCTGCCGCCGGAGGTGACCGCCGCCATCGCCAAATCCGCCGGCCGGCTCGATGCGCTCGAGAGCGGCCTGGGCGACCTCAAGGCCTCGACCACCAAGACACAGGTAAGCCTCGACGCCACCATCACCCAGCTCGACAGCGACATGACCTCGCTCACCAAGGCCATCGCCGACGCCCGGGCCGCAATCCCCCCGGCCGCCGCGCCGGTGGACCTGAGCCCGCTCGAGACCGAGATCAAGACGCTCAAGGCCGAGATGGACGCGATCGAGGCCGGCGCCTCGGGCACCGACGCCAACGCCATCGGCCAGAGCCTCAGCAGCCTCGAGGCCGGGGTGGCGAGTCTCACGACGCGGCTCAGCGGCGTCGACACGACGCTCGGCGTGCTCCGCACCGATCTCGACGCCGCGCGCAAGGCGCTCAACGACCATATCAGTGCCGCGCTGCCCAATGAGGTCGGCCCGGCGCTAAAACTGCCGCTGATCCTGAGCGGGCTCGAAAGCGCCTTCGGCAACGGCCGGCCCTATGCCGACGAGCTCGCGGCGCTCGGGCGCGTGCTGCCCGATTTCGCCGTGCCCGCCGAGCTCAAGGCCGCCGCCGCGGCCGGGCTGATGCGGCCGGACGCGCTGCTCCAGAAATTCGAGGCAACGCTGCCCGACATCCTCGCGGCGCGCGGCTCGGGCAATGGCGACTGGGTCGAGAACGCCACCGACTGGGTGAAGGGCCTGCTGGCGCTGCGGCCTGCCGAGGAGGAAGCCGGCGACAGCCCCGAAGCCATCGCCTCGCGGCTCGAGGGCGCCATGACGCGTCGCGACTACGCCGCGGCGACCGCGCTGCTTGCGCAACTGCCGGCGCCGATGCAGCAGGCCGCGGCGCCAGTGAGCGGCGACATCGCCGCCCACGCCGAGGCCGACAGGCTGGTGACCGACCTCCGTGCCCGCGCCCTGAGTGAAGCCGGGACCACGCCATGATCCGGCTCGCCACCTGGATCATCGCGAGCCTCCTGCTGACCGCGCTGATCGCCTGGCTGGTGAGCCTGCCCGGCACCGCGATGATCGAGATCGCCGGCTATCGCATGCAGCCCAAGCTTGGCATGGCGGCCTTCCTCGTCGCGGCGGGACTCGCCGCGGTAATCCTCGCCTGGTCGATCCTCCGCCGGCTGCTCGATGCGCCGCGCTATTTCGCAAAACTCAACCGCGACCGCCGGCGCGACCTCGGCGTCGCGGCGCTCTCCGACGGCTTTGTGGCGCTCCAGGCGGGCGACCCCAACCGCGCCCGCGTGCTCGCCCGCGAGGCGCGCAGCAACCTGCCGCGCAACCACGCCGCGCAGCTTCTGGAAGCCCGTTCTGATCTGGCGCTCGGCGACATGCAGTCGGCGCGCGAGCACTACCGGGCGCTGATCTCCAACCGCAAGACCGCGGTCGCCGCCCTCGCCGGGCTCTACGAGCAGGCGCGCACGCAGGGGCGGATCGATGCCGCGCTCAACTTCGCGCAGCGCGCGGTGGCGCTCGCCCCGCAGACCCGCTGGGCCTCGGACGCCGTGCTCGACGACCTGACGCGTCACGGCAAGTGGGAAGACGCCCTAATCCGCGTCGGCGCCGAAGCCGCCGTGACGCGCGAGGAAAAGATGGTCAAGCGCCGGCGCCAGGCGGTGCTCGAGACCGCGCTCGCCCGCGACACCGCCGAAAGCGACCCGCTCGTTGCGCTCGACCATGCGCTGGTGGCGCTGAAGCTCGTCCCCGATTTCGTGCCGGCGGCGCTGATCGCGGCGCGCATCCAGACCAACCGCGGTGAGAGCCGCAAGGCCATGAGCCTGCTCCGCCGGGTGTGGCGCGCGACCTCGCACCCCCATGTCGCCGCGCTCTATGCCAACGCCCAGCCCGGCACTTCGGCGGTCGAGCGGCTGAAGCGCATCCGCGAGCTGATCGACACGCCGCCGCCCAACCGGCCCGCCGCGATCGTCCTCGCCCGGGCCTGCGTCGATGCCTATGACTGGCCCGCGGCGCGCAACGCGCTCGCCAACTACTCGACCGCCGAGCCGAGCCAGGCGGTGTGCCTCTTGATGGCCGAGATCGAGGAGGGCCAGAACGCCGACCAGGGCAAGGCGCGCGAATGGCTGGCCCGCGCTGTGCGCGCGCCGGCCGATCCGGTGTGGATCGCCGACGGTATCACCGCCGACGACTGGGAGCCGGTCTCGCCCATCACCGGGCGGCTCGACGCCTTCGAGTGGCGGGTGCCGCTCGCGACCGTTGCGAGCCGCGGCGAGCCGCTGCCGCCGGTGACCGAAAGCCTGCCCGCGCCGGCGCCGGAAACAGCGCTTGCGCCCCATCCGGGCGGCCAGTAAAAGACCGGCGCCCCCGGGGGTCCGGGCGCGCCGCTTTAGCTCAGTTGGTAGAGCACATCATTCGTAATGATGGGGTCGCGTGTTCGAGTCACGCAAGCGGCACCAGCCCCCTTCCCCCTCAGTAGCGCCCCACATGCGTCCGGCCCGGATCGGGTGTGGGCGGGGGGAACTGGAAGTAGAGCCGCGAGCCGTAATAGGGGTTGTAGAGCTGGCTGCGCAGCACCCAGCCGTCGGGCCCGGTGTGGTGGATGTTGCACCAGTGCAGCGTGCATTTGATGACGATGACCCGCTCACCCTTGTCGAGCGTATCGACCACGGTGGACGTGAGGCTGGCGGATGTATGGATCGACACCGCCGAACGGGCGATGCCCGGTGCGGCGTCGGCCGCGGTGACGACGGCGAGCCCCAGCGCTGCGGCAAGGCCGAGCGGGGCGATCAGGCGATAGAGGTGGCGCATGGATGGTCTCCGGCTCGCCCCCCGGCGAAGCGGTCCGATTGGCCCGTTACCGTGAAGATCATGGCCAATTGTGTCTGAGGCAAGAAGGTTCACGCCGCGCTCGCATTAAGTTTTGGCAACTTCATCGCAGGCGTCGCGTTGCTTCCCCAAATGCCAGCCGCGGGCAAGCGACCCGCGCGGCGCCAGGAAGGACTGTCAGCATGCGTAAGCCCGATCTCGATCATCTGCTCGAAGCCGCCGTTGCCAAGGCGCTTGGCGTGAGCCTGCCGGCGCATCGCCGCCGTGCGCAGCGTCCCGCCCGCAAGAGCACGGCTGCCCGTCACCCGGTTCGCCACGCCGCCTGAGGTCTACTCGGCGGCGACGCTCGCCGCCTGCTGGTCGTTGATCGCGCGCTCGAGCGCCTCGCGCGCCTCGGTGCGCACCGGATACTCGAAGCCCCTGAGGTCGGTCTGCGAAAAGATCTGCTCCTGCTCTTCGCGCGTCGAGCGGAAGAACGGGTAGCGGCGATAGATCTGCTGCAGGTTGATCGCAGAGTTCGAGCCGTAGAGCACGACCGGGAAATTGAGGCCCGGATAGACCCGCGTGTCGCTCATTTCCACCGCACCGAACACCCGCCGGTAGAACGCGGCGTGCTCCCGCCGCACCAGGGCGAGGCAGGCGGTGGTGTCGAAATACTCCGTCGCCATCACCGCTATCCTGAGCGTCAGGAACGGCAGCGCCGGATAGGCGAGCGAGGCTTCGTAGTCGGCGGTGAAGCGGCTCGGATCGATGAAGTGCTGGCCCTCGTCGAGCAGCGGATCGAGCACGTCGGGGCAGCTCTTCATGCTCGGCCCCTTGCGGTGCTCGCGCGTCACGTGGTGGATGCGGATCGAGCTCACCAGCTCGCCGTCCACATGGATGCCGTAGCAGAACGCATTGGGGGTGCCGTCGAGATCGTCGACCACCACGCCGCTGTCGTTGAACGGGACGAATTCCTCGCGCCGGTAGGCTTCGTAGCGCAGGCGGTAGACCGGATTGTCGGTCACATCCATGCGCACCCGCGAATATTCGACGCGGTCGAGAATATCGATCAGCCCACCCGCGAACCGCGAGATATTGTGGGCGGATCCGGCCGCACCCGGATCCAGGTCTGTCGCACTCATGCAAAACTCCGCACGCAACGGAGCCAACGTAAGCTTTTTTTAACCCTGATTGAACGGCATTTTATCGATGGCGGCCCTGCGTCGCAGGGTGGCGCGGCACTTGCAGGCAAAATAACGGAGGCCGGCTAAGGGGTTAACCGAGGTTAACCATGCTTGCGTTTGACCGGCGCCGCCTCGGGATGGGACATCCGGCGGATCAGTTCGCGCACGTCGCGGCTCGAAAGCGGCACCCCGAACAGATAGCCCTGGATCTGGTCGACCTTGGTGTGCGCCTGGATCAGCGCCAGCTGCTCCTCGGTCTCGACGCCTTCGGCGGTGACGGTCAGGTTGATGTCCTTGCCGAGCTGGGCGACGTTGGAGAGGAGCTTCAGCGAGCGCGCATTGGACGTGATGTCCATGACGAAGCTGCGGTCGACCTTGAGCTTGGTGAACGGCAGCGCCTGCAGGTAGCTCAGCGACGAATAGCCGGTGCCGAAATCGTCGAGCGCGATGCCGATGCCGCGCTTGCCCAGCGCCGAGAGGATTTTGGTGGCGGCGTCGCGTTCTTCGATGAGCGCGGTTTCGGTGACCTCGATCTCGAGCCGCTCGGGCGTGAGGCCGCTGCTCTTGAGCGCCGCCAGCACCATCTCCTCGACGTCGTCGTTGCGGAAGTCGCGTGCCGAGACGTTGACCGAGACCGAAATGCCGTCTGGCCAGTTGATGCATTCGGCGGCGGCGCTGCGCAGCACCCAGCGCGTGATGTCGGAGATGAGCCCGGTTTCTTCGGCGATCGGGATGAAGAGCGACGGCGGGATGGCGCCCAGCGTCGGATGCGTCCAGCGCGCCAGCGCCTCGCAGGCGACGACCTTGCGCGTCTTGAGATCGATCAGCGGCTGGAAGGCGAGCGTGAGGCCGCCGGCGGCCACCGTGGTCTTGAGCTCGGCCTTGAGCCGCTGGCGGTAGCGGTAGGCGGTGTCCATGTCGTTGTGGAAGATCTGCGACTGGCCCTTGCCGTTGCCCTTGGCCTTGTAGAGCGCGAGATCGGCCTTGGTCATGAGCGCATCGAGATCGTCTTCGGCCGAGCCCGACGCGACGACGCCGATCGACACATCGACCGAAAGGCTCTCGCCCATGATCGAGAACGGCGACTTGAAGGCGCCGAGCACCGCTTCGGGATCGAGCGTGGCATCCTCGGCGTCGACCCCGCCGGTGCGGTAGACGATGAACTCGTCACCGCCGAGCCGCGCCACCAGCGCGCGCGAGCCGAGCGTGCGGTTGAGCCGGTCGGCGCTTTCGACGAGGAGCCGGTCGCCCACGAGATGGCCGGCCGTGTCGTTGACGTGCTTGAAGTCGTCGATGTCGACGATCATCAGCATCGCAAGCTCGCCCGCCCCCGCGGCGCGGCGATGCTTGAGATCGGCCTCGACCTGCTCGGCGAAATAGCCGCGGTTGGGCAGGCCCGTCAGCGCATCGTAATGCGCCATGAAGTTGATGCGCTCTTCGGCGCGCACGCGCTCGGTGATGTCTTCGAACAAGAGCACCACCTTGCCCTGCCGCGAGCTGACGGTGACTTCGCAGAACTGCGCGTTGGCGAGCTTGAGGATGACCTTGCCGTTCTTGCGGCTCTCGATCATCTGCATCAGCTGTTCGGCGGCGCGCTGCGGCACCGCACCCCTGCCGGCGGCGGCCGAGAGCAGCGCCGCGAAGGGCCTGCCCTTCCACTCGCCCGGAACGAAACCGTTGAACACCAGCTCGGCGCGGTCGTTGACGACCGCGATGAGGCCGGCGCTGTCGAGCATGCAGAGGCCGTGATGCATGGTCTCGAGCGCGGTATCGAGCTCGTCGGCGAGGCGCGAGGCTTCGAGCCGTCCGTGCACCGCGCGGATGAGGATGGCGCGGATATTGGCCGAGACCTTGCGGATCGAGGCAAAGAACGCCAGCAGCACCAGCGAGAGCAGCTGCGTATGGAGCGCCCCGTCGAGCAGCATGCCGGCGGCGAGCGGGCCGCCGATCAGCACAACCTGCGTGGTCATCAGCCGGTCGATGGCGAAGTTGCGCCCGGTGACGCCGACCAGCACCGAGGTCGAGACCGCGAGGCTCGACATCTCCGAGAACGGCGTGTTGACGAACACGAAGCTGTAAAAGCTCCAGAAGCCGTAGAGGACGCCGATCGCCGCGGCGCCGATCGTCGCCCGGTTCTCCCAGCGGCGCGCGGTCTCGACATCATCGTCGGCGAACGGCGCGCGGGCGAAGGCGAGCATGTCGATGTTGCGCGCGATGCCCAGCAGCACGAAGGCCGCCGCGACGCCGAACAGCACCCAGTTGCGGGCCTCGACCCCCGCCAGCGCGGCCGCCAGCGCCGACGCCAGGGCGCCAAGCATCATCACCCGGCGCTCGGCATAGAGCGACCGGATCATCGACACATAGTCGACCGGCGGCAGGTTCTTGTAGGCGGGCTCGAACATGAGGTCCCACGTATTGGCGGGAAATCATGCCTGAAAAGCCGTTAATGCCGCCTTGCGAGCGGCCCCGCCGTGGGCCTCCCAAGCCCCGCAACCGGCGCGTTTCCAACGTTTCGCGCCGGATGGTTGAGGAAGCAAGAAAGCGCGGGCGGCAAACGCGCGCGCTCCGGCCCTAGAGCTCGCGGTAGAAGGTCTGCCCGCAGCGCTGCACGTTGCCGTTGTCGGCCATGCAGAGGTCGTCGGTCACCAGCATCGAGCGGTCGTCGAACTGGACGATGGTGACATTGGAATTGGGCGGCGGCGACTGCGGCTGGCCAAGGTAGTCCTTGGGCGACCAGTCAAGCACCTGGAAGCCGAGGTGACTGGGCGGCGTAAAATAGAACTGGCCGCTCTGGCCGGTCGCGTACTGATAGCCCTGCGCCGTGACCTCGGTGGTGGTCAGCGAATATTGCTGGCCGTTGATGACCACGACCGTGTCGATGACGTTGCCGTTGACGTTGACCCGGGCATGCCACTGCCCGTTGACGTTGAGCGTCTTCTGCTGCGCGGCCGCCGGCGAGACCGCGAGCAGCAGGGCAAGGACAAATCCGGCGGTTCTCATCGACATCTCCCCAAATGATGCGGGCTCGAGCCTACAGCATGGGGCCGGTCGGCGGCGAGTCCGCGCCAGAACGCCCGCTCAGCCGAGCTTTTTGAGGGCCTTTTCGAGCTTGCCGAAGAGCTTTTTGCCGATTTTTTCGCGCGCGCGGTCTTCGATCTCCGCCAGCACCTCGCGATGCGCGGCGCGGTCGCGCCGGCCCAGATCGGTGAGCACCACCCGCTTGGCCCGCCGGTCGGCGGGGTCGGGCTCGCGGCGGACGACGCCGGCGAGCTCGAGCTGATCGAGCAGCTGCTGGACGGCCTGCTTGCTGAGCCCCATGCTGGCGGTGAGCGCGGCCTGCGAGATCCCGTCGGGCGGCAGATGCGCCAAAACCTCGCCGCTGGCGTTGAGGTGCCAGAGGAAGCCCTGGCGGGCCATGTCGTGGCGGAATTGTTCGCGCAGCGTGGCTGCGGCGGCGGCGAGGCGAGCAAGAAACCGGGGATCGTCCGTCATCTTGACGATTATGGCGGGCGACCGGCGGCCAATCAAGTGGGAGCGGAACGATGATCCAGAAACTGACAGAGGCGGAGCGCGATGCCGCCCTCGCGGGGCTCAAGGGCTGGCGGCACGACGTCGCAACCGATGCCCTGGTGCGCGACTTCGGCTTCAAGACCTTCTCGGAGGCCTTTGGCTTCATGACGCGGGTGGCGCTCCTCGCCGAGATGGCGGGCCATCACCCGGACTGGTCGAACGTCTACAACAAGGTAACCATCCGCCTCTCGACCCACGACGCCGACGGCCTCACCGAAAAGGACGTGGCGCTGGCCGGAAAGATCGACCGGCTGCTCACCTGAGTCTCAGTGAAAATTGCGGCCGCGCGGCAGGGCGGCACGCGCCAGCCGGGCGGCTGCGTCCTGCTGGCGGATGCGCGGCAGGTTGCGCCCGGGATGCGGGCCGGATTTGCCTTCGTCGCCGGGTGCCGTGACGTCACCGATCGGCGTCCCGTGAGCGAGCGCAACCAGATCAGGAGTCATGTCCTCAAAGCCCTCGGCAATGACGTGGATGACAAGGCCCTCGATCTGCAGCTTGCCCCGCACCACCAGGAGCTTCGAGCCGAGGATCACCTGGCGGTGGGTTTCGAACATCTTGTTCCAGATGACGATATTGGCGATGCCCGTTTCATCCTCGAGCGTGACAAAGACGATGCCGCTTGCCGTGCCCGGCCGCTGCCGCACCAGCACAAGCCCGGCAACCGCCACCCGCTCGCCGTCGCGGCGTTGGCCGAGCTCCGCCGCCGGCACCGCACCGCGCCGCGCCAGCTCCTGCCGCAGAAAGCTCAACGGATGTGCCTTAAGTGAATAGGACAGTGTTCTATAATCGTGGATGACGTCCTCCCCCGAACGCATCAGCGGCAGGCTCTGGTCGATTTCCGCACGAGCGGACGGCAACTCCGACCAGCTGAACAATGAGAGCGTTTCCGCGCTGTCGGTGCCTGCCAGGCCACGCACCGCCCAGAGCGCCTGCCGCCGGTTGAGGCCAAGCGAGCGGAAGGCATCGGCATCGGCAAGTTTTTCGAGCGTGGCGACCGGCAGCCCCGTCTTGAGCCAGAGGTCGCGCACCGAGCCATAGCCCGTACCGCGCCGCGCCATCAGCCGCATGGCGTGGTCTTCCTTTAGCCCCTTGATCTCGCGCAAGCCAAGACGGATGGCCTTGGTCGAGTGGATGGCGGTACGCATTTTCTCGTGCCGCGCCCAGACCTGCTCGGATGCAGGCGGACCGTCTTCCAGAACGGTCCAGTAGTCGGAACGGTTGATGTCGGCACCCCGGACCTCGACACCGTGCTCGATGGCATCGCGCACCAGTTGTGCCGGTGCATAAAATCCCATCGGCTGGCTGTTGAGCAATGCCGCCGTGAACACATCCGGGTAATGGCATTTGAGCCAGCAGGACACATAGACGAGAAGCGCGAACGAGGCGGCGTGGCTCTCGGGAAAGCCATACGACCCGAAGCCTTCGATCTGCTTGAAGCACGACTCGGCGAAGTCGAGTGGATAATCGTTCTTGCGCATTCCCTCGATGAACTCATCGTGGAACGCGCCGACCCCGCCGGTTCGCTTGAACGTTGCCATTGAGCGGCGCAGCTTGTCCGCCTTGCTCGGCGAAAAGCCGGCACCGACGATGGCGATCTGCATCGCCTGCTCCTGGAACAGCGGCACACCCAGGGTGTGGGCAAGTACCGCCTCCAGCGCCGGAGAGGGATAGACAACCTTTTCTCCCGAGAGCCGGCGCTTGAGATAGGGATGCACCATCCCACCCTGGATAGGACCGGGGCGCACGATCGCGACCTCGATGACGAAATCGTAGAACTTCCTGGGCCTGAGGCGCGGCAGCATCGACATCTGCGCCCGGCTTTCGATCTGGAACACGCCGATCGTGTCGGCGCGGTGCGTCATCTCGTAGACAGGGACCGCGTCCGCAGGATTCTCCTCGGCATCCTCGAGCAGGCCGGCCGTGGTCAGATCCTGCCCGTAATGGACGTGCATCATCTCGAACGCCCGCCGGAGACAGCTCAGCATGCCCAGGGCCAGCACATCGACCTTGAGGATGCCGAGCGCGTCGATGTCGTCCTTGTTCCATTCGATGATGGTGCGGCTGTCCATCGCCGACTTGCTGATCGGCACCAGATGGTCGAGCGCGTCGCGGGTAATGACGAAGCCGCCCACATGCTGGCTCAGATGGCGCGGAAAATCCTGCAGCGCATGAGCGCATTCGAGCACCCGGCCGAGCGTGGGCTCATCCGGATCGAGGCCGGACTTGCGCAGGGCCTCGGGGTCGAATTTGACCGACCAGCCCCAGTGCGTCTGATTGAGCTGGGCGATCACATCGTCGGAAAGGTCGAAGACTTTGGCGACCTCGCGGATCGAGCTCTTGCCGCGATAGCAGATGACATTGGCCGTGAGCCCCGTGTGGTTGCCGCCATACTTCTGGTAGACATATTGCATCACCTCCTCGCGCCGCTCGTGCTCGAAGTCGACGTCGATATCGGGCGGCTCGTCGCGTTCGGTGGAAAGAAACCGGCCGAACACGAGATGTCCGCCGCGCGGATTGACCTCGGTGATTTCGAGGCAGAAGCAGACCGCGGAATTGGCCGCCGATCCCCGGCCCTGGCAGAGAATCTGCTTTTCGTATCGCGCGAAGTGCACGATGTCGCGCACGGTGAGGAAATAGGGCGCGTACCCCTTGTAGGCGATGAGGCAGAGCTCGGACCAGATCGTCGCCTTGATATCGTCCGGAACGGCATTCTTGTAGCGCTTGTCGGCACCTTCCCAGGTGAGGCGCTCGAGTGTTTCCTGCGGGCTTTCTCCATTGTCCCACGCTTCGGTGGGATAGTTGTATTTGAGCTGATCGAGCGTGAAGCCGATGCGTTCGGCGAAGTTCATGGTCTCGGCAAGGGCCTGCGGATGCTCCCGGAACAGTCGCGCCATTTCGGCGGCCGGCTTGAGATGGCGCTCGGCATTGGCTTCGAGCATCCGGCCGGCGTCGGCGATCGTCACGTGCTCGCGGATGCAGGTGACGACATCCTGCAGGATACGGCGTCCCGGCTCGTGATAGAGCACGTCGTTGGTGGCAAGCATCGGCACGCCGTACCGCTTCCCCAGAGCCGCAATGCGATTGAGACGGGCCCGGTCGGAGCCGGCAAAACGGCAGCTACCGGCGACCCAGACGCCACCGGGCGCGGCATCAACGAGCGCCTGAAGAAGGGCGTCGTTCGTTTCCCAGCGCGCTTCATCGGGGATGAGGATGAAGAGCTGGCCGACGGTGAAATCTTCCGCCGTTTCGCTCGAATAGGCGATGGTTCCTTCGGCGCGATTGAAGGCCGGCAGCAGGTCGGTGATGTAGAGCTGCGGAGCGCCTTTTTCGCTCTCCCGGCGAAGGTTGGCGATGCTGATGAGCTTGCAGAGGCGGCCATAGGCTGCCCGGTCGGTGGGATAGGCGACGATGTCCGGTGTGCCGTCTGCAAAGCTCAGCCGTGTGCCCACAAGATAGCGGAAACCCTCCGGCCGGGGCGTCTCGATATCGCGCAACCCCACATAGGCACGCACGACTCCTGCGAACGAATTGCGGTCGCAAAGCCCGAAGCCCTTGAGCTGAAGGGAGGCGGCCATGACGGCCAGCTCTTCCGGATGCGACCCACCGCGCAGGAAGGAGAAATTGGAGGTGCTGACGAGTTCGACATAAGCCGGAGACTGCGCGGCTTCCGCTGCCGTCTTGTCGCGGCGCAAATCGACGATTTCGGTCATGCGAAGAATCCGTGCAGGAACCATCTCGGCGACGCCTCGGCCCCGAACAGGCCAAGCCGGAACAGCCAGAAGCGGCGGCCGCCATCGTCTTCGACGACGAAATAGTCGCGCGTTCCTTCGCCCTCCTTGTAGCTTTGCTCGGTTGAGGCCCCCGTAAGCGCCGAATGCCCGGCAGTGAGCGCCAGCTTCTGCGGAGACCGCCACCACTCGGGTGCGATGCGTTCCGGCGCCGATGCCTTGGCGAAACGATAGGCCACACGCCGCCAGACCATCCTAGCCGGCGGTCCGTCGGGGACTTCGGCGATGACGTTGACCGGTTCGGGCTGCGGCAGGAGGCGCAACGGCCTGGGCGGCAGATCGGACGGCGGACCGGCCCCCTTTTCGTTTTCTGAGGCAATCACCGGTGCGAGCCGCACGGCCTGTTCGGGAATATGGGTGTCCACGAACTGGCTGCGGAGCACCGCCAATGGCCCGAGGCGGCTGGTCATCCGATCGTAGAGCCGCTCTAGCATCTGCGTGCCGTCGCCGGCATCAAAGGCTCCCATCTGCACCGGATCGACCGCAAAGACCGAACTTGCGGCCAGCCGGATCATGTCGATGCCGAACCCCGCATCGTATTCACCGGCAAGCCGCTCGGCGCGATAGGCGAACAGGCGGGCGATATGATCGGGATCGCGGGTGGCCCATCCGGCATTGACCGACAGACACATCACCTTGTGATCGACCCGATAGAGGAACAGATGAAAGGTCTTGGCGCCCATCCCTGCGGCTTCGAGCCGGTGCGCCAGCGACACGGCAAGATCGCGGGCACACATCAGCACATCGTCCAAGAGGCCGATCGGATCGGCAAAACGACGTTCTACAAACTGCGCGATCGGCGGCAACCGCGGCGTCATCCGCTCGCCGATGGATCCCAGCGCCTGATCGAGGCGAAGCAGCACCGACTCGCCGAATCGCGATTTGAGGGATCGCCGATCGCGCCGATAGAGTTGGCCGATCTGCTTGAGCCCCAATATCCGGAGGCTGTTGACCTCGTCTTCGCCGAGCCGCAGCGCACCGACCGGCAGCTCCGCAAGGGCAGCCTCGATGGATCCATCCATCACCCCAGGCCGACTGCAATGCGCCAGGGCCCAGGCGGCGCCGATGGTCGGCGCCACGGCTCCAACCGCCGCGTATCCCAGCGCATCGAGCCGGCTCGTGAGCCGCAAAAGCATCTGCGCCTCGCCGCCAAACAGATGGCTCACGCCGGTGATGTCGAGGCAAAGATCGCCATAGGGGGCCACGTCGGAAAGCACGCAGACGAGTGGGGACGCATACGAATGCCAATCGGCAAAATCGGCGAACGACGCCTCGAGGGCGTCGCGGTCGATTTCCCGAACTTCGAGCTGCGGCACCTGCGCCCGCGCATCGGAGACGGTGAGGCCGACGCTCAGCCCGTGACGCGAGGCTTGCGCATCCAGCGCGACAAGCCGCATGCCGCCCTTCTGCTTTTCCCACAGGGCCAGCGGCCGGTCGGATTGCGCGAGCTGCCGATCATGCCGTTTTAGCCAATCGGTCCCCCAGCGCGGCAGGCAAAGAACGAGGAAGCGACGCTCGGACTGCAGTTCGGTCTGTGTTTGCGGGAGTGAGGATATCGAGGCCATTTTCGGTCCAGCTCAAAAGCCACTCCTGGTTGGGTCGACCGTTGCGAAGTCCTTTCTCGAGGACGACACGCCAGCGTCCCATGCCCGGCGCCCGCGGATCGAAGGCAGCCGGCTCGCTCGTTTCCGGAGACAGCCGCCAGCGCATTCGGGCGGCACTCGCACCGGGCGCTTCCCCGTAGCGGAGCATCAGCATCGTCGAGCCGCTCGCTGCCGCCCGCAGGGCAAGCCGTCGGCTGGCGGTGAAATCCAGGGCTTTGGGGTCGGAAGCGACATCGGCAATGACGGCCGCTACGGCGCGGCAGGCAAGCGCTTCTTCGGCCGCCCACAGCAATTCGATGATGTCGGCAGGGCGGATGATGATGAGAGCGTCCGGATCGATGCCCAGTCCCCTGATGCCAGGCGCATAAGGAAAGCCCACCTCCTGCGCCTCGCCAGCCATCTGCAGGTAGAGCACAGCCGACCGGCCGGCCGCGCAGAGGCTGCGCGCGGCGGCAAAGGCAAAACCCAGGCTTGCTGCCGCTTGCCGATGGGAGTCGGTGAAAACCTCATGCAGCATTGCCGCCGCAAGGGTGAAACCCGCCTCGTGCCCTGGCGGATTCGTGACGGCTGCAAGAACCTGATGTTTCTCGATGTCTTCGATTCGGCTGCGCAGCGTTTCGAGCGTCTGCTGCTTGGAAAGGCCCACCATCAAGCCCTCCACGGATGGATAATGAGAACAAATAGTGAACATCTGCGTTGGCAAAGAGTCAAGCGGGCTCCTGCCTCAGAGGGTTAAGGCTCGCTTGCCCCCTCCCGGCCCTGTGCTAGAGAGCAGCACCGCTCCGAGGACTTCGCCCCCGCGCCATGACCACGCCCATCCATGTGCTGCTGGCCCTCGACGACAAATACTGGGCGCCTGCCTATGCGGTGATGCGCTCCATCTGCCTGTTCACCTTCCGCCGGCAGGACCTGCGCTTTCACCTGTTCACCAGCGGCTTGCGGCCCGATCATCTCGACGTGGTGCAGGCGATCTCCCGCGAATTCGGCGCGACGCAGATTTTTTACGACATCCCGCACCACCCGGTGTTCGCGCCGATCGCCGACAAGGTGCGCCAGAGCGGGCAGTTCCCCAACATCGTCTATGGCCGCGTGCTGGCCGCACAGATCCTGCCGCCCGATGTCGAGCGGCTGATCTATCTCGACTGCGACATGATGGTGCGCGTGCCCATCGAGCGGCTCTATGACATGGACATGCAGGGCTTTCCGCTCGCCGCGGTGCCCGACTACGCCGGCGCCCAGATCATGACGCGGCGCTCGATGGTCGACCCGCGCGGCATCTTCGATCCGGCTATGCGCTACTTCAATTCGGGCCTGCTGCTCATGGACATGGGCAAGTGGCGCACCCTCAAGGTGGACGAGCAGTTCCGCCGCGCCATCGACGACGGCACGCTCGCCAAGATTTACTACGACCAGGATTTCCTCAACCTGAGCTTCCGCGACAACTGGCTCGAGCTCGACCGCTTCTGGAACCTGCTCGACCCCAAGCCGGCCCATGAATCGCTCAATCCCAACGTCCTCCACTACACCGGCGAGCGAAAGCCCTGGTTCGTCAACCAGACCGTCGCCTATGCTAGGCTCTACCGCCACGTGATGACCAACGAAGTGTTCTACACCTACCTCGTCGAGCGCCGCCCCGCCTGGCAGCAGCCGCTGATCCGCTGGGCCGAGCGGCTCAACCGCCGGATCGGCGTCCAGGGCGTGGGATCGCGCGTTGGCCGCTGAGAGTTCTGCGCGTTATCCTCAGCCGTTCCGGAGTCCCTGATGTTCGAGGCCATCACCCGCCTCTTCGCCACCCCGCAGACCAACGACCTGCGCCACGACCCCAAACTCGCGGTGGCGGCGCTGCTGGTCCATCTCGCCGGCGTCGACGGCCAGGTCGATGACGCCGAAAAGGCGGCGGTGCGCGGCGCCCTCGCCGACCACTACGGCATGGACGAGGAGGCCGCCCGTGCGCTGATCCGCGAAGCTCGCCGGCAGGACGCCGAAGCGGTCGATTTCTACCGCTTCACCTCGGCGCTGAAAGCGCTCGAGGAAAAGGAGCGCATCGAGATCATCCGCATGATGTGGCAGGTGGTCTTTGCCGACAAAAAGAACCACGAGCTCGAGGACAACATGGTCTGGCGCATCGCCGAGCTCATCGGCGTGCCGGCCCGGCAGCGCACCATCCTCCGCAACCAGATGGCCCGGAGCCCCAAATGAACATCGACGCGATCCCGATCGGCAAGAACCCGCCCGACGACCTCAATGTCATCATCGAGGTGCCGCTCGGCGGCGAGCCGATCAAATACGAGATCGACAAGGCCTCGGGCGCGCTGTTCGTCGACCGCTTCCTCTATACGCCCATGCGCTACCCCGGGAACTACGGCTTCATCCCGCACACGCTCTGCGGCGATGGCGATCCGCTCGACGTGCTGGTGATGAATTCGCGCCCGCTGGTGCCCGGCGCCGTGGTGCGGGCCCGGCCGCTCGGCGTGCTGTTCATGGAAGACGACGGCGGGCAGGACGAAAAGATCCTCGCCGTGCCGGTGCACAAGCTCACCGCCATGTACGACGCCTTTAACGACATCGCCGACATGCAGCAGATCCAGGTCGAGCGGGTGAAGCACTTCTTCACCCACTACAAGGACCTCGAGCCCGGCAAATGGGCCAAGATCAGCCACGTCGGCGACGCCGCCGAGGCCCGGCGCGTCATCCTCGAATCAATCGAGCGGGCGAAAGCGGCCAAGTGAGAAGGCACAGGATTGTGCCTTCGCGCGCCGGTGTTGCCCGAACGTAACGGAGACCCATCCTCATGCGCATCGCCGGCCGGATCATCGGCATCCTTCTTGTCGTCCTCGGAGCCCTCTGGATTCTCCAGGGATCGAACATCATCGGCGGCTCGGTGATGTCGGGCCAAAGCCAGTGGCTCTATGTCGGCATCGTCCTCGTGATCGTCGGGGCGGTGCTCGCCGTCTGGAGCTGGCGGAGGCGCTAAGGAAAAGGCCGGGATCGTTCCCGGCCTTTCTTGCATCGTATCGTGAGCGTCCTCAGTGGCCACCGCCCCAACCACCCGGCGGCGCCGGATCGGGCTTGCGGATGAAAAAGGCGGCGATCACCGCGAACACCGAGATGATCGCGCCCACGAGGAACGCCATGCGGATGCCGGCGGCGAGGCCCTCGACATTGTCGATGCCGCCCAGCCCCTGCGCCACCGAGGCCATCACCGCGATGAGGAGCGCGACGCCCGCCGCGCCCGCCACCTGCTGGATGGAGCCGAGCAGCGCCGAACCGTGCGAATAGAGCTCGGGCTTGACCGCCCCCAGGCTCAGCGTGAACAGCGGCCCGAACAGGAACGAGAAGCCGGTGCAGAGGATCAGGTAGCCGGCGACGATCAGCGGCCACCAGGTGCCGGTGCCCAAGAGCGTCATCGCCCACAGCACCGCCGAGATCACGAACATCGCGGGGATGATCAGCGGCTTGGGGCCGACGCGGTCGTAGAGCCGGCCGACCAGGGGCCCGAGGACCGCCATCCACAGCCCGCCCGGGAGCAGGATCAGGCCGATATAGACCGGCTCGAGCTTGAGCACGTTCTGGAGGTAATAGGGCAGCAGGTTGAGGCTGCCGAACATCGAGGCCATGCCGACCACGAACATGATGTTCGAGACCGTGAAGTTGTAGGACTGGAAGGTCCTGAGATCGAGGAGCGGCGAGCCCGACTTCTGGAGGCGGAGCTGCCGCCAGATGAAGACGATCATCGCCACGATCCCGACCGCGAGCGCGATCCAGGTGGTGGTGCGGTCGGCGCCGGCATCGATCGTGCCCAGCCCCGAAAGGCCATAGACGAGGCCGCCGAAGGCGAAGGCCGAGAGGATGACCGACAGGATGTCGAGCGAGGCCTTGTGCGGCGTCGTGACATTGACCATGCGGCGTGCCCCGAGCGTGAGCGCGATGAGCGCGATCGGCAGCACCAGGATGAAGATGAAGTTCCACGGCAGGTAGCTGATGATCAGCCCGCCCACCACCGGGCCGGCGGCCGGGGCGAGCGACATCACCACCGAGATGTTGCCCATCATCCGGCCGCGGTTCTGCGGCGGCACGAGGGTCATCACCGTGGTCATGAGCAGCGGCATCATCACCGCCGTGCCCGAGGCCTGGACGACGCGGCAGAACACCAGGAGCTCGAGGCTGCGCGCAAAGATCGCGAGCGCCGTGCCCGCCGAGAACAACGAGATGGCGAGAAGGAAGATCGTCCGCGTCGAGAGCCGCTGCAGCAGGAAGCCGCTGATCGGGATCACGACCGCCATGGTGAGCAGGAATGCCGTCGCCAGCCACTGCGCGGCACTCGGGGTGACCCCGAACGCGTCGCGGATGGTCGGAATGGCGACGTTCATGATGGTCTCGTTGAGCATCACGACGAAGGCCGAGACCAGCAGCAGGTTGATGACGAGGCTGTTGCGCGCGGCATGGGCCGGATCGCTCGGCGCAACCGCGTCGCGCGGCAAATCGGGAGAGAGGGCTTCGGTGGTCATCGTCGGATCCTTCCTGCGCGGTCGGCGCAAAGGGCGGCGCCTGACATAGCATCGGCTGCCGGGCGCGAAACGGGGCGGAGTGTGCAAGGCCGGTCTGTGCGCGGCGCACGGGACCGGAATTGGGCCTTGAGGGCAGAAGCCTCAGGCGCGGGACAGGCGAATCATCACGGCATGGTCCTTCTGCTGGCCGGGGAAGGATGCGACCTTTGGCTGACAGTCTCTGTCAGCAGGGGCGCTCCCTCTACACGACCTCGACGGGCGAGGAAACGCCGAATCGACAGCACAATTGAAAAATCCTGATGACGGTCAGCGCGGCGGCGGGTGCGTGGGATCGACCCAGTAGACCGTCTCGGGCGGCTCGATGGGCGTGATCCCGGGGAGGTTGACCACCACCGCCTCGTTGTCGGAACGCACCAGCACGCACTGCAGCGGCGCGCTCGGGTCGGCGTTGATCTCCTGGTGCGGCACGTAGGGCGGGACATAGATGAAATCGCCCGGGAAGGCTTCGGCGACGAATTCGAGATGGTCGCCCCAGCGCATGCGGGCGTGCCCTGACACCACATAGATCACGCTTTCGAGCGGCCCGTGATGATGGACGCCGGTTTTGGCATTGGCATCGATCCGGACCGTGCCCGCCCAGAGCTTTTGCGCCCCGACGCGCGCGGCATTGATCGCCGCCTGCCGGAACATGCCCGGCGTCTGCGCCGTGTTGGGGTCGAGCCGGTCGCCCTTGATGACGCGCACGCCGTCGTCGCGCCAGCGCGGCGGATGATCGTGGCCGTGGTCCTCGCTCACTTGCCGACCGCCTTGAGCGCATCGCCGAGCGGCGTCTTGCCGGAGGTGAGCTGCAGCGCCCTGCCGATGGTCTTGGGGGCATCGAGCGCCGCGACGGCGACCGCCGCGACATCGGCGCGCGCGATGGATTTTTCCGGGATCGCCGCTTCGCTCAGCGTGAGCTTGCCAGTCGCCTTGCCTTCGGTGAGCGAGCCCGGCTCGAGGATGGTCCAGTCGAGGCCGGAGGCGCGGATCAGTTTGTTGGCCGCGCGCTTCTGCTTGTAATAATCCTTCATCTCGTCGGTCGCCCATTCACCGCTCAGCTTCATGCCGGTCGAGGCGCCGATCGAGGAGATGGCGACATAGCGCCTGACGCCGGCCTTGGCCGCGGCGCGGAGCGTGCGGCGCACGCCCGTGCGGTCGATGGCGCTCGATTCGCCCGTCGCCGAGCCCGCCGCAAAGATCACCGCATCGGCGCCCGTGAGCGCATGCACCCAGTCCTCGAACGGCGAAGCCTCGAGATCGAGGAGCACGGTCTCGGCGCCGAGCTTCACCATCCCCGCCATCTGTTTGGGATTTCGGATGGTCGCGACCACGGCGTGCCCGGCCTTGACGAGCTGGGTGACGATCAGCTTTCCGGTGCGCCCGGCGGCACCGACGACGACGATGCGGGACATCAGGGCCTCCTCATGGGCTGCGCAACGATAGCGGCCGGCGGCCGGCTTGGCCATTGCTGCCGCGTGCGGGGCGAAAGCGTGGCCGCCTGCCACAGGACGGCCCGACCCTCGCCATCTGCGCATGGAGATTGCGCCGGTCGTTTCCCTGCGTGAGTCGTGTAATGCGTGTGACCAAGCTGGCGGTCGTTCTGGCCGCCCTGTCCGTTTCCACCCTGACCTCCGTGTTGCCCGCCGAGGCCGGCAGTCTCGTGTCGCTGATGACGCACGACATCGGCATGGGCCGGCCCAAGGGCTGCCCCAGCGCCTGGTGCGCCTGCTATCTCGAAACCGTGCTCAAGAAGGCCGGGCTGCCCACCCTCGGCTCCTACGCCGCCCGCGATTTCGCCCATTACGGCCGCCGCGCGCGGCCCCGGCAGGTGGGCGCCATCATGGTGATGCCGCATCATGTGGGCGTGGTCGCCGGCCTCTGCCCCGACGGCCGCGTGAAGCTCGTCTCGGGCAACCACGGCCACCGCGTGGGCACCGGCTGCTACAGCCCCGGCAAGGCCATCGCCTGGCGACTGCCGGCGTAAACGCGACGCGGATAGAACATCA
>CAYRZM010000239.1:0-5726 GCA_964428685.1 uncultured Devosia sp. | reverse complement strand
GTCAAGGCGCGCTGGATCGGCTTCGAGATCCCCGACAAGTTCGTGGTCGGCTACGGCATCGACTACGCCCAGCGCAACCGCAACCTGCCGCATATCGGCGCGGTGCGGTTCGAGCGCTGAGCCGCCCAAGGGACGGGCCGCTGCGGTCGTCAAAGGTTCATTGACGGGCCGCGTGCCCCAGGAGCCGACCGAATGAAGACCCACCGCTGGATGTTCGTTGCCGCTGCCGCCCTGCCGACGCTGATGTCGGCCGGCCAGAGCCATGCCGCCGAAATGACGATGCCCGGGAGCGGCGCCATGGGACCGCTCGCCGCGGTGACGGTTCGCGCCGCGCCCTTCGTCGTGCCCGCCGGCCTCCTGCCGGATCCCACACCGGTTCCGTCTCCGGACGTCTCGAGCCGCGACCTGGGCGAGGTGGACCTCGAGACGCTGATCGCAAGCTTTGCGAGCGTCGAGCACGACTACGACGGCACGACCACCGTCACCCCGCCCTCCCCCGAGCTGCGCGCCCTTATCGTCGCCGCGGCGCGCGCCGGCACCATCTGAAACAAACGGCCGCCCGGTGTCCCCGGGCGGCCGCCGTCAGCCAAGGCTGAGGGAGAATCAGAACGGCGTGTTCGCGTAGTCGAACTGCGCCGCGTTGTCCTTGGTGATCAGGGTGGAGTTGATAATCATCGTGCCGTCGACCTGGGCGTTGGCCACGAAGTGGAGCGCGGTCAGATCGATGGCGGTCGCCACCATGTTCGGGTTGTAGCTGACGTCGACCGGCACCTGCGTGGAACCGGCTTCGACCATCTTGACGATCTGGTTCATGCCGGCACCGCCGACGGCCCAGATCTTGGTGTCGCGACCGGCTTCCTTGATCGCCTTGAGGGCGCCGACCAGCGTGTCGTCGTCCTGGGCCCAGACCGCGTCGATATCGGGATACTTGGTCAGGAAGTCCTGCATGACCTTGTAGCCGTCGTCACGGTTCCAGTTGGCGAACTGGCTGTCGAGCACCTTGATGTTGGTGCCCTGGATGCCGGCCATGAACGCATCGACGCGCTGCTTGTCGATCGGGATCGGCAGGCCGCGGAGCACGACGATGTTGCCGCCGTTGGGCAGCGCCGTCTTGAAGTAGTTCGCCGTGGTGGTGCCGAGGCCCGGATTGTCGCCGGCGACGTAGAGGTCCTGGATGCCCGGCTGGCTGAGGGCGCGGTCGATGACCGTGACCCACTTGCCGGCGTCCTTGACCTTCTTGATCGAGGCGGTCATCGCGTCCGGATCGCCCGGCAGGATGACGAGGCCGTCGATGTTGCGGGTCGCCAGCATGTCTTCGAGGTCGGCGGCCTGCTTGGTCGAATCCGGAGCCGTGGCGAGCACGAACTTCAGGTTCGGATAGGCCTTCTGCAGCCGGTCGACGGCCTGCTGGGCGAAGAAGTCGACGCCGCCCGTCCAGCCGTGGTCCGCCGTCGGCACCGAAACGCCGATGGTGAAGGTCTTGTCCTGGGCGATCGCGGACCCCGCGAGGCTCAGGCTGCCGACGACGAGCGCCGCCAGTGCTGTGGTCTTGAGGAGATTCATGAGTTTCCTTTCCTCCCATTGTGCCCGTCGTCGCGGGCGTTGCGTAGAACTCTAGCTGGTGGTCTTGCGGCTGCGCTGGAGCAGCACCGCAATGATGATGATGGCGCCCTGGAACGCCTGGTTGAGATAGGGGCTGATCAGGCTCTGCAGGTTGAGGATGTTGCCGATGAGTTCGAGGATGATGACGCCCACCACCGTGCCCCAGATACGCCCGAACCCGCCGCGCAGGGTGGTGCCGCCGATGATCACCGCGGCGATCGCCTGCAGCTCCCACAGCACCGCCGTCGAGCTATTGGCCGAGCCGAACTTGGGCACGTAGAGCACCGCCGCGACGCCGACCAGGAAGCCCTGGAGCACGTAGGTCATGAGCCGCACGCGATCGACCTTGATCGCCGAATAGCGGGCCACCTGCTCGTTGGAGCCGATGGCCGCGATGTGCCGGCCGAAGGTCGTCCGCCGCATCGCCACTTCGGCGATGATCGCCACCACGGCGAAGACGATGATGGGCACCGGGATGCCCAGCACGTTGCCCGAATAGAGCGGCGAGTAGGTGTCGCCGGCCGCCATGTTGATGTTGAGCGTGCCGCCGTTGGCGAGGAAGGTGATGAGCGCGCGGAAGATGCCGAGCGAGCCGAGCGTCACGATGAACGGCTCGATCCGTCCGATCGTCACCAGCGCGCCATTGGCTGCGCCGCCGGCAAGCCCGATCGCGAGGCCCGCGAGAATGCCGACGCCCACCGATCCCCAGCCGGAGCCGAGCGAGGGCACGAGGCCGTTGATGATGATGATCATCATGCCCGCGATGAACGCCGCCATCGAGCCGACCGAGAGGTCGATGCCCCCCGAGGTGATGACGAACGTCGCGCCGATCGCGATGATGCCGATGAACGAGGCGCGGGCGACGATGTTGGCCATGTTGGCGATGGTCAGGAAGTGATCGTTGAGGATCGATCCCAGGATCATCAGCAGCAGCAGCGCCACGAGCGGGCCGAGCGCGCCCAGGCGGAACCTGATCTTGCGCGGCGGCGGCGACGGCTGCTCGGACACGGCGGTGCTCATGCGGCCTTCCCCATGATGCCCATCTGGTGGCGCACGATCTGCTCCTCGGTGATCTGGTCGCCCACGAGCTCGCCGACGATCCGGCCGAGGCGCATGACCATCACGCGGTGGCTGAGCCCGATCACCTCCTGCAGCTCGGACGAGATCAGGATGATCGACTTTCCCTCCGCCGCCAGCGCCGCGATGATGTGGTAGATCTGCTGCTTGGTGCCGACGTCGATGCCGCGGGTCGGCTCGTCCATGATGATGATTTCGGGCTCGGACTCCATCGTCTTGCCCAGCATCAGCTTCTGCTGGTTGCCGCCCGAAAGCTGCCCCGCGCGCACGGTGGCGTCGCGCGCCCGGATGTCGAAGCGGCGCGTCGCGCGCTCGAGTGCGCGGGCCTCGCTGCCGGTATCGAGGAAGATGCCGCGCAGGTGCCGCTTGAGCGTCAGCAGCGTCAGGTTGGGCCGGAGCTGCATGTTGGTCAGCAGCCCTTTGCCCTTGCGGTCCTTGGTCATGTAGGCGATGCCGGCGCCCAGCGACTGCGCCACATTGCCGAAATGCGTCGTCGCGCCACGCACTTCGACGGTTCCGCTCGCATGCGGGGTGAGGCCCACAAGCGCCTCGGCCACCGCCGTACGGCCGGAGCCCACCAGCCCCGCGAAGCCGAGGATTTCGCCCTTGCGCAGGTCGAACGACACGTCGGTGATGCCGCGCGCCGTCAGATGCTGCACCGACAGCACGCGCGGCGCATCGACGTCCGGCTCAACCTTGGGCGGATAGAGATTGTGGAGCTCGCGGCCGACCATCATCTGCGCCGCCGAATCCGGGGTCAGCGCCTTGGCGGCGACCGTGGCGATGAGCTGGCCGTCGCGCAGCACCGTCACCCGGTCGGCGACGCGCATGACCTCGTCGAGCTTGTGCGAGATGAAGACGATGGCAACGCCCCGCGCCGTCAGTCGCCTGATCTGCTCGAACAGCGTCTGCGTCTCGGCGATCGACAGCACCGCGGTCGGCTCGTCCATGATCAGCACCCGCGCGTCGCGGCTGATTGCCTTGGCGATCTCGACCATCTGCTTGTCGGCGACGGTGAGCGTGTCGATCCGCGCATTGGGATCGACGTTGACGTGAAGCGTGTCGAGCAGCGCCTTGGCGCGCCGGCGCATTTCGCCGGCATCGAGGAAGCCGCCCCGCGTCAGCTCGCGGCCGAGGAAGATGGAGTCGACCACCCGCAGGTGCTCGGCGAGGTTGAGCTCTTGGTGGATCAGCACGATCCCGAGCGCCTCGGCCTCGCCGTTGCGCGGCAGCGTCACCACCTTGCCGTCATAGGTGATGGTGCCCGAGGTCGGCTGCTCGAAGCCCGAGAGGATCTTCATGAGGGTGGACTTGCCGGCGCCGTTTTCGCCGATGATGGCGTGGACCTCGCCCGGCAGGACGTCGAAATCGACGCTGAACAGCACCGGAATCTCGCCGAACGACTTCGAGATCCTGTTCGCTGACAGGATCGGCGTCGCGGCGGTGCCCGCGGTGTCCGACATCCGGAAGAACCTCCCCAAACGGGGCGCGATTGACCTGCGCTTCTCCGTCTGCGGATCGATGTAAAGGTTTTCACACCTCATGTAAAGGTTTACACAAGCCGCCAAAGGTATAGTTTCCCGCGGGCGCGTCGGCCATTTGCCGCGCCGGGTCGCCACTGGCGGAGCGCCAAGTGCTGCAGGAGAAACTGGCAACGATCGAGGACGTCGCGACCATCGCGGGCGTCTCCATTGCCACCGTCAGCCGCGCCATCAACGAGCCCGCCAAAGTGGCCGACGCCACCCGGCGCCGGGTCAACGATGCCATCGCCCGCACCGGCTACACCACCAACGCGATGGCGCGCTCGCTGCGCATCCGGCGGAGCAACACCATCCTCATCCTCGCGCCCGACGTCGGCGACCCCAACTTCTCCAACATCCTCGTCGGGCTCGAGACCGAGGCCAGCAAGCGCGGCTACGGCGTGCTGATCGGCAACACCCAGAACGACGCGACCCGCGAGACGGACTATCTCCGCTTCATCAGCTCCAACCAGGCCAACGGGCTGATCCTCCTCACCGGCCACCTCCCCTTCGGCTTCGACGCGCTCGGCGCGCGGCTGCCGCCGATGGTCGCCGTCAACGAGCCGCTCGACGACCCGCGCGTGCCGTTCGTCGGCGTCGACAATTTCGAGGGCGCCCGCATCGCCGCCGAGCACCTGATCTCGCAGGGCCACCGCCGCATCGCCTTCATCGGCCACTCGACCCGCGTGGTGAACCAGCTGCGCGAGCGCGGCTATCGCGCGGCGCTGGGCGATGCCGGCATCGCCATCGACCCGATGTTCATCCTCGAAGGCGACGGCACGACCGAAAGCGGTCGGCAGGCGGCGGAGCTGATGTTCGTGCGCGACGTGCTGCCCACGGCCTTCCTCTGCGTCAATGACGCGACTGCGCTCGGCGTCATCATCGCGCTCAACGCCCGCGGCTACGACCTGCCGCGGCAGTTCTCGGTGATGGGCTTCGACGACATCTCGTTCGCGAGCTTCGTCACCCCCTCGCTGACCACTATGAAGCAGCCGCGCGGCAAGATCGGCGAGGCGGCGATGAACCTCCTCATCGCCGCGGTCGAAGGCGTCGCGCCCGACCGCCGCGAGGTGCTGCTGCGGAGCGAGCTGATCCTCCGCAACTCCGTGGCGCGGCTGACCGGGCCGGAGAACGATTTGAGGCCCACGCGACGGGCGTCGAACTAGGCAACCAATTGCGACGGCGGGGCTTCACCCGCCGGAGGTGCCTCATGCCCATCCGTGCCAAACGCGACTTTCCCGTCGACCAAGTCCGGCGCTTCATCGAGCCCGGCCCCATCGTCCTCATCAGCTCCGCGCACAAGGGCGAGACCGACATCATGACCATGGGCTGGCACATGATGATGGAATACACGCTGATCGGTTGCTACCTCTGGACCCGCGACCATTCGCGCCGGCTGATCGAAAAGAGCCGCGAATGCGTGTTCAACGTCCCCGAGGTCGACCTCGCCTCGAAGGTCGTCCGCATCGGCAACTCGACCGGCGCCGATATCGACAAATTCGCCACCTTCGGCCTCACCGCCGAGCC
>CAYRZM010000238.1:0-5045 GCA_964428685.1 uncultured Devosia sp. | reverse complement strand
GACGACTTCGACTCGTTCTCGATCGCGCTGCCCGATGTGGCGAGCCGCGACGAGCTGCTGCGCACGATCGAGGAGACGATCCGGGCCCACGACGTGCTGCGGCTCAAGGGCTGGGCGGCACTGCCCGGCGCCGACGCGCGGCTCGCCATCCAGGCGGTCGGGCCGCGGCTCAATGCGTGGTTCGACCGGCCGTGGAGGCCCGGCGAAAAGCGCGAGACGGCGCTGGTGGTGATCGGGGAATCGCCGCTCGACCGCGCGGCGATCAGCCAGAGCCTGAGGCGCGCGAGCCGCGCCGCGGCCTGATGCACCTGCTCACCGCGCAGGCCGGCGCCCTGCAGCAGGAGGGCGAGGCGATCGACCTTGGCCAGTCGCCGGGTGCGATCGTATTTGCGTCGTCCGCGGACTCGGAGCTCGCGCTGATGGCGGGTGCGGTCGATCGGGCGGGCGCGACGAACGTGCGGCTCGCGAACCTCTTGCGGCTTGCGCACAATCTGTCGGTCGACCTTTGGATCGACAAGACCGTGCAGCATGCGCGACTGGTGGTGCTGCGGCTGTTGGGGGGCGCGGCGTACTGGCCGTATGGGGTCGAGCAGCTGGCGGCGCTGGCAGCGGCGGGACGGTTCGCGCTGGCGCTGCTGCCGGGCGATGCGGTGCCCGATCCGATATTGCAATCGCGTTCTACTGTGACTCCGGAGACGTGGACGCGGCTGCACGGGCTGTTCACGGCGGGCGGGCCGGAGAACGCGGATGCGACGTTGCAGATGTTCCGAGAACTCGGAACCGCGCCACCCCCACCCCCCGCCCCTCCCCGCAAGGGGGAGGGGAGCGAGAGCGCGGCCGGCGACATCGGGCCCTTCCTGCGTTTCGGCTACTGGATGCCGAGCGGTGGGGTGTCTGTCGAGCTGCCGATGAGCGAGAGGCCGGCGGTGCCCATCCTGTTCTATCGGGCGGCGCTCGAGGGGGCGGGGACGACGGTGCTGGAGGCTCTCGTCGCCGAGCTGGATCGGCGGGACCTGGCGCCGGTGCCGCTGATGATCTCGACGCTCAAGGAGGGCGCGTGCGTGCGGTTCGTCAAGGCCGCCTTCGCCGCCCACAAGCCGCAGGCGATCCTCAATCTCACCGGCTTCGCGCTCGGCATCGACGGGCTCGAGGACAAGCTCAACCCGTTCGCGGGGTGTGATGCGCCGGTGATCCAACTGGTGCAGGGCGGGCGGCCGGAGGCGCAGTGGGCCGCCGACCTGCAGGGGCTGAGCGCCAAGGACCTCGCCATGCAGGTGGTCCTGCCCGAGCTCGACGGACGGATCGGCGGGATCATCGTGGGGCACAAGGCCGAGGCGGTGTGGCACGCGGCCACCGAGTGCCCGCTCTCGGCCTACGCGCCCGACGCGAGCGGGGTGCGGCGGGCGGTGGCGCTGGCGCGAAATTATGTGCGGCTGCGGGCGACGCCGCGGGCGGACCGGCGAGTCGGGATCGTGCTGGCGAACTATCCGATCCGCGACGGACGGCTGGCGAACGGGGTGGGGTACGACGCGCCGGAGTCGACGGTGGGGATACTGCGGCTGATGCAAGACGCGGGGTACGAGCTTGGGGCCACCCCCCACCCATCCTCCCCCACAAGGAGGGAGGTGCCGCTCAGTGGAAGTGGAAGTGACCTTATCGATCTCCTCCAGTCCGGGCCGACGAATGCGCATCCCGAACGGGGAGAGGGCGCGCCCTTCCCCCTCGCGAGGTATCGTGCGCTGTTTGCGGGGCTACCGGACAAGGCCCAGCGGGCAGTGACGGCGCGGTGGGGGGCGCCGGAGGGCGATCCGTTTGTCCGCGGTGGAGCGGCGTTCCATCTGCCGGTGGTGCAGTTCGGCAATGTGGCAGTGCTGCTGCAGCCGGCGCGGGGATATGACCGCGACGAGACGGCGGCCTATCACGATCCCGATCTCGTGCCGCCGCATGCCTATGTCGCGGCGTATCTGTGGCTCCGGCACGAGTTCGGGGCGCATGCGCTTATTCACAACGGCAAGCACGGCTCGATGGAGTGGCTGCCCGGGAAGGCGGTGGCGCTCGACGATGCTTCCTATCCGGCGCTGCTCTGGGGCGAGCTGCCGCATCTTTATCCGTTCATCGTCAACGATCCCGGCGAGGGCACGCAGGCCAAGCGCCGGGCGGGCGCGGCGATCATCGACCACCTCGTGCCGCCGCTGACGCGGGCCGAGACCTATGGGCCGCTCAAGGACCTCGAGGCTTTGCTCGACGAGTATTACGCGGCGAGCGGGATGGACCGCCGGCGGCTGCGCGACCTCCGGAAACGCATCCTCGATTTCACGCGCGACGCGCGGCTCGACCGCGACATCGGGCTGCCGGCGGACGAGACCGCGGCGCTCAAGCGGATCGATACGTTCCTCTGCGACCTCAAGGAAGCGCAGATCAGGGATGGGCTGCATGTGTTCGGGGTTTCGCCGACGGGGCGGCTGGAGCGCGACCTGCTGGCGGCGCTGGCGCGGGTGCCACGCGGCGAGCGGGCGGAGGATGCCTCGATCGTGCGGGCACTCGCGGATGACCTGAAGCTTGGAGTCGATCCGCTGACGGCGGAGCTGGGGGAGACGTGGAAGGGACCCACTCCCCTGCCCGGGGTGGCCCCCTCCCCAACCCTCCCCACGAGGGGGAGGGTGTCCGCTCGGTCCGTGGGGGACGTCGTGGAGCATCTCGAGCAGCTTGCGGAAGCAATGATCGAGGGGACGACCCCTGCCCCGGGGCCGGCGTCGGCAGCGGTCCTGGCGGAGATCGAAGCGACGATGCGGCCGAAACTGCGGGCGTCGGGACCGAACGAAGTGCGCGCGCTGCTCGATGGGCTCGACGGCAAGTTCATCGCGCCGGGGCCGAGCGGGGCGCCGTCGCGGGGGCGGCTCGACGTGCTGCCGACCGGACGCAATTTCTATTCGGTCGACACCCGCGCGGTGCCGACGCCGACGGCGTGGGAGCTCGGGCGGAAATCGGCGGAGACGCTGCTGGTGCGACATTTCCAGGATCATGGGACGCATCTGCGGTCGCTGGCGCTCAGCGTCTGGGGCACGTCGAACATGCGGACGGGCGGCGACGACATCGCGCAGGCGCTGGCCTTCATCGGCGCGAAGCCGGTGTGGGATCCGTCGTCGCTTCGCGTCAGCGGCTACGAGATCGTACCGCTGGCAAAGCTCGAGCGCCCGCGGGTGGATGTGACGCTGCGCATCTCGGGGCTGTTCCGCGACGCGTTCCCGCAGCAGATCGCACTGTTCGACCGCGCGGTGCGGGCGATCGGGGCGCTCGACGAGCCGGAGGGCGAGAACCCGGCTGCCGCGACGATGCGCGCGGATGCGCTGGGACTGATGCGCGACGGCAAGAGCGAAGCGGAGGCGGCGCTGCAGGCGGGCCATCGGGTGTTCGGCAGCAAGCCGGGCGCCTACGGCGCGGGGCTGCAGGCGCTGATCGACTCGGGACGCTGGGAGACGAAGGCCGATCTGGGCAAGGCGTTCCTCGCCTGGGGGCAGTATGCCTATGGCGTCCATGCGGCCGGTGTGCCCGAGCTCGCACGGTTCGCGGCACGGCTGGGCGACATCGAGGCGGTGGTGCAGAACCAGGACAACCGCGAGCACGACCTGCTCGACAGCGACGACTATTATCAGTTCGAGGGCGGGCTGGTGGCGACGGCGGAGCAACTGGGCGGGCGGCGGCCAGTGGCGTATCACAACGACCATTCACGTCCGGAACGGCCGGTGGCGCGGACGCTCGAGGAGGAAATCTCGCGGGTGGTGCGGAGCCGGGTGGTCAACCCGAAATGGATCGATGGGGTGAAGCGCCACGGCTACAAGGGCGCGTTCGAGATCATCGCCACGGTCGACTACATGTTCGCGTTTGCGGCGACGACGGGGGCGGTGAAGACGCACCATTTCGACCTCGCCTTCGCGGCGTTCGCCGAGGACGCGGAGACGCGGGAGTTCATCCGCAGCAACAACCGGTATGGGTGGGACGAGATGATCGCGAAATTCGAGGAGGCGCGGGTGCGGGGCTATTGGGTGCCGCGGTCTAATTCGGCGGCCGAGCTCCTGGCCAAGGCCCCCTCATCCGGCGCTGCGCGCCACCTTCTCCCCCTTGGGGAGAAGGGAGAAGGAGACAGCGCATGAACGACAGGCAGCCCAAGAAGACCGACCTGATGAGTGAGGCGGAGCGCGATGCGTATCACGCCGAAAAGATGAAGAAGAAGAAGGATGCGCGGACGCGGATGCTCGCGACCAAGACCGAGGAGCGCGGGCTCTTGATCGTCCACACCGGCAAGGGCAAGGGCAAGTCGACGGCGGCGTTTGGAATGGTGTTCCGGGCGATCGGGCACGGGTTCAAGGTGGGCATCGTGCAGTTCGTCAAGGGCGCGTGGGGGACCGGCGAGCGCGACGTGCTCGAGAATTATCCCGAGCTCGTGACAATCAAGGCGATGGGCGAAGGTTTCACCTGGGACACACAGGACCGGCAGCGCGACATCGCGGCGGCGCGGGCGGCCTGGGAGACGGCGAAGGCGATGATCGCCGACCCCACTTACAAGATGGTGCTGCTCGACGAACTCAACATCGTGCTGCGCTACGAGTACCTGCCGCTCGACGAGGTGCTGGCGGTGCTCAGGGCCAAGCCACGCGACCTCCACGTCATCGTCACCGGCCGCAATGCGCGCGAGGAGCTGATCGAGATCGCCGACCTCGTGACCGAGATGACCGAGATCAAGCACCCGTTCCGCTCGGGGGTGAAGGCGCAGGCGGGGATCGAGTTCTAGGGCGTGCGGCTCCGGAAGCCCGGACCTCGTGGTTCGACAAGCTCACCATGAGGTCCTCACAAGCACCGCGCTTCCCGTAGCCCTCGTGGTGAGCTTGTCGAACCAGGAGGGCCGGCTTGACGCGCGCAATGTTATATTGTTACATGCCCGACGTCTGAAGCGTCGGAGGTTTCCCGTGAGTTTTGCGCAATGGAGCGCCGCCCAGCGCGTGGCGGCGGCGGCGGTGCTCTGCGCGCTCGCGTGGCTGATCCTCTGG
>CAYRZM010000237.1:0-6513 GCA_964428685.1 uncultured Devosia sp. | reverse complement strand
GAGCTTGACCAGTGTGGAGAACTCGACGCCGACGTCCTTGAAGCCGACATGGCGGAGGCCGAGCGGCGCGATCTGGTCGAACACGTCGAGGCAATCCTCGATGGTCCTGTCGCCGCGCGTCAGCATGAAGATGAAATCCATCGCCGGCTCCCTCAGAGACGATGCAGCAGCGCGTCGAGGACGCCGCTCTGCGCCCCCAGATCGAGTGCGGTGTAGCGGTTGCGGATTTCGCGGCCGTGACGCAGCGCCGTCTCGTAGAAGCCGCGCGTGAGATGGATCGCTTCGGGCGTGGCCGGGGCGCCCGCCGCGCCCATGATCGCTTCGGCACGTGCCACCGGCAGGAGCACCTCGGCAAGGCGCTCGCGCACGTCGTCCCACCGCGTGGCAAGCGTGTGATTGAGCGCATCCGCCCCAGCGGCATCGAGCCGCTTGGCCGAAAATTCGTCCCACACCGACTGGCCGAGCTCGGCGCCGAAGCGGGCGATGACGGTGTCGCGCGTCTCGGCGTCCGGCCTGACGGTGATCGCCGGCCGGTCGAGCAGCGCGTGCTGGAGCCGCAGCATCGAGAGCGTCGTGACGCCCACCTGCTCGCCATGCAGCACCGGCGGACGGCCCGCCGGCTCGCGCATGTCGATGAAATGGCTGATCAGGTGCTCGCCCTGGCTCGCCGGCGCGCTGGAGCCGACGATCGCCGTGCCGAAGCCGGACAGCACGAGCGTGCGGGCGAGGGTGCGCATGGCCGCGATGTCGCCAATGACGGCCGCGGCCGCCTGCTCGAGTAGCGCCGCTTCGTCGTCGGCGAGGAGCGCAAAGGGGAGCTGCCGGAACGGCGTTCCATGGAGGAGATGGGACAGCAGCCAGTCGGCCTCGGCGGTGGTGCGGCAGATGCTGTCGCCGAGCCCCGCCCGGATCATCCGCTTGGGCGCCGCCGCGAGCACGCCGAGGTCGAAGAAGGCGCCGGCCGGGGCCTGTGCCGGCAAGGTCAGCTTGTGCCCCTCGACCGTGATCGAGGCGGTGAGCGAAACGTAGCCGTTCATCGAAGGCGCCGTGGCAAAGACGGCATAGGGCTTGCCGTCCTGGGCGCTCGCATATTTGGCGAGATCGTTGATGGTGCCGGAGCCGACCGCGATCAGCGCATCGGCGGCCTCCGTGGCGGCACGCAGATTTGCCACCGTGGCGTCGTCGGCGGCCACGCCCTGCGGCAGGAGCACGCTGTCGACGGAAAAGCGGCCGCTAAGGGCCGCGGCGATGCGGCCGCCGAGCACCGCCTGCGTCGTCGGATCGGCGACGATGGCGAGCTTTCGCCCGAAGCCGAGCCGCTGCACCAGTTCGGCTTCCATGCCGGCGAGGCTTTCGGCGATGACCAGAGCGCGCGTCGCGACGCGGACCGGCGCGCCGGTCTCCGGGTCGCGGTAGGAGCCATCGAGGAGCGCGAGGATGGGGTCGCGCGCCGTCTCGGCTGCGGGGGCTGGCACCGGCTCGTTCAGGGCCATGCGAAGCCGGCTCCGGCATCGGGACAGGGGTGCGGCGTCCGTGCTGTGGGCACACCGGAAACGCTTGAGGAATCAGCCAGCACAGTCCGCCAAGTGGTAAGTCGTATTATGACTTACCTAACCGATTTTGGGAGGCCCCGCAACCTCGGCGCGGCCCCAAATCTCAGCCGCGTAGCGTGAGGAGATGCGCGGCAAATTCGGCAAAGCCCGCGGCCGCCGGCGCTTCTGTGACGTAGGCGGGCCAGGCGCTCAGCCCCTCGCTGAAGGCGCGGACATTGGCGACGCCCACGGCATGGCGGAAATAGCCGAACATCGGCGCGTCGTTGGGACTGTCGCCGACAAAGATCGCCGCCGTCTGCGCGGTTTGCGCATCGAGGCCGAAGACTTCGGCGAGGAGCGACAGGCTGGCGCTGAGCTTGTCGTGGTGGCCGAACCAGCCGTTGACATGGATCGAGGAGACTTTCGCCGTCGCCCCGTGCCGCTCGAAGATCGAGACGATCCGGCGCACCGCCTCCGGCCCGAGCGGCGGCACGTCCTCGCAGAAATCGATGGCGAGGTCGGCGGCGCGGAACGGCTGGTCGGCCGCGACGGCCGCGCCCGGCACCTCGCGCAGCACCTCGGCCTCGATCGCCGCGAGCCTGGCCCGGTCCGCCAGGCGCTCGGCGGCGGACCGAAAGGAGCGCCGGACCATCCGCCGGGCGGCCTCGTCGTGGCGATACCAGAAGGCCCCGTTCTCCCCCACCACGGCATCGGCAGGCCATTGCCGGGCGATGAGATCGCACCAGCCAGCCGGCCGGCCGGTCACCGGCACCACCAGGATGCCGGCCGCACGCAGCGCCTCGAGGGCCGCGTAGGCGGCGGCCGGCAGCCGGCCGTGCGCGGTGAGCGTGTCGTCGATGTCGGTGAGCACGGCTCGCACGCCACCCGCCACGTCGCGAGAGAGCGCCGCGAGCGGCTGCATGGTGGAGCGAGTCATATGATCATATGACCTGCTGCGGCAACCGCTGGCAAGACCGCCCGCGGGTGCGGCCTCAGCGCTCGCCCTTGGGACGCTTGCGCACGGCCTTGCTGATGTCGTTGAACGATTCGCGCAGCAGCAGGTGCATGCGGTCGCGGGCCTGCTCGGGGTCGGCGTCGCGGATCGCCTCGAAGATGGCGCGGTGCTCGAGCAGGCGGTCGTCGGCGATGCGCGCGGCGCCTTCCCAGCTCAGGCGGAACGTCGCCACGAGGGCGGCGCGGATCAGCCCACCCAGCGCGCCGATGAACCGGTTGCCGGTCGCCTCGAGGATGGCGAGGTGGAAGCGCGTGTCGGCGGCGATCAGGTCGCCATCCACCCCGTGCTTGAAGCGCTCCATGTCCGCATAGGCGGCGGCGATCCGCTCGATGGTCGGGCGCGAGCGCGCCGCCGCGGCGAGCGCCGCGGCCTCCGGCTCGACCATCTGGCGGAGCACGTAGAGCTCGCCGGCGAAATCTTCGACCGGCACCGTCTGGAGGTGCCACGCCAGCACCTCGGGATCGAGCATGTTCCAGTCGGCGCGTGCCCGCACCCGCGTGCCCACTTTCGGCCGCGCGACGATCAGCGACTTGGCGCCGAGCACGCTGTAGGCCTCGCGCAGCGCCGTGCGCGACACGTCGAACCGCTCGCGCATCTCGACTTCGCCCGGCAGGAGCGCCCCCGGCGCATAGACGCCGCTCACGATGTCGCGGCCGATGCTGTTGGCGAGCTGCGAATGGACGTTGCGCTCGAACGGCGCGCTGCTGCCGGGGGCGGCGCGGCCGGCCGCGGCTTTGCGGGCCGGCCCGTCTGGGCGCTTAGCAGTGGGCATGGAAGGTCTCCCGCATGGCTAGCTGGACCGCCCCAAATTGAACGACCCCACGATCGACTTCTGCAGGACGATGAACACGAACAATAGCAGCCCGCCCACGATCATGATCCAGGCGCTGTTGAGCGTTCCTTGAAAGTTGATGATAGTGGCGATGAGCCCCAGAATGATGCCGCCGAACAGCGTGCCGGCTACCATGCCGACGCCGCCGGTGAGGAGCGTGCCGCCCAGCACCACCGCGGCGATGGCGGTGAGCTCGTTGCCCTGCCCGGCGAGCGGATAGCCCGAGGATGTGTAGAGCGCGTAGATGACCCCCGCGAGTGCGCTGTAGAAGCCGCCGAGCGCATAGACCCCGACCAGCGTGCGCCGCATCGGCACGCCCATCAGCGCCGCGGACGTGGCATCGCCGCCGATGGCATAGACGTTCGAGCCGAAGCGGGTGAAGTGCGCAATGACGATGGCGGCCCCGAGGCTGATGAGCATGACAATGGCCGAGCTCGAGAGGAACCCGCCCGTCGGGAACGGAATGTTGGCGCCGGCGAACGCCTCAACGAAGGGATGCCGCAGCGGCACGGCGTTGAGATTGACCATGAAGCAGGCGCCGCGCAGCAGAAAGAGGCCGGCAAGGGTGATGATGAAGGGCTGCACCTTGGCGAAGTCGATGACGAAGCCCTGGAAAGCGCCGAACAGGAGGCCGAAGCAGAGCATCAGCGCCGCCGAAGCCAGCGGATGCCAGCCCGCCGCATCGAGATTGGCCATCACCACCCCGACGAAGCCGATCATCGAGCCGATGCTGAGATCGATCCCACCGGCAATGATGACGAAGGTGGTGCCGATGGCGGCGATGATGATGAAGGCGTTGTCGGCGAGGATATGGCCGAGCACCAGCGTCGACAGGAACCGTTTGAACATGACGCCGCCGGTGAGAAACAGCGCGGCGGTGACCGCGATGGTCGCGAGCAGCGGCAGGTAGCGTTCGCGGATGAACAGGCGCCTCATCGACCCCTCCGGGAGAATGCGCCGAGCACCGCGCCGCGGGCGCTTTCCGACTGCAGCAGCAGCACGGCCAGGACGACGACCGCCTTCACCACCAGGTTGTATTCCGGCGGCAGGCCGCTGGTCAGGATGAGCGTGGTCAGCGCCTGGATGATCAGCGCGCCCACCACCGTCATCGCGAGGTAGATGCGGCCGCCGGCGAGCGAGCCGCCGCCGATGACGACGGCGAGGATGGCGTCGAGCTCGAGATAGAGCCCCTGCGTCACCGGCGCCGAGGTGTGCGTGTCGGCGGTGATGATGACGCCGGCCCAGCCCGCGAGCAGGCCGCAGAGCAGGTAGGCGGCATATTTGACCAGCCGCGCATTGACGCCGGTGAGCCGGGCCGCCGCGGCGTTGCCGCCCACCGCCTCGATGAAGAGCCCGATCGCCGTGCGGCGGATCAGCAGCCAGAGGACGAGGAAGGTCGCGGCGCCGAGTATAAGGCGCGTCGGGATGAGCCCGACATGGCCCACGCTCAGCCCTTGCAGCAGGTCGCTCTCGAAGCTCGGATTGGTGCCGCCATAGATGAGGTTGATCATCAGCCCGATGCCGCGGCCGGCGACCATCAACACCAGCGTGGCGATGATCGGCTGGATGTCGAGCACCGCGACCAGAAAGCCGTTCCAGAGGCCGCAGAGCAGCCCGGCCCCGATGGCGAGCAGCAGCACCACGAAATGCGGATCGCCCTCGTGGATCCGCCAGGCGATCACCGCGCCGCAGATGGCGACCACCGCGCCGACCGAAAGATCGACGCCGCGCGTACCGATCACGATGGCCATGCCGAGCGCGACGATCGCGGTGGGTGTGGCGCGATAGAGGATGTCGATGGTGCTGCCGAAGAGCCGCCCCTCGACGATCCGCACCGAAAAGAAGCCCGGCGACACGAAGCCGTTGACGATGATGATGATGGCGAGCGTCACCAGCGGCCACACCGCGCGGCGCCCGAGCACCTCGCCGGCGCGGCTGAGGAACGGTGTGGGCGCGCGGGGGAGGGCCGGATCCGCCATCATTGCCCCGCGATCATTTCGACGATGCGTTCGCGCGTGATCTCGGCGCCGGCGATCTCGCCGGCCTTGTGCCGGTCGCGAAGCACGGCGACCCGGTCGCTGACGGCGACGATCTCGTCGAGCTCGGACGAGGCGACGAGCAGCGCCATCCCCTCGGCGCAGAGCCGGCGGATCAGCGTCACGATCTCGGCATGGGCGCCCACATCGATGCCGCGGGTCGGCTCGTCGAGCAGCAGCACGCGCGGATTCGAGACCAGCGAGCGGGCGAGCACGACCTTCTGCTGGTTGCCGCCCGACAGCAGCCCGACCGGCTTTTCGGCGTCGGTGGTGGCGATGCCGAGTGCCTTGATCATCTCGTCGGCGACGCGCTGCTGTTCGGCCCGCGGCAGCGGCTTCAGCCAGCCGCGCTTGGACTGCAGCGCCATGACGATATTTTCGCGCACGCTGAGCTCGAGGAAGAGGCCTTCGGCCTTGCGGTCCTCGGGGCAGAAGGCCATGCCGCGGCGGAGCGCGGCGCGCGGCGACGGGTTGGTGACCGGCGCACCGTCGAACAGCAGCTTTCCGCTGTCGGCGCGCACCGCGCCAAAAGTGAGCTTGGCGAGCTCGGTGCGGCCCGAGCCGAGCAGCCCCGCGAGCCCCACCACCTCGCCGGCATGGAGAGTGAGATCGAAGGGCGCGATCCAGCGGTGCCGGCCGAGCCCTTCGGCCGCGAGCAGCGGCGCGCCGGTCGCGGTCGGCGCCGCGCGCGCGCTCCGTGTCTCCGCCGATTCGAGCTCGCGGCCGAGCATCATCGAGATCAGCGCGCGCTGCGGCAGGTCGGCCTTGAGCGCGGTGCCCACCAGCCGGCCGTTGCGGAGCACCGTGATGCGGTCGGCGATTTCGTAGACCTGGTCGAGGAAGTGGCTGATGAAGACGATGGCGATGCCCTGCGCCCGAAGCTCGCCGATAATGCCGAAGAGGAGCCGCGTCTCGGTGGCATCGAGGCTCGCGGTGGGCTCGTCGAGCACCAGCACGCGCGTGTCGGGCTCGAGCGCGCGGGCGATGGCGACGAGCTGCTGCACCGCCACCGAATAGGAGCCGAGCGCCCGCTCGAGATCGAGGTCAAGATTGAGCCGGCCGAGCCGCTCGCGCGCAAGCGCTCTGGCGCGCCGCCAG
>CAYRZM010000236.1:0-13141 GCA_964428685.1 uncultured Devosia sp. | reverse complement strand
AATCTCGTAGGAAGGCCACGTGGTCCAGCTTCTGCGATACCTCGTTCTTGCCGCCGGGCTCCTGCTCGCGGGCTGCACCGGGTTCGACCCCTCCACGCCTGCCGCGCTCCGCCCGCTCGATCCCCTCCACGACGATCTCGGCACGCTGCTCGTCGCGTTCGATCTGCCGCGCGGTCTCGGACCCATCCAGGACGGCCAAAGCCTGAGTTTTACCGTCGCCGGCAGCAAACCGGTGCGGGTCACGCTCGCGCCCGCCGATGCCGACGCGGTGGCCGGACATCTGCCGCCGCCGGCCGAGGGCCACGCCTACTATCTCTTTGCGCTCCCGGCCGCCGACCAGGCGACGGTTCGCGCCGCGCAGGCGTCGGTGGCGGGGGCCGCCGTGCCGCCGCAGGTGACGGTGACGGTCAACCCGCGCCTGTGCGCCGCGGGGACCATCGATCCGACCAAGCTGAGTCTCTCGGTGCTCGCGGCGCTGCCGGGATCGGCCCGCATCGTGCCGCTCATCGATCGCGAGCTGCTGGCCGACATGATCGGGCCGACGGGGCGTTTGCCCGCCTGCATCTAGGCGGCGGTGGTGAGCCGCTCGCCGCGCGCCGGTTGCGCCGCCGCGCGCGGCCGGCCGATCTCCTTGCCCGCCGGGCGCGCGAGCCGCCCCCAGCCGCCGCCTGGCCCGCCATAGCCCGGCTGCCGGTCCCATTTCTGGCTGATCCGCCAGCGGTCCCAGTAGCCCGCGAGGTTGATCTCACCGTGGAGGAACACATTGAGCGCCTCGCCGCCGAGGTCGTCGTCCTCGAAGCGCGAATGCGGATTGTCGAAGCCCTGCATCTTGATCTCGTAGGCGAGGTCCTCGAGGTCCCGCCGGCGGGCCGCGAGGGTCCGGAGGCGCGACTTCTGCTCGCGCGCCTCGTCGTCCTCGTCGAGCGCCCGGCGCCGCAGCTCGTCGATCTGCGCGAGCACCGTGGGGTCCTGCCCCTTGGGAGCGGTCCGCGCTTCCCCGATCGCCCGCCGCAGGTCGGCCCGTTCGAGCAGATCGGCCAGCGCCCCGAGGGCGCCGGCGAACGCCGCATCCCCTTGCGCGAGATTGCGCTCGGCGCGGATCGCCTCGTCGCGCTGGTCTTCGAGCTCGGCGATGCGGCGGTCGAGCGCGGCGATCCGCCCGACGATCTCCTCCATGGCCTCGCGCGCCGGCTGGCCGCCGGCCGAGTCGACGGCGGCGCTTTCGAGCGCCGCGACGGCGAGCGCCGCGGCCTGCGCTTTGGTCCGCAGCATCTCGGCATGGTCGCGCAGCCGCAGCGGGATTTCGTTGATGAGCAGGAAATTCGCGCGCGCCCGGCCATAGCCGATCAGCGCCGCGATGCGCGCGTCGAGCCACGCCACCAGCGCGTTCGCGCGATAGGTGCGCGCGCCATAGCCCTTTTCCCACAGATACATGAACAGCGGATCGTCGCGATACGGCCGGCCCTTGCGCTCGCGATCGGCTTCCGCCTGCGCCGTCTTGTGCAGCGTCTGCTCCGCGGCCGCGGCGAGCGCGCGGGCTTCCGCCAGCCGGTCGGCATAGGCGGCGTCGGTTCCAAGCCGCGGCCGCGCGCTGTCGACGAGGGCGCGCAGTTCGCCGTCGCGCGCCGCCGCCGTCCCCTGCAGCGACACCCGCTCGGCCGCGGCGTCCGCCAGGGCGTCGTCGATCCGCGCGAGATCGGCCGCGGCGGCATCGAGATCGCTTTCGTGCTGGTCGAGGGTCGCGGCGGCGCGCGCCTCCGCCGCGGCGATCTCGCCGACCAGCGCCGCGCGCGCGTCGGGCTCGAGCCGGATCGCGAGCAGCTGCCGCACCAGCTCGCCCTCCTGCGCATGCGTCTTGGTGATGAGCTCGGCGCTGCGGCCGAGCCGGCGCACCAGCTCGTCCTCCTCGCGGCGGATGTCGCGCAGGGCCTCCTCGATCGATCTGAGCGCGGCGGGTCCGGTCAGGCTCATGTCACCACCGCGTCACCGCGCCGCCCAGCACGTCGACCGTGTAGTCGGGATCGAGGAAGCCGAAGTCCTTGGCACCCACCAGCGTGTGCTGGATGATGCCGTCGTCGGCCTTGTCGGCCTCGACCGCGCGATAGACCTCCTCCGGCACCCGCAAACCCCAGATCGAAACCGTCTCGGTCCGCCCGGTCTGCTCGTCGCGCACCGGCAGGCTAAGCGCGTGGCCGTCGGGGTCGCGCGCCTCGACCACCAGGTAATAGTTGGTGGCGTCGGTGTTGTTTTCGGGGAAGGTCCAGAAGCCCCATTTGACGTTGGACCGGTCGACGACGCGCAGCGTGTAGTCCTGCTCCAGCGTGTCGCGGATCGTCGTCAGTCCGTCGATCGCCGCCTGTGCGCCGGCCCGGTCGCCGTTGCGCGCCGCATCCTTGCCGCGGTCGCGCAGCTCCGCCGCCTCGGCGGTCGCCTGCTGCACCTTGGTCTGCTCGAAGATGGTCTGGTAGAGCGCATCCATCTGCGCCGGCATCCGGCTCGCGAGGTCGACCTGCGCCTCCTCGATCTGCGAATCGAGATACGGCCGATAGACCAGGAAATAGCCGCCCAGCCCGATCGCCAGCATCAGCCCCACCGCCACGGCGGCCGGCAGCCACCGCCGCCGCAGCACATAGAGCCGGGCGAGGACGGCCCCGATGCCGCGCGCCGGCGGCGCATAGGCGAAACGGTCCTCGCGATGGGCGGCGATGCCGTCGCGCAGCACCTCGTCCGGCGCGGCGATCCCGAAGGTCTCGTACAGCGCCCGGAGGCGCGCGACGGCGTCGTCGGCCTGGGCCAGCTCGGGGTCGCGCCGCAGCGTGTCCGCCACGTCCATGGCCAGCATGGCGCCGGGGAGCGGGGCGGCTTCGCCGGTCACGCCCATCTCGTTGGTTGCGCTCACGGCCTCGCCGTCGAACCTCCTGTTGCCGCCCGAGCCCAGGGCGGCCAGCGGGCCAATTTATGACGGGAGCGCCGCGACACAATTGATCCGGCCCGGCCCCCTCACTATTTTGCCGAAAATGGTGCGAAAAAGCCGCATGAAAAGGGCCTGAAACCATGGATTTCGGCGGCCGCTACCGGTTCGGCGCCAGCCGTGAGGCGGTCTGGGCCGCGCTCAACGATGCCGAGCTCCTGCGCGCCGTGATCCCCGGCTGCGAGGCGATGGCGTGGACCTCGCCGGCCACCCTCGATTTGAGGGTGCGGGTCGATTTCGGCCTCCTCCATCCCGTGTTCGCGGGCGAGCTCACGCTGAGCGACGTGCATCCGGCGCAAAGCTACGTGCTCTCCGGCCGCGGCAAGGGCATGCTCGGCATGGCGCAGGCCAGTGCCCGCATCAGCCTCGCCGACGCGCCGGAGACACCGGGTGCGACGGTCCTCAGCTTTGCCGCCGAGGGCAAAGCCGACGGCGGCATCATGCGGCTCGGCCGGGCGCTGGTCGGCCACTCGGCGCAGAAGCTGATTGACGGCTTCTTCGCCTCCATCGGCGAGCGGATGGGCACGACCGTGACGGTGCTCGACCCTGCCTGAACCGCTGCTCGCGCGATTTCGGGGGCCGCCGAAATCCCTTGGACGACCCGTTGTTGTGCCCTACCAGCCAATATTGTATCCCCGCCGGCGCGGACGGCGGCATGGGACGCCGGGATCCCGCGAGTTGGGAGACTTTCATGTCCACAGACACAGCGTCGAAGATGCCCGCATCGGGCCGCAACAACCGGACGCTCTGGGTCATCATCGCGATCGTCGTCGTCATCGCCGCGATCGTTGCCTACTTCATCCTGAAGCCGGGCAATGTCGCGCCGGGCCAGGGCGGCCCCGCCGTCATCTACGACCTCGGCGGCAAGTTCGATAAATCCTTCAACGAGGCCGCCTATAACGGCGCCGAGCGCTGGAAGAAGGAAACCGGCGGCACCTACCACGACATCGAAATCCAGGCCGAAGCGCAACGCGAGCAGGCGCTCCGCAAGTTCGCCGAGGCCGGCTATTCGCCCATCGTCCTCACGGGCTTCAGCTACGTCGATATCGTCAAGAAGGTCGCGCCCGATTTCCCGAAAACCCATTTCGTCCAGATCGACGACGTGGCCGACCTGCCCAACGTGCGTTCGGTGACCTACAAGTCGCAGGATGCGTCCTATCTCGCGGGCGTGCTCGCGGCCAAGACCAGCAAGACCGGCAAGGTCGGCTTTGTGGGCGGCATGGACATTCCGCTCATCCACAGCTTCTTCTGCGGCTATCGCGAAGGCTTCATGGCCACCAATCCCCAGGGTCAGGTCTTCGAGAACTATACCGGCACCACCGCTGCTGCCTGGGATGATCCGACCACGGCCGGCGAGCTCGCCAAGAAGGATTTCGACAGCGGTGCCGATATCGTCTACGCCGCCGCCGGCGGCTCGGGCCTCGGCGTCATCACCGCCGCCAAGGATGCCGGCAAGATGTCGATCGGCGTCGACTCCAACCAGAACTACCTCGCGCCGGGCTCGGTGCTCACCTCGGTCCTGAAGCGTGTCGACAACACCGTCTACGATGTCTTCAAGGCGGGTGACGCGGGTTTCAAGGCGGGCACCGTCAATCTGGGCGTCGCCGATCAGGCGGTCGGTCTCGCCATGGACGACAACAACAAGCCGCTGATCACCGCCGATGCGCAGGCCGCGGTGGATGCCGCGTCCAAGGGCATCGCCGACGGCACGATCACCGTCCACGACTACCAGGCCGACAATCAGTGTCCCTAGCCGGCCCTGAGTGACGAGCCCTGACACAACAGCAAATGAGGCGCAGCGCCGCTCCGGGGGCGCTGTCTCGCCTCCGGCCATAGAGCTCAAGCGCATCAGCAAGAGCTTCGGCCCAGTCCACGCCAATCGGGACATCGATCTGACGATCGCGCGCGGCACGATCCACGGCATCGTCGGCGAAAACGGCGCCGGCAAGTCGACCCTGATGGCGATCCTTTATGGCTTCTACACCGCCGACAGCGGCGAGATCTTCGTCAATGGCAAGCTCGAGAACATCACCGACTCCCGCCATGCGCTTCGGCTCGGCATCGGCATGGTGCACCAGCATTTCATGCTGGTCGACAATTTCTCGATCCTCGAGAACGTCATTCTGGGCGCCGAGGATGACGCGCTCCTCGCCACCTCGCTCGCCAAGGCCCGCAAGGAACTGAGGCGCCTCGCTGACGAGTACAGCCTCCACGTCGATCCCGACGCGATCGTCCAGGACGTCTCCGTCGGCCAGCAGCAGCGCGTGGAAATCCTCAAAGCCCTCTATCGCGGCGCCGAGATCCTGATCCTCGACGAACCCACGGGCGTGCTGACGCCCGAAGAGGCCGACGACCTCTTCCGCGTGCTCCATCTGCTGCGCGAGCAGGGCAAGACCATCATCCTCATCACCCACAAGCTGCGCGAGATCATGGCCATCACCGACAATGTCTCGGTAATGCGCCAGGGCATGATGGTTGCGACAATGCCCACCCGCGAAACGTCGCCGGAAAAGCTCGCCGAGCTCATGGTCGGCCGCCATGTCCTCCTCCGCGTCGATAAAGGCCCCGCCCATCCCGGCAAGCCGCTGCTCGAAGTGCGCAACCTCGTTGTCGCCGACGACCGCCGGGTCGTCCGCGTCAAGGGCGTGAGCTTTGCCGTCCGCGCCGGCGAGATCGTCGGCATCGCCGGCATCGCCGGCAACGGCCAGTCAGAGCTGCTCGAATCCGTCACCGGCATGCGCGACCAGAAATCGGGCGACGTCGTCCTCAACGGCAATGTGCTGTCCCTCGAAGGCGACGACGGCGCCCATCGCGCGCGGCAGGCCGGCCTCGCCCACGTCCCCGAGGATCGCCAGCGCATGGGCCTCGTCGTCCAGTTCGACGAATGGGAAAACAACATCCTCGGCTATCAGGAGTCAAAGGCCTATGGCGCTGGTCCCGCGCTCGATATCGCCGCCGCACAGGCGCAGGCGCGTGAGCGCATCGCAAAATTCGACATCCGCCCCAGCGACGAGCGGCTGAAGACTGCAAATTTCTCCGGCGGCAATCAGCAGAAGATCGTTCTGGCCCGTGAGCTTGATCGCAATCCGGATGTGCTCGTCGTCGGTCAGCCCACCCGCGGCGTCGATATCGGAGCCATCGAGTTCATCCACAATCAGCTGATCCGCATGCGCGATGCCGGCAAGGCGATCCTGCTCGTCTCGGTCGAGCTCGATGAAATCCGCTCGCTCTCGGATCGCATCCTCGTGATGTTCGACGGCCAGATCGTCGGCGAAGCCGATCCCGCGACCGTCACCGAGGCGGAGCTCGGCCTGATGATGGCCGGCCTCCCGCACACGACACTCCCACGCGCGGAGGCTGCGCGATGAGTGCCCGCCGGCCGCTTCCGCGCTGGGCCGATGTGGCGCTCCTGCCCATCCTCAATCTCGTCCTCGCGCTGATCGTCTTTTCGATCTTCGTCCTGCTCATCGGCCAGGACCCCATCGCCGCGCTCGGCATCATGATCAACGGCGCCTTCGGCTATGGCGAGGGCATCGGCTACACCCTCCATTTCGCGACGAGCTTCGTCTTCACCGGCCTGTGCGTCGCGGTCGCCGCCCATGCGGGCCTCTTCAACATCGGTGGGGACGGCCAGGCCTACATTGCGGGGCTCGGCGCCATCGCGGTCGGCCTGCTGCTCGATAACACGAGCTGGCTCCTCGTCCTGCCGCTCGCGATCCTCGCCTCGATGCTGGTGGGCGCCGCCTGGGCCTTCATCCCCGGCTACCTCCAGGCCAAGCGCGGCAGCCACGTGGTCATCACCACCATCATGTTCAACTTCATCGCTTCGGCGCTGATGGCCTACCTTTTGGTCTATGTGCTGAAGCCCATCGGCGTGCAGGAGCCCTCTACCGCCAACGTCATGCACGCCGGCAAGATTCCGCAGCTCCGCCAGTTCCTGCCCTTCTTCGGCAATGCCCCGCTGAACCTCACCGTCCTCTTTGCAATTGCCTCGCTGTTCGGGGTCTATTTCCTCCTCTGGCGCACGAAATTCGGCTTCGCGCTGCGCACCCTCGGCCACAACCCCACGGCGTCGACCTACGCCGGAATCTCCAATTCGCGCATGATCATCTATGTCATGATGATCTCGGGCGCGCTCGCCGGCATGGTCGCGGTCAACGAAGTGCTTGGTGTCCAGTCCCGCATCGTCATCGACGTCACCGCCGGCTATGGCTTCGTCGGCATTGCGGTGGCGCTCATGGGCCGCAATCATCCCATCGGTATTGGCCTCGCGGCGGTGCTGTTCGGCGCGCTCTACCAGGGCGGGCTCGATCTGCAGTTTTACATGCCCGCCATCACCCGCGACATGATCGTCGTCATCCAGGCGCTGGTCATCATGTTCACCGGCGCGATGGAGGGCCTGCTCCGTCCCGGCCTCGAGACCGCGTTCATGCTCTATTTCCCGGCGCAGAAGGCGGAAGCCCAAAAGCGCGAAACCACCGGCACGGGGAGCTGACGCATGGGCTATCTGGACATCATCTCCGCCTTCGCCGCGACCATAAGGCTCACCGCGCCGCTGCTGCTCGCCTGCCTTGCCGGCCTTTATTCCGAGCGCTCGGGCGTCTTCGATATCGGCCTCGAGGGCAAGATGCTGGCCGCCGCGTTCGGTGCCGCCACCGTGGCCTTTGTCACGGGCAATGCCTGGCTCGGCATGCTCGCAGCCATCGGCGTATCGCTCCTCATGTCAATGCTCCACGCCGTGGCCTCGATCACCCTCAAGGGCAATCAGATCATTTCGGGCGTTGCCATCAATTTTCTCGCCCAGGGGCTCACGGCGGTGCTCGGCCTTGCCTGGTTCCATCAGGGCGGCCACACCCCGCAGCTGCCCGATGGCGGCCGCTTCACGACCATCGTCCTGCCGGGCGCGGCCGAATTCGAGACTGTGCCGATCGTCGGCCCGATCTATTCCGACCTGATCTCCGGCCAGAACATCATCGTCTATCTGGCGTTCCTCGCCGTTCCCATCACCTATTGGGTGCTTTATAGAACGCGGTTCGGCCTGCGCCTGCGCGCCGTGGGCGAAAACCCCAAGGCCGTCGACACCGCCGGCATCTCGGTCTCGGCCCTGCGCTATCGGGCTCTGCTGATCACGGGGTTTCTCTGCGGCATCGCCGGCGCCTATTTCTCCATCGCCCAGTCCAACGGCTTCATCAACAACATGACCGCCGGCAAAGGCTACATCGCGCTCGCCGCGCTGATCTTCGCAAAATGGCGCCCCGTCCCGGCGATGTTCGCCTGCCTGCTCTTCGGCTTCCTCGATGCGCTGCAGATCCGCCTCCAGGGCGTGCCCCTCCCGGGCATCGGTCCGATCCCCGTGCAATTCATCCAGATGCTGCCCTATGTTCTGACCTGCGTGCTGCTCGCCGGATTCATCGGCAAGGCCACTGCCCCCAAGGCCGGCGGCATTCCCTACACCAAGGAGCGCTGAGCATGGCCGTTTCCGATCACGACCTCTTTGCCGCCGCCGAAGCCGTCCGCGCCCGCGCCCACGCGCCTTACTCGCATTTCTCCGTAGGGGCGGCGATCCTTGCCGACGACGGCAAGGTCTATGCCGGCTGCAACGTCGAGAACGCGGCCTACCCCCTCGGCAACTGCGCCGAGGCCTCTGCCATCGCGGCGATGATCGCCGGCGGCGGCCGGCGCATCCGCCGCATCTACGTGACGGGGCCGGGCCGGGCGCCGGTCACCCCCTGCGGCGGCTGCCGCCAGCGCATCCGCGAATTCGCCGATCCCGATGTCGTCGTCATCTCCCACGGCGTCGAGGGCACGCCGCTCGAGCAGACGCTGGCGCAGCTACTGCCCTATTCCTTCGGACCCGAATACCTGTCCAAAGCATGAATTTGTGACAGCCGCGCTTTCCAGGCGGAACCGGGGGCAGGGCGCCTCGTTGTGGGCCCAAACGCTGGCGGCCGTTCCCTCCGATCGCCGGCCATCCAGATAGACGCCCGCCTCGACATCGTGTTGAAGGGGGGCGTCTATCTTTGGTAGGTTCGCATCCGGCGTCAGAAGCCCCGCAACAGCGAACGCGTCCACACCGTCCCGGCGCGGGGCGCCGATGGGAGGAGCCCATGAATTTGAGGGTCGTCGATACCCCGGCGCCCGCCGTCAAGCCGTCGAGGCCCGCGCACGGCGATGCGCGCAACCCCGGCTTCCCGCTCGATCTCGACTGGGTCGGCCGCGTGCGCATGAACCGGTCGGCGCTCGAGCGCCGCGCCGCGACCATCGGCACCCGCCGCACCGTCAAGAAGGAGTGGCAGGCCGCCTGGCTGCTCCGCGCCATCACCCTGATGGACCTGACCACCCTCAATTCCGACGACACGCCCGGGCGCGTCGAACGCCTCTGCGCCAAGGCGCGCCATCCGCTCGGCAGCGACCTCATCGACGGCTACGGCATCGCGGACCTCAAGATCGTGCCCGCCGCCGTCTGCGTCTACCACGCCTTCGTGCCGACCGCGGTCAAGGCGCTCGAAGGCTCGGGCATTCCCGTCGCCGCCGTCTCGACCGCCTTCCCGCACGGCCTCGCCCCGCTCGACACGAAGATCCGCGAGATCGAGGAGTCCGTCGCCGCCGGCGCCAGGGAGATCGACATCGTCATCGAGCGCCAGCAGGTGCTGACCGGCGACTGGCAGGCGCTCTACGACCAGATCAGGGCCTTCCGCAAAGCCTGCGGCGAAGCGCATTTGAAGACCATCCTCGGCACCGGCGAGCTCGCGACCCTCAACAATGTCGCCAAAGCCTCGCTGGTCTGCATGCTGGCCGGCGCCGACTTCATCAAGACGTCCACGGGCAAGGAAAAGGTCAACGCGACGCTCCCCACTTCGCTCGCCATGATCCGCATGATCCGCTGGTTCGCCGAAGAAACCGGCATCGAGATCGGCTACAAACCCGCGGGCGGCATCTCTTCGGCTAAAACGGCGCTCGACTACATGGCGCTGATGAAGGAAGAGCTCGGGGTGCACTGGCTGCAACCCCACCTCTTCCGCTTCGGCGCGAGCTCGCTGCTCACCGACATCGAGCGACAGCTCGAGCACAACCTGACGGGCCACTACGCCGCGGATTACCGGATGCCGATGGTGTGAGTGCCACGCCTCGTGGTTCGACAGGCTCACCATGAGGCTACTGATAATGCGGCGATGAGGACCCCGATGCCCTCATCCTGAGCCTGTCGAAGGACGAGGGCCGGGCTCTGGGAGGGCCGACATGAACAAAATCGCCGAAATCTTCAGCACCCTCGACTACGGCCCCGCGCCCGAGTCGCCTGAGCCCGCGCTCGCCTGGCTCGCCTCCTACAACAACAAATTCGGCCACTTCATCGCCGGCAAGTGGACCAGGCCCGGCAAGACTTTCGCCTCCGACAACCCTGCGACCAACAAGCCGCTGGCCCAGATCACCGACGGCTCCGCCGCCGATGTCGACAAGGCGGTGAAGGCCGCCCGCGCCGCGTTCCCCGCGTGGTCCGCATTGTCCGGCTACGAGCGCGGCAAATATCTCTACGCGCTCGCCCGCCTCGTCCAGAAGCACTCCCGCCTGTTCTCGGTCCTTGAGTCCCTCGACAACGGCAAGCCCATCCGCGAGAGCCGCGACATCGACATCCCGCTCGTCGCGCGGCATTTCTATCACCACGCCGGCTGGGCCCAGCACCTCGAGCGCGAATTCCCCGGCATGGTGCCCTATGGCGTCTGCGGCCAGATCATCCCGTGGAACTTTCCTCTTCTCATGCTCGCGTGGAAGATCGCGCCGGCCCTCGCGGCGGGCAACACCGTGGTGCTGAAGCCCGCCGAGTTCACCTCGCTGACCGCGCTGCTCTTTGCCGAGATCGTCGAAAAGGCGAAGCTCCCCCCGGGCGTTGTCAACATCATCACCGGCATGGGCGACACCGGCGCCGCGCTGGTCAACCATCCCGACGTCGACAAGATCGCCTTCACCGGCTCGACCGAAGTCGGCAAGATCATCCGCGCCGCCACCGCCGGCAGCGGCAAGGGCCTTTCCCTCGAGCTCGGCGGCAAGTCGCCCTACATCGTCTTCGACGATGCCGACATCGACAGCGCCATCGAAGGCCTCGTCGACGCCATCTGGTTCAATCAGGGCCAGGTCTGCTGCGCCGGCTCGCGCCTCCTCGTGCAGGAGAGCATCGAGGAGCGCTTCCTCGACAAGCTCAAGAAGCGCATGGCGACGCTGCGCGTCGGCGACCCGCTCGACAAGGCGGTCGACATCGGCGCGCTCGTCGCCCCCGTTCAGGTCGCGCGCGTCAAGGACCTGGTGAAGAAAGGCGTCGCCGAGGGCGGCCTGCTCTACGAGCCCGACATCGACCTCCCCAAAGGTGGCTGCTTCCTCCGCCCTGCGCTCATCTCCCACGTCTCGACCTCCAACACCGTCGCCACCGAGGAGATCTTCGGGCCCGTGCTGGTCGAGATGAGCTTCCGCACCCCCGAGGAAGCCGTGGCGCTCGCCAACAACACGAAGTACGGCCTCGCCGCCACCATCTGGAGCGAGAACATCAACCTCGCCCTCGACATCGCCCCCAAACTCAAAGCCGGCGTCGTCTGGATCAACGGCACCAACAACTTCGACGCCGCCGTCGGCTTCGGCGGCTACAAGGAGTCCGGTTTCGGCCGCGAAGGCGGCAAGGAAGGTATGGCGTCGTACCTGAAGGCGAAATGGGAAAAGGAACTGAAGCCCGCCTCGTCGGCCATCCCCGCCAAAGCCTCTCGCAGCCCTCATGGTGAGCCTGTCGAACCACGAGGGCGGGAACTCGAGCCCATCGACCAGACCGCGAAAATGTACATCGGCGGCAAGCAGGCCCGCCCCGACTCCGGCTATTCCCGCACCATCCACGCCCCCGATGGCGCGATGATCGGCGAAGTCGGCGAGGGCAACCGCAAGGACATCCGCAACGCCGTCGAAGCCGCCCGCAATGCGCTGAGCTGGTCGACCACCGCCGCCCATTCCCGCGCCCAGATCCTCTACTTCCTCGGCGAAAATCTGGAATATCGTTCCGATGAATTCGCCAAACGCATCCGCGAGCAGACCGGTGAGTCGCTGGCGAGCGCGCAGAAGGAAGTCGCCGCCGCCATCGAGCGGCTCTTCGCCTTCGCCGGCTGGGCCGACAAATACGATGGCGCCGTGCACAATCCACCGAGCCGCACCATCGCCATCGCCATGGTCGAAGCCATCGGCGTCCTGGCCATCCTCGCGCCCCCCTCGCGCCCGCTGCTCGGCTCCATCGCGCTGCTCGCCCCCGCCATCGCCATGGGCAATCCGGTTGTGCTGGTCCCGTCGGAGATTGCCCCGCTCTCGGTCACCGATCTCTACCAGGTGATCGAAACCTCCGACGTGCCCGCCGGCGTCATCAACATCGTCACCGGCGGCACCGCGACGCTCGCCAAAACCCTCGCCGAGCACGACGGCGTCGATGCCATCTGGTGCGCCGCCGACGCCGCCACCTCCGCGATGGTCGAAAAAGCCAGCACCGGCAACCTCAAGCAGACCTGGACCTCCCGCGGCCTCTATTACGACCTCGGCGACAAACAGAAGTTCGAAGGCGACTACTTCCTCCGCCGCGCCACGCAGGTGAAAAACGTCTGGGTGCCCTATGGGGCGTAGCGCTTCCTCACCTCTCCCTTGGGGGAGAGGTCGGCGCGCAGCGCCGGGTGAGGGGGCCGTCGTCCCCAACCTGGCTATCGCCTGATGTTCCTCCCCCAGGAAATCATCGTCAAAAAGCGCGACGGCGCCGCGCTCGCGCCGGCCGAGATCGCCGAGTTCATCGCCGGCCTGACCGCGGGGACCGTCAGCCCGGCGCAGGCCGCCGCCTTCGCCATGGCGGTGTTCTTCCGCGACATGACGCTCGGCGAACGCGTCGCCCTGACCGAATCCATGCGCGATTCTGGAACGGTGCTCGACTGGTCCGATCTCGACGGGCCGGTGGTCGACAAGCATTCGACCGGCGGCGTCGGCGACAATGTGAGCCTCATGCTGGCGCCCATCCTCGCGGCCTGCGGCGTCTACGTGCCGATGATCTCGGGCCGCGGCCTCGGCCACACCGGCGGCACGCTCGACAAGTTCGACTCGATCCCCGGCTACCAGACGCAGCCCGACAACGCGCTGTTCCGCAAGGTCACGCGCGAGGCCGGC
>CAYRZM010000235.1:0-11611 GCA_964428685.1 uncultured Devosia sp. | reverse complement strand
CTGCTGCATCGCCTGTCCGCGCGTCCTGAGGAGTCGCGCCGCGTCGCTCAGCGAGAATACGCCCGCCGCGCAGAGCGCCGAATATTCGCCGAGGGAATGGCCCGCGACATAGGCCGCCGCGTCCTTCACCCGCACGCCCTTGGCCTCGATAACGCGGATCACCGCCATGCTCACCGCCATCAGCGCCGGCTGCGCGTTCTCGGTGAGCGTCAGCGTCTCGGCCGGCCCCTCGAACATGATCGCGCTCAGCTTCTGGCCGAGCGCATCGTCCACTTCCGCGAACACCGCCCGCGCCTCGGGGAACGCATCGGCGAGGTCCTTGCCCATGCCGACGGCCTGGCTGCCCTGCCCGGGAAAGGTGAATGCGCGCTTGGGCATTGGTCCTCGCCTTTGATGTTTTGAGTCAGCCTAGGCGCATGCCGTCGGGCGCTCAAGCCGGGCGCGTTTGGCGGACGGATGGGTGCGAGTCAAGACTACGTCTCAATCCATTCCATCGGCACATCCAGGGCCTTGGCGATGAGCCGGGCCGTATTCGCCGTTACCGAGCGCCGCCCGGTCTCGAGATCGGACAAATGACCTTGCGTGATGGCCGCGGCCTTGGCGAGCTGTCGCTGTGTCATTTTCCGCCAATTGCGAATGGCCCTGATCCGCCGGTCGCCACGCAACAGCGCCATCGTGACGTCTGCGGGTAAAGTCGCCGATCCACCGGCGTCTGCCTTTCGCGCGTCGTAGATCGCGACATCGTCGGCGTCCTCCTCGGCCTCGATGATCGACAGCCGCAGCTGTTCGAATGCCGCCTTGGGCAGCAGCACCATCTCCTCGCCATTTGGCGATCTGATCGTTTGAGCCATCTTGAAAAGTTCTGCTGCGGTCATGTGTGGTTCCAGAGCCTCTAGTAGGTGGTCGTCGTTCGGCGTCCGACATAGACAGCAAGGATCGTCGTCAGGTCCTCGTCGAAGAGTACGCGATACTCGCCGATGCGAAGTCGGTATCCGTCCCGGCCTTTGAGCTTCTTGACGTCACCGATGCCGGCAACGGCATAACTGGTCAGCGATTCCGTAACCTGGTCCCGCGCCTTGTCCGGCAGGCGATCGAGGTCTTTGGCCGCCGCGGCCGACAGCACGATGGTCTTCATCGCGGCGCGATATCGCACAATTATCGCAGACACTCAAGCGGCGATATCGCAAACCAGCCTTGCCATTCCCCCCGTTTTCCCCTATTGCCCGCCTCGCATTCGTTCGGCCGGGGGCTGAACGGAGGGTTTGGCATTGCTTCGGCACTGCCGGATAGGGCTCGTCCCGGCCTCCCGTGTTCCCGCTCTTTAGAAGATCGCTTGATGCCTTTCCGGCTTCAAGGAGGCTCCGCGCCGACGATGCATGGTTGTAACCAGAAGGAAGGCGCTCAATGCCCCTTTACGAGCACATCTATCTCGCCCGGCAGGACGTTTCGCCCCAGCAGGTCGAGGAACTGACCAACAACTTCACGCAGGTCCTGACCCAGGGCGGCGGCAAGGTCACCAAGAACGAGTATTGGGGGCTCAAGTCCCTCAGCTACCGCATCAAGAAGAACCGCAAGGCGCATTACAGCCTGCTCAACATCGATGCCCCGGCCCCGGCCGTGGCTGAGATGGAGCGGCAGATGCGCATCAACGAAGACATCCTCCGCTTCATGACCGTCCGTGTCGATGAGCTCGAGGAAGGTCCGTCGGCGATGCTGCAGAAGCGCGACCGCGACGACGAGCGTTCGGATCGCCCCGGTGGCCCGCGCGGCGACCGTGGCGGCTTCGGCCGCGACCGCGACTCGCGCCCGCCGCGCCGGTTCTAGAAGAAGGGAACGACACACATGGCCATTCGCGATCTCTCGACCTCCCAGGCGCGCCGTCCCTTTCAGCGCCGGCGCAAGACCGACCCGCTGTCGGGTCCGAACGCCCCCAAGATCGACTACAAGGACGTGCGGCTGCTGCAGCGCTACGTGTCCGAGCGCGGCAAGATCGTGCCGTCCCGCATCACGGCGGTGTCGGCCAAGAAGCAGCGCGCCCTCGCCCAGGCGATCAAGCGCGCCCGCTTCATCGGCATCATGCCCTACGCGGTGCAGTAAACCGCAGACCATCGCTGGGGTGGCGGGAATGGTCCCGCCGCTCCTAACCGGCGCCCCTGCCGGGACAGCACAAGGATAGTTCAGATGAAAGTCATTCTGCTCGAGCGGACCGGCAAGCACGGCCACATCGGCGACGAAGTCACCGTCAAGGACGGCTACGCCCGCAACTTCCTCCTGCCGCAGGGCAAGGCGCTGCGCGCGACGGAAGCCAACCGCAAGAAGTTCGAGACCGAGCGCGCCACGATCGAAAAGCGCAATGCCGAGCGCCGCGAAGCGGCCGCCGGCATCGCCACCGGCCTCAACGGCAAGACCGTGGTCATCATCCGCCAGGCCGGCGAGACCGGCCAGCTCTATGGCTCGGTCAGCTCGCGCGACGTCGCCGAGGCGCTGAGCGCCGACGGCTTCTCGGTTGCGCGCTCGCAGGTGGACCTCGCGAACCCGATCAAGACCGTCGGCCTCCACGCCGTCCCGCTTCACCTCCATGCCGAGGTCGCGGTGTCGATCAACGTCAACGTCGCCCGCTCGGACGACGAAGCCGAGCGCCAGGCCAAGGGCGAGGACCTCACGGTCCAGACCTTCGACGACGAGGCCGCGGCCGAATTCGCGGCCGGCCAGGCCGAAGCCGGCTCCGCCGCCGCCGTCGAGTAAGCGCTGCTCAAAATTGAAAATGCGAAAGGCCGGTAGCGATCCCGGCCTTTTGCTTGTGGCGCCCTGCACACCATAGATGTAGATCGCGAGGCTCTTGCTTCAAGCCCCTGCCCTTGACGTAGAACGCGCGCCCCACACTCCTGAGGAGCCTGTGATGCCCGAACCCATCGACCTCACCCAGACCTTCTACCACGGTACGCGCGCCGACCTTAAGCCGGGCGACCTGCTCTCCCCCGGCTTCAACTCGAACTACGGCGCGCGGAAGACGGCGTCGTGGATCTACTTCTCGGCCACCCTCGATGCCGCCACCTGGGGGTGCGAGCTGGCCGAGGGAGCGGGGCGCGAGCGGATCTACATCGTCGAACCGACCGGCCCTGTCGTCGACGACCCCAACCTCACCGACAAGAAATTCCCCGGCAACCCGACCAGGTCGTACCGCTCGCAGTCCCCGCTGCGCATCATCGGCGAAGTCGCGACCTGGACGCCCCACCCGCCCGATCGGCTGCAGGCGATGAAAGCCAGCGTCGCCCGGGCCCGGGCGGAGGGCCACGAAGCGATCGACTGAGCGCCGTCAGTCCTTCGCAAGATCGTCCAGTGCGGCGTTGAGTGCAGCGAGCCGCATCTTACCGATGCGCCGCGCATAGCCCGCCTCGATGCTGCGCTTAACGGCGTTGCCGTCGGCGATGAACTGCACACCGCGCTGTGTCAGCCTGACGATGGACCGGCGTGCATCCTCCGGATCGGCGACACGCTCGACGGCTCCTTCGGCCACAAGGTCGTCCACGAACTGCTGGATCGCCTGCTTGCTGACACCCAGCTCGCCGGCAAGTTGCGACTGCGGCCGTCCGCCCGGCCGCAAATGGCCGATGACCGCCCCCCTCGCCTCGGCGACCCACGGGTAGCCGCGCGCCAGCATCTCCGTATCGAACGCCTGTTTCCACTGACGTGCCAACCGCCAAAGTCGCCAGCCCGTGTGCTCGATGAGAGCCGGAGCAAAGTATTCGTCAAGTCCCATTGACGACCTCGCGAGGTTCGCTATATGTCAATTCGGCTTGACGATAATCCGCCGGGTCCGAGTCCCGCAAGCATCAGGAGTTCCCATGACCAAGATCGACAACAGCGCTGCGCCATCTTTCGACATCCCTGGCGTGACCTTCACTGGTGTCGCCTCGCCGAGCCGCGGCACCAGCGAGACGGCCGTGTGGCGCGCCTGCGTCGCGCCGGACATGCCGGGCACGCCGCATCACATGACTCGCGAGGAAATCATCATCGCCACCCGCGGAGAGGGGCGCATCCGCGTCGGCAACACGTCGCACCTGCTCCGGTCCGGCGATGCGTTCGCGGTTCCTGCCTTCACCGAGTTCGTGCTCGAAAGCGCCGGCAGTTCTCCCTTCGAAGCGATGGTGGTGCTGCCGGTCGGCGGTCGCGCCGTGGTCGGCGCGGAGCCCGCGTTCCTGCCGCCCTGGAGCCGGTGACGGGAAGAGGGCATCGTCGGCCAACACTCACCAGGGTGATGCTCAACGAGGGGCGCGCCAGCGGCGTCTATTTCGACGAGAGGGCCGTGCCGATGCAGCGCTCGGCGCAGATCCGCGACTGCGCCTTCCCCGCGCGCGTCGTCGCCGAGACGCGGGCGCTGCTGGCCCGCCTCGGTTGAGGGGCGCCTACGCCCGCCCCACCCCCATCCGCGCCAGCAAGTGGTCCTTCCGGATCGCCTGGTGATAGATCGCGGCGCCGACATGCACCACGAACAGCACCAGCAGGATCCTGCTCATGATGCCGTGCGCCACGCGCGGGATCAGCTCGGAGAAATCGGGCACCGGGCCGCCGCTCAGGATCGTCGGCAGCGCGCCCGAGAGGATGATGGTGACGATGCCGCTCGAGGCCATGAGGATGAGGATCACATAGAGCAGGCCGTGGACCGTTGCCGCCGTCAGCTCCTGCCAGCGCGGCTGGCCGGCGGCCGGGGCCGGGCGCTTGTCGGCGGCGATCCACCAGACGATGCGCAGGAGCGTCAGCGCGAAGACGATCAGGCCGAGCACGATATGGGCAATGAGGATCGGCCCCTGCTGGCGGGGCGGCGCGAGGTTGGCGACCGTGAAGCCCGCGGCGAAGGCGAGGATCACCGCCAGCGCGCTCGACCAGTGGATGGCGATGGCGACGCTGCCGTAACGCGACGACGTGCTCTTGAGACTCATGGCAATGCTCCTTGCATCGGCAATCGTGTCGTGATTGCATAGCACACTATGCAACTCGATAGCAAGCTATGGATGCAAACTACCGCCGCGAGACCTCCGCGGGCTATTTGACGAACTGGGCGGCGCGGCTGCTGACCCGCTCGCTGGAGCGGCGGCTCGCGGGCGGCAATGCCGGCGGCATGCCGGTGTTCTTCGCGCTCATCGACGGCAAGGCGGCGACGCAGAGCGAGCTCGCGCGCGCCGCCGCGGTCGAGCAGCCGACCATGGCCAACACCCTCGCCCGCATGGAGCGCGACGGATTGATCTCGCGCGCGCCCGATCCGGCGGACAGGCGCAGCGCGGTCATCAGCCTCACCCCGCTCGGCCTCGACAAGGCAAAGCTCGCCCTCAAAGCCGCCAACGAGACCAACACTTTGGCGCTCGGTGCGCTCAAGGCCAGCGAGCGGCCGCTGTTCCTCGACATGCTGAAGCGGCTGATCGCGACGCTCGAAGCCGATCGCGGCTAGCGTCCGCGACTCGCGGACTCCGATGACCGTTTCGGGCAAGGGGCGGCGCGCACCGGCCCGCCACGCTTGCGGCGTTTTCCACGCTATTATCGGAGCGCACAAGCAGAGCCCGAGACGAGTCGAAACGGCGCTTGCCGGGCGCCGCGTTTAGGTTAAGGAACCCTTAAGGGGCGAGGCAGACAATCTTCCACCATGGCTGAGACCAACGTCGCGCGCATTCGTCCGGCGGACGAAAAGAGCTTCCGGCTCGCGCCGAGCAACATCGAGGCCGAGCAGGCGCTGCTCGGCGCCATCCTCGTCAACAACGAGGCGTTCTACCGCGTCTCCGATTTCCTGCTGCCCGAGCACTTCTACGAGCCGGTGCACCGCGAGATTTACGAGGTCGCCGGCAAGATCATCCGCGCCGGCAAGTCGGCAACGCCGATCACCGTCAAGACCTACCTGCCCGACACCCTCGTTGCCGATGTCACCATGCCGCAATATCTCGCGCGGCTCGCGGCGGAAGCCACCACCGTGCTCAATGCCGCCGACTACGGCCAGGCCGTCTACGATCTCGCCATCCGCCGCACGCTGATCCAGATCGGCGAGGAGATGACGGCGACGGCCTACGACGCCGATGTCGAAATGACGGCGCCCAAGCAGATCGAGGAGGCCGAAAAGCAGCTCTTCGACCTCGCCGAGAAGGGCCAGTACAACGGCGGCTTCCAGCCGTTCAACGAAGCGCTGACCGACGCCATCAAGATGGCCGGCGAAGCCTATCAGCGCGACGGCACGCTCTCGGGCATGGCCACCGGCCTCACCGACCTCGACCGCATGATGGGCGGGCTGCAGAAGTCCGACCTCGTCATCGTCGCCGGCCGCCCGGGCTCGGGCAAGAGCTCGCTCGCAACCAATGTGGGCTTTCACGTCGCACGCAACTATCGCTACGAAACGTTGCCCGACGGCCACCGCCGCACCGTCGATGGCGGCCAGGTCGCCCTGTTCTCGCTCGAAATGAGCGCCGAGCAGCTGGCGACGCGCATCCTCGCCGAGCAGACCGAGATCCCTTCGTCCGACATCCGGCGGGGCAACATCCACGAGAGCCAGTTCTCGCGCCTCGTGGACGTCTCGAACATGCTCTCGACCATTCCGCTCTACATCGACGACACGGGCGGCCTGTCGATCAGCCAGCTCGCCGCCCGCGCCCGCCGCCTCAAGCGGCAGAAGGGCCTCGACCTCCTCATCATCGACTACATCCAGCTGCTCTCGGGCTCGGCGCGCAAGGCCAACGAGAACCGGGTGCAGGAGCTCACCGAGATCACCACCACGCTCAAGGCGCTGGCCAAGGAGCTCGACGTGCCCATCATCGGCTGCGCCCAGCTCAGCCGCGCCGTCGAGCAGCGCGACGACAAACACCCACAGCTCGCCGACCTCCGCGACTCGGGCTCGATCGAGCAGGATGCCGACGTGGTGCTCTTCATCTATCGCGAGGAATACTACCTCAAGAACAAGGAGCCCAAGGAAGGCACGCCCGAGCACATCCAGTGGCAGGACGAGATGGAGAAGGTCCACGGCCGCGCCGAAGTGATCATCGGCAAGCAGCGCCATGGCCCCACGGGCACCGTCCAGCTGAGCTTCGAGGGCCAGTTCACCCGCTTCGGCAATCTCGCCCGCGACCAGTACCTGCCGGAACGGTATCAATGATGCCCTCCCCGGCCATCGCCACCGGCTATGGCTGCCGCCTGACGGTCGACCTCGGCGCGCTGATGAAGAACTGGCAGGCGCTCGACAAGGTCTCGGCCGGGGCGCTCACCGCCGCGGTGGTCAAGGCCGACGGCTATGGCACCGGCATCAACGCCGCCAGCAAGGCGTTCTACTCGGCCGGGGCGCGCTTCTTCTTCGTGGCGACCCCCGACGAAGCGTTGGCGGTGCGCGCGGCGTTGCCCGACGCGCATATCTTCGTCCTCGACGGGCTGTTCCCCGGCTCGGCGCCGCTCTTCGTCGGCGAGCGGCTGATGCCGGTCATCAACTCGCTGCCCATGCTCGAGGAGTGGCTGGTCGCCTGCCTCGGCCGCAACGAAGCGCTGCCGGCGGCGCTCCACTTCGACACCGGCATGAACCGGCTCGGCTTCCGGCTGGGCGAGACCTCGATCGTCAAGCGCATGTGCGACGAGGTCGGCTACTCGCCGCAGATGATCATGAGCCACCTCGCCTGCGCCGACCAGCCGCAGCACGAAAAGAACCGCACGCAACTGGCGCTGTTCGCTTCGGTCGTCGCGCAGTTCCCCGGCATCCCCGCCTCGCTCGCCAATTCGGCGGGCACCATGACCAGCCGCGAGATGCATTTCCAGATGGTGCGGCCCGGCATCGCGCTCTATGGCGGCCGCGCGGTCAGCGGCCGCCGCAATCCGATGGTCCCGGCGGTGACGCTCGAGGCGCCGATCCTCCAGATCCGCGACGCCAAGACCGGCGAGTCGGTTGGCTACGGCGCAACCTACACCCTCACCCGCGACAGCCGTCTCGGCATCATCGGCATCGGCTATGCCGACGGGTTCCTGCGCTCACTGAGCGCCACCAACCAGCACGCCGGCGGCCGCGCCTACATCCGCGGCCAGCTGCTGCCGGTGGTCGGGCGGGTGTCGATGGACATGGCGATCATCGACCTCACCGATCTCCAGAACGATATTCCACTGCCCGGCGAGATGGCCGAGGTGCTCGGCCCGCATGTCTCCATCGACGACCAGGCCGACCCCGCCGGCACCATCGGCTACGAGATCCTGACCTCGCTCAAGGGCCGCTACAGCCGCGCCTATGTCGACAGCAGCACCGGGGCGCTGTCGGCCTAGCGTCAGAACGCGTAGCCCTGCAGCAGGGCGCGGCCGCGCGCCTCGACGAACACCTTGCTCCGACCCAGATAGCGCGCGGCATAGGCAGCCTCAACCTCGCGCTCACTGTCGTGGACAAACACCGCGCCGCCGCGGCCGACGAGGTTGGAGGCGGCAAAGATCGCTTTCATCCGGCCGGGACTGTCGGGCTCGTGGCCCGCCGGGCCATCGACCAGAACGACGTCCCAGGTGCGCGCGGCGACCGCCGGCGGCAGCGTCATCTTGAGCCGCGCGGGCGATTCGAGGAGCGCCCGCCAGTCGCTGAGCCGGGTGCCGTAATCGACGATGTGGACCCCAGCGCTCTGCAGCGACTGCCGGACCGCGGCGGCCCATGACTCGCTGTTTTCGAGGAACACGGTCTCGCCGCCCGCGTTCACCGCTTCCCAAAAGGCAGAGTCGTTGCCGCAGCCGAACACCAGCAGCCGGCATCCGGGCCGCGCTCTGATCGCCCCGGCCACCGGCCCGATCTCCGGTGCGGTCAGTTGCACCTGCTCGAGCATGCGCGGATCGAGCCCCAGCTTCCGGCAGAGCACGGCACGCTGCAACTGCTCGAACATCGTCAGGTGCGACTCGTAACGGCCCCACGGTACGCCGCTGATGTTGCCGAACGGCCAGTCGACATTCCGCGGGCGCGGCTTGCCGCCGAGCTCGACGACCGCTTCATCGAGCAGGTCGAGGAACCGCCTTCGGGCCGGCACGATCTTTTCGAACGTGCGGTCGCGCACCTGTTCGCGGGGAATGTTGCGTGCACGGAGTGCCGCCACGGCGTCTCGCACCGCGACCGGATCGGGGTCGCAGACGACGCAGAAGTCGGGGTCGAAATAGACGTCGCGCCCCCCCGCCGACGGCGTGCTCACCACCGGCAGGCCGGCGAGCATGTATTCCATCGAAGCATAGTTGGCGCCCTCCGTCGCAGAGAGCATCAGCCCGACCGCCGCCCGCGCCAGGGCCGCGTTGACGTCGGCCGCGTTCATCGCCAACGGCCGTCCCTCTTGCAGCATGTTGAGCAGCCGATGGCCGGGGCTGCGCGTCATCGCGGCGCCGTAGAGCGCACTGAACTCCGTCAGCCGCTCTGCCTCGGGCTCGACGTAAGCGAGATAGGCGACGCGTGGTACCAGCGCCGCCAGCTCATGCCGTTTGCCGGTGACGAAGCGGGCGTTGTAAATCGCGTCGAAGTCGATCGCCGTCCCCGTCACCGGGTGGAAGAAGCTTTTCGACACGGTGAAGTTCTTGTTGAGGAACTCGGCCCGAAGTCCCTCTGCGCGCAGCAGCTCGGCCTCGCGTGGCGTGTTGCCCATGAAGTGGAAGCGATGATGCGCGTAGCGTGCCACATGCGCCGCGTGGCGTGCGCGGATCGCCTCGGGAATGCCGTCGCGCTCGAGCGTCCAGGTGGGAAAGACGATAAACCCGGCATCGAGATCGCCAAAGCGCTCCGCGAACACCCGCGCGACGCCGAGATAATCTTCGCCGGCGATCCCCGTCAGAAACACCGGAGGGTCGGCCGAGAGGACGCGCAAGGGGCCGATCGTGGGAAGCGGCTTCGTCACGCCATCGCTCTAGCACGAGCGAACGACGCGCCGCATGGTCAATTCAAAAAGGGTGGCTCCGGGCCACAATCCGGAGCCACCTGCTGCAGTCCGGGAGACCGCAGCACTGTCCCGGCCGGGACGAACGCGTCAGGCGACGGGCGTGTTGGCCGTCGTCGGATCGATGACTGCGGTGATCTCGGTGATGATGTCTGCCGGAAAGCCGCTCAGCTCGGCGTGGCGCCGCACGGCCTCCTCGCTGTCGGCGAGATAGACGCAGAAGGTCTTGTCGCCCGCGACGTAGGAGTGATCCCACTGCACGTGACCGGCAAGCTGGTCGAGCGCCGCATTCGACTGCCGCGCGATGTCCCGAAAGCCCTGCCCGGTGGAGCCGCCGATGCCGGGAACACCCCGCTCGATGACGTAACGCCTCAACATCAAAGTTCCCCAAATAAATAGAGTTTGAACCGGTTCAACGAGAACATCAGCTTGAGGTGTCATGGTCAAGGCAGATTTTGAACCGGTTCACAAATCTGCTACAGTCGTGCGGTGAAGACTCCCACTCTCCTCGACGTCGCGCGCGCCGCCGGCGTCTCCAAGGCGACCGTCTCCAACGTCTTCGGCGCTCCCGAGCGGGTCCGGCCGCAGCTGCGCGCCGCGGTCGAAGCCGCAGCGCGCGAGCTCGGCTATGGCGGCCCCGACCCTCGTGGCCGGCTGCTCAGCGTCGGCGTCGGCAACCAGATCGGCGTCGTGGGGCCGGCCGAGGGCTCGTTCGGCTACTTCTTTTCCGATCCCTACATGCTGGAGTTCATGCAGGGCGTCGTGGGCGTCTGTGCCGAGCACGGCGTTTCGCTGTCTATCCTGTCGCCCGACCAGCTGCCGCTGGCAGTGGCCGACGGCTTCATCCTCGGCTCGCCGGCGCAAGCGGCGCTGGTCAGTCCGAGCCTTCGCCGCCGCGTGCCGTTCGTCGTCGCCCAGGCGCGGGGGCCGGACGACATGAGTTCGGTGGTTATCGACGATTATGGCGGCGCGCGCCGCCTCACCGAATATCTGCTGGCGCTCGGCCATCGCCGCTTTGCGCTGGCGTCGATCTCGCGCGTCGTCGTGCCACCGCTCGTTTACTCGCCCGGCCGCGACCGTCGCTTCGTGTCCGCCTATCCGAGCGACCTCCAGCGTTTCGCCGGCATCGCCGATGCGCTCGCGACCTACGGCCTGTCGCTCGACGACATGCCGATCATGGAAGCCTGCGGCAGCGACGAGGAACGGAGCACCTACGGCTTCGATTGGGCCGACCTCTTGTTCGACAATCTCCACGGCGCCACCGCGATCATCGGCCTTTGCGCCACGCTGACCCTTGGCGCCCTCGCGGCGGCACGGCGCCGCGGCCTTGCGGTGCCCGCAGACCTCTCGATCGTCGGCTTCGACGATCCCCCCGGCGGTGACCGCAGCGACCCGCCGCTGACCGTCATCCGCCAGCCGACCCACGACGTCGGCGCCACCTGCGCCCGCATCCTCATGGCTCGCGCCGGCGTCCAGCACGTCGCGCTCCCGGTAGAGTTCATCGCCCGCGCCTCAGCGGCGGCACCGAAAAGCTAGTCAGCCCGGCTATCATTCCTGCGCAAGCCGGGACCCGTCCCTCCACCCACTCCACTCCACTCCACTCCACTCCACTCCACTCCACTCCACTCCACTCCACTCCGCCCCGCCCCTCCACCGCCGAGCCTCTCTTCACCACGACCGCCCCCCCTCGGTCGTCGTGGCCGGGCGAAGACCCG
>CAYRZM010000234.1:0-7544 GCA_964428685.1 uncultured Devosia sp. | reverse complement strand
TTGCCCGTCGCATTTTCGGGCGGCAGCAGCGAGAACACCGAGCCCGAAGCCGGCGCCAGCGACTCGACCGTGCCGGTGATCGGCGCGCCGTCCATCGCATCGACGTGGATCGTCACCGTCTCGCCCGGCGTGAGGTGGCTGAGCTGCGTCTCCTTGAAGTTGGCCTCGACATAGAGCGCGTTGACCGGCACCAGCGATGCGAGATGCGCGCCCGCCGTCACCAGGTCGCCCGCTTCCACGGCGAGGTTGCCCACCACCCCGTCATAGGGCGCCCGCAGCACGGTGAAACCGAGGTCGCGGTTGGCCTTGTCGAGCGCCAGCCCCAGCGTCTTGAGCGCGCTCTCGGCTTCCGCCCGCTGCCCCTTGAGCACCGCGACATTGGCGTTGGCCGACGCGATCTGCGCATCGCCCGCCGCCATGTTGGCATTGGCCTGGTCGAGCGCTGCATTGGCCTTGTCGAGGTCCGACTGCGACGCGACGTTCGTCGTCTGAAGCTGCGCCGCCCGCTGCTGCGCGAGGCTGGCATTCTTCTGTGCCGCGACCAGCGCCAGCTTGTTGGCGTTGGCCTGCGCCAGCGCCGCCCCGGCCCCGGTGATCTGCGCGTCGATCCGCTGCAGCGTCAGCTGCTGCGTGTCGATCTGCGCCTGCGCGCTGTCCCGCGCGATGCGATAGTCGCCGTCATCGAGCGTCACCAGCGCGTCGCCCTTGTGGACGGCCTGGTTCGCGGCAACGTTCACCGCGGCCACATAGCCGCCGAGCTTGGACGAGATCGTCGTGATGTCGCCGGCCACGTAAGCATCGTCGGTCGAGATCATGAACCGGCCGGTGGTGAACCAGTCGTAGCCCCACCATCCCGCCGCCGCGAGCACGGCGAGCGCCACGCCACCGAGCAGGATCGGCCGCAGCGAGCGCCGGGCCTTGGCGGGCGCTTTCGGCGCGCTGTCGTTGGCCGGCGCCTCCGGAGCGATCATCGGCGCTTCATCCGCCACGGGAATCGCGACAGTCTCGGGCGTCGCCGGCTGGGGGAAACGGCGGACCTTGTTTTCGTCGGCGCGGGCCATGGATGCCTCCGATGCATCGGTTGAACTGAACCGTTCGGTTCGATTGGCATTGACATAGACCGGTCCGCAGGCCATATCAAGCGAAATCGAACTGAACGGTTCGGTTTATTTTGGAGCAGCAGCCATGCAGATTTCAGAGGATGAGGCCGAGGTCCGGTCCGGACGCCGGGTTGCCGGCCAGGATCCCGCCAAGCGCAACCAGATCCTCGACGGCGCGCGGCGCTGCTTCCTCGACGTCGGCTTCGACGCCGCCAGCATGAACGACATCACCGCCGCCGCCGGCGTCAGCAAGGGCACCGTCTACGTCTATTTCGAGGACAAGGCCGCCCTGCTCGGGGCGCTGATCGAACGCGAGAAGGAAGCGGCCCTCTCCGCCGCCGCCGACACCCTAAACGCCGACGGCACCACCCGCGAGGCGCTGCGCCGCTTCGGCATCCACGTCACCACGCGGCTGACCTCGGACGACGTCATCCGCGCCCAGCGCATGGTGCTGGGCATCGCCGACCGCATGCCCGAGATCGCCCAGCGCTTCTTTGCCGGGGACACCTTCTCGGCGCATCACTCGCTCAAGGCATTCATCGACGCCCATCCGGGCGAGTTCGACATCGACGACCCCGACCTCGCCTCGCGCCAGTTCCTCGAGCTCAGCATGGCCTCGATCTACAAGCGCCGCCTTTTCGGCAACCTCGCGACCCCGGCGAGCCCCGAACAGATCGAGCGCGTCGTCACCCGCGCCGTCGACATCTTCATGACCTATTACGGCCGCAAGCCCTAGGCGTCCGCGCGCCGGTGCATCACCGCGACGCCGCGCGCGTCGAGGTAGAGTCCGTGCGGCGTCCGCACCAGTTTGATCATCACGCTCTCGCAGCTCGGACAGCGCAGCACGATCCCCGGCCCCAGCGTGAACGCCAAGAGGCTCCCCATCTGGTGCGCGCGGCCGCAGCCGGCGCACTCGGTGTCGCTCGTCGTCATGTCGATGCCGAAGACCGCGGCGAGTTCGCCGGCCACGGCATTGCCGTCGAGCATCAGTTCGCGGTTGAGATCGTCGGCCACGCTGTCCATCGCGGTGCTCCTCAGGTTCCCGTCGGACCGAAGCGCTCGGTCTTGATCCGCTCGGGCGCAATGCCGAGCGCGCCCAAAGCGCTCGCCGCACTCTCGACCATCAGCGTCGGCCCGCAGATGAAGACCATCGGGTCCGGCCCGAGCGGTTTGGCCACCTGCGCCAGCATCGGCAGGTCGATGCGCCGCGTGAACCCGGTCCAGCCCGGCGGCGCCCCGCGCGTCACGGTGTAGACCACCTCGAACCCCGATCCGTCCGCCGCCAGCCGGTCGAGCTCGTCGCGATAGATCAGCTCGTCCGCCGTGCGCGCCGAATAGAGGAGCCGCGCCGGCGCACGCGATCCGGCCGCCGCGCGATGCCGCAGCATCGCCATCAGCGGCACCACGCCCGAACCGCCCGCGATCAGCAGCAGCGGCCCGCCAAGCGCCGCCTCCCACACGAAATAGCCCCCGATCGGGCCGCGCAGCTCCACCAGGTCGCCCACCATCGGCACGCTGTGGAGGTACCCGGACACCTCGCCGTCGGCGATCCGCTCGACCGTCAGCTCCACCTCGCCCTCACGTTCGGGCGCCGAGGCGATCGAATAGCTCCGCTGCGCCTGGTAGCCGTCGGGCGCCGTGAGCCTGAGGTCATAGTGCTGTCCGGCGCGATGCCGCATCCATTGCGGCAGCTTGAACGCCAGCGTCTTGACCGTCGGCGTCTCGTCGCGCACGCCGCTGACCGTCGCGATCTGCCAGGGGATGGGTCCCGCCATGCTTCAGTCGCCGGTGTAGCGCTCCTCTTTCCACGGATCGCCGTGGTTGTTGTAGCCCGCCTGCTCCCAGAAGCCCGAGCGGTCGTGCTCCATGAACCTGAGGCCCGTGACCCACTTGGCGCTCTTCCAGAAATAGAGGTTGGGCACCACCAGCCGCGCCGGCCCGCCATGCGCCGGCTCGAGCGGCCGCCCGTCGTACTGGTAGCCGACGAACGCGCGCCCGTTGATGATCTCCTCGAGCGGCATGTTGGTGGTGTAGCCCTCGATGGTGAACGCGGTGACATAGTGCGCCCGCGGATCGAGCTCGACATGCTCGAGCAGCGTGTCGACGCTCACTCCCATCCACTTGGTGTCGAGCTTGCTCCACTTGGTCACGCAGTGGATGTCGACGAGGAACGGCTGCGCCGGGAGCTTCAGGAACTCTTCCCAGCTCCAGCTCGCCTTCGTCCGCACCAGTCCCTCGATGCTGAAGCGCCACTGGTCGAGTTTCACGCGCGGCGTCGGCCCCGCGCTCAGCACCGGAAAGCCCTGCGTCTCGTACTGGCCCGGCGGGATGCGCGACGCCCGGTCGCCCGGCGCCCGTCCCCGCCCCACGAACCCCCGCGACACGAATCCGGCCATCCGTCCCTCCGCTGCGCCCACCATAGCAGCCGCCCGCCGCCGGCCCTAGACCTCTTCGAGCGCTGCCCGCGCCGCCGCCGCGACACTGGCTTCGGCCGGCGCCGCAGCCGGCGGCAGCGCCGCTTCCGATGCCCTCGCCATCGCCTCGACATGCGCCTTGAACGCCTCGAGATGCTGCTGGAGGTAGCCGAGCCGGGCCTTCATCCCCGCATCCGCCGCCAGCCGCGCGACGAGGGCGCCCGAGGCCTTGCTCATGATCTCGATCGCCTGCGTGCCGCCCGGGCAGGGCGTGAGCCGCACCTCCGCGCGCATCGTCGGCGCGCCGAGCGGCATCGGCACGACGAACTCCATCACCACGCTCTCGAACGGCTGCCAGCCGGTCACGACGTTCGAGATATGCTGCTCGCCATGGTAGCACTGGTAGATGCTGCCCGGCGCCACGCGCCCGCCGGCCCGCTTGGCGACCACCATGCGGTCGCCCCCGAGCAGCACGTTGAAGTGGTCGGGCTCGACGATGGCGTTCCACACCGCCTCGACCGGCGCCGCGATCTCGACGGAGATGCGCAGCAGCTCGTCCTCGGCCGCAATCCGGTCCTGCATCTGCGCGCGCCGCGCCTCCCACAGCGGATGCATGTCCTTGACCCACACCACCACGTCACCCAGATGCTCGTAGGTCTCGACCAGCCGCGTCATTTCGCTGAGGCCCTCGCCGAGGCCGAGCGCCTGCACCGCCGCATCGCTGTAGAGCGTGTAGGCCCGAAGGCCAGTCGCCTCGGTGACGTGGTTCTTGAGCAGCCGGTGGATGAGGTTGACGTCCGATCCCACCAGCTCGTCATGCGCATCGAGCCGCTGCACGCCGAACTCGCCCGAATGGACGAAGAACTTGAGGTCGAGGGTGCCGATATTGCGGCAGGCATTGCACGGGCAGGTCGTGTTGCGGACCATCAGCTCCACCTGCCGGCGGAAGCTCAGATAGGTGTCCTCGAGCATCTCGACGAAGGTCTGGCCGGAGCAGAAGCTGTCGCGCAGCCCGTAGCTGATCACCGCATCGCCGGCGAGCCGCGAGATCACCAGCGGCGGCTTGGTGTGCTTGATCAGCAGGTTCAGCAGCGCCGTCAGCGTCTGCTGCGCGTGGTCGAGCTCCGACGCACTCAGATACTGCGTGTAGCCGGTGATGTCGGCGATGAGGAAATAGCCGAACTGGGTCGCCATTGCCCCTCCTTCCGGCAGCCTAGCATCGGCGGCGCCCTGCAGACAGCCCCGCCTCTCGACGCCGCGGCCCGCACCGACTACCAATTCCGCCCGGAGGATCCCCGCTCATGAAAATCACGTCGGTCAAGACGGCCGCCAGCACCGGCCATTGCATGCATCTGTGGGTGCGGATCGAAACCGATCTGGGCATCACCGGCATCGGCGAATGCGTCCATGGCGGCCATCAGGCCATCGCCATCATCAGGGAGCTGAGCGAAAAGCTCGTCGGCCGCGACCCCTTCGCCATCGACGCCCTGTTCGAGGAGCTGCGCCGCGGCCTCGTCTTCGAGGGCGGCTTCGCCGGCGCGCTGATCACGGCCCTCACCGGCATCGAGATCGCGCTCTGGGACCTGAAGGGCAAGGCGCTGAAGACCCCGGTCTATGAGCTGCTCGGCGGAAAATTCCGCGACGACATCCGCGTCTATTGCGATTGCGAAGTCTCGCCCGGCATGAACATGGCCGAGGTGAAGGCCGTGGTCGACGAAGTGCTCGAGGCCGGCTTCACCGCCCTCAAGGTCGACCTCGACATCCGCGCCTACGGCCACACCGGCACCGAAACCGCGTGGTACGAAAAGGACGCCTTCAACATGACGCCCAACCGCTGGGAGCACGACCGCATGGTCGAGCTCGCCGGCATGGTGGTCGAAGCCGCCGGACCCTCCGTCGATGTCGCGACCGACCTTCACACCCGGCTCGACGTCCACAGCGCCATCCGCCTCGCCCGCGATCTCGAGCCCCTGAAACTGCTGTGGCTCGAAGAACCCATTCCGCCCGAGAACATCGACGCCATGCGCGCCATCCGCGAGGCGACGTCCACCCCCATCTGCGCCGGCGAGAACCTCTATCTCCGCCACGGCTTCCGCGAGCTGCTCGAAAAGCAGGCGGTGTCGATCATCATGCCCGACATTCCCAAGTGCGGCGGCCTGAGCGAATGCCGGAAGATCGCCAACATGGCCGAGCTCTATTCGATCCCCTTCGCGCCCCACAATGTGAGCTCGCCGCTCGGCACCATGGCCTCGGCCCATGTCTGCGCCACGGTGCCCAATTTCCTCGTGCTCGAATATCACTGGTTCCACCGCGACTACTGGAGCACCATTACAGACGGCGGCGAGATCATCAAAAACGGCCGCATCACGCTCAGCGACCGCCCGGGCATCGGCCTCGAGCTGGTGGAAGAGGTGGCCAAGGCCCATCAGTACCCGGGCACCGACTGGTTCGCCTGAGTGTGACGGCGGCCCGCCGTCATCGCTAACGGCCGGTTACCGCATCGCCCAAAAACTTCGCCGCTTTGCAACGAAGCGGTGAATCTTGATGCGCTAGAACGGATGGCGTGGGCAGCATGAAAGACTGCCCGAACGTAACCGCCGTTCCCGCGAGGCTTCCGTGCTCCGCCGCACCAAGACCATCCAGCTCAAGGCCGACAACGACGTCGGCGCCGACACTCTGGCCGACACGGGCCCCGACGGCGCCGGCGCCTCGCGCGATCATTTCGGCGTGCCGCAGCAGCCCAGCATCCAGCCGCTCGACATCGAGCGCCGGATGGGCGGCGACCGCCGCGTCAGCCAGGAGGCGATGCGCACCGAGTTCCAGCGCAGCCTCGAGCTCGCCGAGCAGCACGGCAATCCGGTCCCCGGCGCCCGCGCCTCCGGCTGGAGCACCGGCACCAAATTCCGCATCGCGCTCGTGGCGCTTGCCCTGATCGCCGGCGCCGCCGCCGCCTGGCTCGCCACCCAGCACGAAGCCCCGCCCGCCCCCGTTCAGGTGGCGACGCCCGCGCCGCCGCCCGCCCCGCCGATGACCCGGGTGCTCGTCGCCAAGCGCACCATCGGGCTCGGCGACCGTGTCTCCGCCGACACCGTCGAGTGGCAGGCCTGGCCCGCGGCGGCGATCCGCTCCGACTACGTCACCGACGCGCAGACACCCGACGCCCTCACCGCCATGAACGGCGACATCGCCCGCGAGCAGTTCTTCGCCGGCGAGCCCATTCTTCCCAGCAAGCTGGCCCAGCCCGGCCAGGGATACCTCTCGGCCGTGCTCGAGCCCGGCATGCGCGGCGTTTCGGTGTCGGTCACCGCCGATGCCGCCTCGGGCGGCTTCATCGTCCCCGACGATCATGTCGACGTCATCCTCACCCGCACCACGACCGAGGGCCAGGTATCGCAGACGATCCTCAGCAACGTCCGCGTCCTCGCCATCGGCAACCAGCTCGGCACCGCCGACGGCGGCGCCCCGGCCGATCCCAAGTCCGAGGCCTTTGCCAACACCGCCATCGCCACGCTGGCGCTCGACTCCGCCGAGGCCGAGGTCATCATCAACTCGCAGTCGGCAGGCAAGCTCTCCCTCGTCCTCCGTTCCGTCACCGATTTCGGCGAGAAGGATACCGCCGCCGAAGCCGCCGCCAACCAGTCGATCCGCATGACCAGCCCGTTCTGGACCGCCCATCCGACGACCAGCAATGGCATGGGCGTCATCGGCGGCCCGACCACCACCGCGCTGCCCCGTTAAGCCGCTGTTGACCCTGCGCTGCTAATTTGCGCGCCAAGGCCGGAACTTTCAGCAAAGCGTCGTTTATGGCGGCTCGATCCACTCTTCTGCGAAGCCTCGCGCGGTGCATCCTCGCCGCCGCGGCGCTCGCCTTCATCGGCGCGGTGAGCCCCGCCGCCGCGCAGACCGTCACCTACGACCTCACGACCACCTCGGTCATGAAGATCAACCTGCCCGTGTCGCAGGCGGTCACCGTCGTCGTCACCTCCGCCGTCGGCAAGGTCGTCTCCGCCGATCCCGGCATCGCCGACGC
>CAYRZM010000233.1:0-18966 GCA_964428685.1 uncultured Devosia sp. | reverse complement strand
AAATGATCAAGGTGACGTTCCCCGACGGTGCAGTACGCGACTATGCGCGTGGCACCACCGGGACCACCGTGGTCGAGTCGATCTCCCCATCGCTCGCCAAGCGCACCGTCGCCATGAAGTGGAACGGCGTGCTGTCCGATCTCAGCGATCCGCTCAACGACGACGGCAGGATCGAGTTCGTCGCCCGCGACAGCGCCGACGGGCTCGGCCTGATCCGGCACGATGCCGCCCACGTCCTCGCCGAGGCCGTGCAGGAACTCTGGCCCGGCACGCAGGTGACCATCGGCCCGGTCATCGAGAACGGCTTCTATTACGACTTCAAGCGCGACACGCCGTTCAGCGAGGAGGAATTCCCCGCGATCGAAAAGAAGATGAAGGAGATCATCGATCGCGGCGCCACCTTCACCAAGGAGGTCTGGAGCCGCGACGAGGCCAAGCGCGTCTTCGCCAGCAAGGGCGAGAACTTCAAGGTCGAGCTGGTCGATGCCATTCCGGCCGACCAGTCGATCAAGATCTACAAGCAGGGCCAGTGGTTCGACCTCTGCCGCGGCCCGCACATGCGCTCGACCAGGGACGTCGGGACGGCGTTCAAGCTGACCAAGGTGGCCGGCGCCTACTGGCGCGGCGACAGCAACAACCCGGTGCTGTCCCGCGTCTATGGAACGGCGTTCGCCACGCAGAAGGAGCTCGACGACTACCTCAGGATGATGGAGGAGGCCGAAAAGCGCGACCATCGCAAGCTTGGCCGCGAGCTGGATCTGTTCCACCTGCAGGACGAAGCGCCCGGCAGCGTCTTCTGGCACCCCAAGGGCTTCGTCATCTACAACGCGATGGAGGAGTACATCCGCCGCCGCGTGAACAGGGACGGCTACACCGAAGTCAAGACGCCGCAGCTGATGTCGTCGAAGTTCTGGGAGGCGTCCGGCCACTGGGGCAAGTATCGCGAGAACATGTTCGTGGTCCCCGACGAGGTGCCCGGCACCGAAGAAGAGGGCCCGATCCTCAGCGGCAAGGCCGAGCTCATGGCCCTGAAGCCGATGAACTGCCCGGCCCACATCCAGATCTTCAACCAGGGCACCAAGAGCTACCGCGACCTGCCGATGCGGCTCGCCGAGTTCGGCTGCTGCCATCGCAACGAGGCCCATGGCGCGCTGCACGGTCTGCTGCGCGTCCGCCAGATGACGCAGGACGACGCCCACATCTTCTGCACCGAAGAGCAGATCCAGGCCGAGACGGAAAAATTCGTCCACCTGCTTTACTCGGTGTACGAGGACATGGGCTTCCACGACGTTGTCATCAAGCTCGCGACGCGCCCCGAAAAGTTCGGCGGCACCATCGAGCGCTGGAACGCGGCCGAGAAGGCGCTGGGCGATGCGCTCCGCGCCACCGGCTACGACTTCGTCATCGCCGAAGGCGAGGGGGCCTTCTACGCGCCAAAGCTCGAGTTCCACCTGAAGGACGCCATCGGCCGCTCCTGGCAGGTGGGCACGCTGCAGCTCGACTACGTGCTGCCCGAGCGCCTCGATGCGACCTATGTGGCCGAGGACGGCACCCGCAAATACGCGGTGATGCTGCACCGCGCCATTCTCGGCTCGCTCGAGCGCTTCATCGGCATGATGATCGAGAGCTATGCGGGCAGGATGCCGATGTGGCTGGCGCCGACCCAGGTCGTCGTCGCCACCATCGTCTCCGACGCCGATGCCTACGCCGAAAAGCTGGTCAGGCAGCTCAAGGACGCCGGCATCCGGGCCGAGCTCGACGTGCGCAACGAGAAGATCAACTACAAGGTCCGCGAGCACTCGACGCAGAAGGTGCCGCTGATGTTCGTGGTCGGCAAGCGCGAGGCCGAGGAGGGGACGGTCTCCGTCCGCCGCCTCGGCAGCGAGGGCCAGAAGGTCGTTCCAGCGATGGACGCCGTCGTCGACATCATCGCCGAGGCGGTGCCGCCCGACCTCAAGCGGACGCCGCTGAAAACGGCTGCGTGAACGTCATCTGACGGTCATTTCCCGCACTTAACGAGTCCCCGTTCATTTCAGAATGGGGACTCGAAAATGGCCCGCAGCGCCCTGCGCCTCCTGACCATCGCTCTGCTTTCAACCGCCCTCCCGGCCTTCGCCGCCGATGTGAGCATCACCGCCGCCGGCGTCACGCTGGTCGATCACGGCCTCGTGGGCTTCGGCCGCATTCCGGCCGACACCAGGGATTCCTTCGGCGAGACGTTCGGCTCGGGCTCGGCGCTCGCGGTCGATCCCAGGAGCTGGACCAAAAACGCCGACGGCAGCTATGCGGGCACGGCCTGGATCCTGCCCGATCGCGGCTACAACGTCGCCGGCACGACCGATTATCGCGAGCGCCTCAACACCGTTTCGCTGACCCTCAAGCCGGTCGCGGCCGACGGCACCGATCCGCAGCAGGCAAGCCTCGCGGCTGCTCTCAAGAGCACCGTGCTCTTCAGCGACGGCAGCGGCGGCGACATGAGCGGGCTTGATCCCATTGACGGCGTCCGCGCCGCGAGCGGCATGCTCCCGGCGCTGCCCCAGGCCGCCAACGGCAAGCTCGTCCTCGACGCCGAAGGCCTCGTCGCCATGTCCGACGGCACGTTCTTCGTCTCCGACGAATATGGCCCGAACATCTACCGCTTCGATGCCGCCGGTAAGCTCCTAAGCGTCACCGTGCCGCCGGCCGCCTTCACCCCGATCCGCAAGGGCGTGCCCAACTATAGCGCCGACGCCCCCACCACCGGCGCCCCCAAGCCTGACCCGGAAAATCCGGAGACCGGCCGCCAGAACAACCAGGGCCTCGAGGGCCTGTCGATGACCCCCGACGGCAAGTTCCTGATCGCGGTGTTGCAGTCGGCGACCCGCCAGGACGGCGGCGACAAGGCCTCGACCCGCGACAAGACCCGCGCGCTGGTCTACGATCTGAGCGACCCGGCCAACCTCAAGCTCGTTCACGAATACGTCGTGCCGCTGCCGACCTTCAAATCGGCCGACGGCAAGACGCTCGTCGCGGCACAGAGCGAGATCGTCGCAATCTCCGACAGCGCCTGGCTGATGCTCGCCCGCGACAGCAACAACGGCCAGGGCCTCAAGGGCGACACCTCGATCTACCGCAAGATCGTGGTGGTCGATGCCGCCAAGGCGACCGACATCGCCAACGGCCCGTTCGACAAGCCGGACCATCCCGTTGCCCCGGGCGGCGTGCTCGATGCCTCGGTCACGCCCGCGACCGTGACCGAGTTCATCGACCTCAACGACAACACACAGCTCAACCGCTTCGGCATGCACAACGGCGCGCCGAACGATCACACCAACCTCAGCGAGAAGTGGGAAGGCATGAGCCTCGCCAGCGTCGAGGACACCGCCGCACCGGACTACCATTTCCTGTTCGTCGTCAACGACAACGACTTCCTCGCCCAGGACGGCTACCAGGTGGGCGCGGCCTACAAGGCCGATGGCGGCGCCGACGTCGACACCATGTTCCAGGTGTTCCGCGTCACCATCCCCGGCCTGAAGTAATACGCGCCGGCGGGCGGCTCCGGCCGCCCGCACGCCCGTCAGGCCGCAAGGAATTCCTTGATCATCGGCGCGATCGCCGTGGGCGAAACCATGTGGTTCTGTCCCCCGAGCGTCTTGTGCGTGGCGTTCGGCAGCGCCTCGGCCACGGCCACCTGTGCGTTCTGCATCCACGCCGGCGACTTGCCCCCGCCGATCTCGAGCACCGGCATCGTCGCCTTCGCCCAGCTCGATTTCGGCGGTGGCCCATAGGTCCAGAACGGCGTCACCAGCCGCGTGTCGTAGGCGAGCGTCGGGCCGACCGGCGCGAGCTTGTTGAAGACGCCCATCAGCCCCATCATGAAGATCGCAAAGCCCGGCACGCCCACGCCCGTCTTCATGAAGTGCTTGATCGCGCCCTTGTTGTCGCCTTTCGCTATCAGCTCATCCATCGTCTGGGCATACGAGGCATCGACCCGGCGGCTGTCGTCCGCAAAGATCGGAAATTCGTAGAGCACCATCTTGGTGATCGTCTTGGGGCCGAGCGCGTCGGCGGCGGCGAGCGCAAGGCCGACCCCCGACGAGATCGCGTAGATCGCCGCCGACCCGCCGGCGGCCCCGATGACCGCGGCGAGGTCCTCGACTTCGCGCGCGACCGCGTAGGGCTTGGTGTCGCCACTCTCGCCGCGCCCGCGGCGGTCGTAGGTATAGACGGTGAAGCGGTCCATGAGCTGCGCGGTCAGCGGTCCGGACGGACCCGACGCGCGCCAGCAGAGCGCACCGTCGACCAGCACGATCGCCGGTCCAGAGCCGGTGACGCTGTAACCGATGCGCGTCCCATCCTGTGAGGTAACGAAGGGCAACTAGGCCTCCTGATCGAGGGTGGAGAGATATTCGGCGAGGCGATCGTGGCCGGTCCCGACCATGCCGGCAAAGCCGCGGCGGACGTTCTCGTCGCGCGCCGCCACCGACGGACACTCGACATGAACGAGGACTTCGGTGCCGCCGCCCGCGGCATCGCTGAGCGCGATCGTCGACAGCAGCTCGGCCGGCGGCAGGCCGTCGAGCCCGCCCGCCCAATCGTAGGGCGCGTCGCGGTAGTGGAGTCGCGCCCCGGCGTCGATCTCGAGATAGACGCTCGCGTAGCCCCAGCCGTCGCCATTGGCGAAGCGCCAGCGAATGCGCCACACGCCGCCGACCTTGAGGTCGATCGTGCAGACCTCGAGCGTCGAGGTCCGCGGCCCCCAGAAATGCGCCATGTGCTGCGGCTCGGTGTAGCAGCGCCAGACCAACCGGCGCGGCGCGTCGAAGCTGCGACGGATCGAGAACCACGTCTCGCCGGGTGGCGCGCTGACGATGTTCTCGCTCACCGGCCCGACCCCTGATCGAGAAAGCCCGCGGCCGTCGTGGCGAGGCGCGGATCGTTGAAGATGGTGTAGTGGGTCGCGCCGGGGAGGATCGCGAGGCGGTTGCGGTTCATGCCCGAGCCGTCCCAGTTCGCATCCTGCCTGCCGCCGCCGAGCAGCTCGAAGAACGCGGCGACATGCGCCGTCCGCACCGCGTCCCAGTCGCCCGCAACGATCATCGTGGGCATCGGCAGCTTCGCCACCTCCGCCGACCAGTCGTAGTCGCGCCCGACCAGCGCTCCCGTCTGCGCGATGGTCCTGGGCCAGTTGGTCTCGGGGTCGGGATTGATCTGCGCATAGAGCTGATACATCGGCGTCTGTTTCATGCCCTCGACCGCCGCCGCCGGATTGGCCGCCATTCCCTTCATCCCCTGCTGGTTGAAGTCGTGCCAGCCCGAAAAGGCATAGGTCGAGGACACGATGATCAGGCGGTCGACCACCTGCGGATGGTCGATCCCGATGCGCAGCGCCGTCGCGCCGCCCATCGAGTAGCCCATGACGTCGGCCCTGTCGTAGCCGAACCATCGGATCAGCGCCGCCACGTCGGTGGCCATCGCCTCGAACGTCATCGGCCGGTCGAAGGGCAGGGTGCGCCCGTGCCCCTGGAGATCGACGCCGATCACCTGCCGCGATCTTGCCAGCTCGGCCATGACCGGCCAGAACATCTCGATCGCGCCGAACGCGCCATGCAGCAGCACCAGCGGCTTGCCGCTGCCGTGCAGCTCGTAATAGAGCTCGATTCCATTGACCGGCGCGGTGCCGGAAGCGGGGCGGGTGGTGGTCATTCTGTCTCCCTGAGATGGGCCTCGAGCTTGTCGAAGCTCTCGTTGGTCCCGATGGCGAAGCCGCGGCGCACGACCGCGTCCCGGTGCTCGGCCGTGTCGAATGTGCAGAGGAGGGTGAGCCGGGTCCGGCCGTCGTCCAGTGCTTCGAGTGTTACCGTCTTGGTGAAGGCCGGCGGCGGATTGGCGCCAAAGATCTTCGGATCGGCCGGCGCATTGCGGTAGACGACGCGCTCGGGCTCGCGCACCTCGAGGATGACATTGTCGGTCGGCAGCTCCCTGCCGTCCGGCCCGATCATCACATGCACCCAGCGGCCGCCGGTGCGGAAGTCGAGCTGATCGACCCGGTTGCCATAGCCTTTGGGTCCCCACCACTGCGCAAGGTGATAGGGGTCGGCGAACATCTTCCACACCAGGGTGCGCGGCGCGGCGAGCACCCGTGTGATCACCAGGGTGCGGGCGTCCTCGGCGATCGCCGGATCGGCCATCATTCGGCGCGGACCCGGAGCTCGTCGACCAGCGCGCCGAGCTGTTCGAGCGACTCGCGGCCGCCCTTTTCCATGCCGGTCGCCAGCACCTGTTCGCGCACCGCCAGGCTCGGCAGCAGCGAATAGGCGCGATAGTAGGTGCGCCCGCCGCGCTCGACGAAGGTGTGCGTTTCGGGGAAGGCCGCGTCGCCCTCCCAGCCGCCCTCGACACCGAAGGTGTTGACCAGCTTTTCGGGCGCCACGACCTCCAGATACTTGCCGGTGAACACGATCGTCTCGCTGCCGTCCGGCCGCTCGCAGACGAAGCGCCAGGTCCCGCCGGGCCGCAGTTCGAGCTTGTCGACCCGCTTGACCGGCGAGATCGATTTGGGCCCCCACCAGCGGGCGACGTGCTCGGGCTGGGTGAAGACCTTCCAAACCAGCTCGCGCGGCGCGTCGAACGAGCGCGTGGTGATCATCGAGGGCTCGTCGGCCGGATACTCGAACTTGAGATCGGACATCAGCATCTTCCTTTCGGTGTCGTTGAGGCCGGCGATGTAGGCGCCGAGCCGGTCGAGGCTTTCGCTCCAGAAGCGGAACCACGAGCCCATCCACGGTGGCCGGCCCGGGGGGCGGCGCCGGAGCGGCCGGAACGGGACCACGTTGTTGATCACCTCAGTTCTTCGGCCCCGACGGGTCGCCCTTCTGCAGTTCGGCGAGATAGATCTCGAGCTGGTCGAGGCTCTGCTCCCAGAACTGGCGGTAGCTTTCGAGCCACCCCGCCACGTCGCGCATCGGCGCCGCTTCCAGCCGGCACGGGCGGTACTGCGCGTCCCGGCCGCGCGAGATGAGGCCCGCGTGTTCCAGCACCTTGAGATGCTTGCTCACTGCCGCCAGCGACATGTCGTAGGGCGCCGCCAGCTCGTTGACCGTCGCCTCGCCGGTGGCGAGCCGGGCAAGGATGCCCCGGCGCGTCGGGTCGGCAAGGGCGGACAATGTGACGCTCAGGCGATCATCAGCCATTTCGGGCGCACCCCCGTGCTAAACTGAACGGTTGAATAATCGGGCAAAGCGGCCATGTCAACCGAATGGTTGAATAAACCGCCCACTTTTTTCGCCGACCCCTGTCGACTCCGGAAAACCGCCCTCGTCGTGTGGTTGAAGCGGGCTTATCCCGCAGCAACGGAGAACCGACATGCGCTACATGATGATCGTCAAAGGCGACCCGAGCCTCGAACAGGTGGAACCGACCCGCGAGGGGTTCGAGGTGATGGGCAAATACAACCAGAGCCTCCGCGATGCCGGCGTCCTGCTGGCGGTCGATGGCCTCGCGCCCACCAGCGAGGGCGCGCGCCTCACCTTCAAGGCGGGCAAAGCCACCGTGAAGGATGGGCCGTTCACCGAGGCAAAGGAGCTCGTGGCCGGCTTCTGGATCATCCAGGTCCGCAACAAGGAGGAGGCCATCGAGTGGGCGCGCCGCATCCCGTTCATGAACGGCGAGTCGGTCGAGGTCCGTCGCCTCGCCGAGGCTGCCGATTTCGCCGACGTGATGGCGCCGGACCATCTCGAGCGCCGCAAGGCCGTCGAGGCCGACATGTATGGCAAGTCCCACTGAGCGCGCGGCAGGGACAAGGGAGGCAACGATGGAGTTCATGGTGATCCGCAAGGCGGATGCCGACACCGAGGCGGGCGTGATGCCGAGCGCCGCGCTGATCGACGACATGACGAGCTACAACGAAAAGCTCGTGAAGTCCGGCCGGATGAAGCAGGGCGCGGGGCTTCTCGCATCCGCCAAAGGCGCGCGCGTCAGCTTCGCCAACGGCCGCCCGACGGTGATCGATGGTCCCTTCGCCGAAGCCAAGGAGTTGATCGCCGGCTATTCCATCATCGAGGCGGCCTCGCTCGCCGAGGTCGTCGAGATCGTCAAGCAGTGGCCGCAAAGCGATGGCCACGGCAATGTCCAGATCGAGATCCGTCCCTTGGCGACCGCCGAGAGTCTCGGCTTCAGCGCCGAGCAGCAGGATCGCTACGAGCGGATGGTCCAGCAGCAGGCGCAGCAATAGGCCCGGCTTGCGGCGGTGGAGGGGATTTGATCCACTCCGCCGCCCATGGCCCAGCCCACGCCTGAAATCGAGACCCATCGCGCTGTCGAGGCCGTCTGGCGCATCGAGGCGGCGCGGCTGGTCGCTGGCCTCGCCAAAATGACGCGCGATGTCGGGATCGCCGAAGAACTCGCGCAGGACGCGCTGGTCGCGGCGCTGGGCGACTGGCCGCGGAACGGCATTCCGGACAATCCCGGCGCCTGGCTGATGCAGACCGCCAAGCGCCGCGCCATCGACCAGTTCCGGCGCAATCGCGTGCTCAATGACAAGGCGATGCCGGAGCTGACCCGCGAGGCCGAGCTCAAGGAGCGGGAGGCGCCCGATTACGACGAGCGGCTCGACGACGACGTGAAGGACAACGTGCTGAGCCTGATCTTCACGGCCTGTCATCCGGTGCTGTCGCCGGAAGCGCGGAGCGCGCTGACCCTGCGGCTGGTCGGCGGCCTCAGCACGGCCGAGATCGCCCGGGCCTTCCTCGTGCCCGAGCCGACGATCCAGCAGCGGATCGTGCGGGCGAAACGAACTCTGGCGGAGGCCCGCGTTCGCTTCGAGCTGCCGCGCGGCGAGGCACGCACCGTCCGCCTCGCCTCGGTGCTCGAGGTCGTCTACCTGATGTTCAACGAGGGCTACGCCGCCACCAGCGGCGATGACTGGCTGCGCACCGGCCTTTGCGACGAGGCCCTGCGGCTGGGCCGGGTCCTTGCCGGGCTGGTTCCCGACGAGCCCGAGGTCCACGGGCTGGCCGCGCTGATGGAGATCCAGTCGTCGCGCGCCGACGCCCGGGTCGCGCCCGACGGTACGCCCATCCTGCTGCTGGATCAGGATCGCAGCCGCTGGAATCCCATTCTCATCCGCCGCGGCCTCGATGCGCTGGCGGAAGCCGAGCGGCTTGGCGGTGCGCTCGGACCCTATGCGCTCCAGGCCGCGATCGCCGCCTGCCACGCCCGGGCCGCCCGCGCCGGCGACACCGACTGGTGGCAGATCGCCGCGCTCTACGACGATTTGGGGGAAACGCAGCCCTCGCCGGTCGTCGAGCTCAACCGTGCCGTCGCCCACGGCATGGCGTTCGGGCCGGAAGCCGGCCTGGCGATCGTCGATCCGCTGCTGCTGGTACCAGCACTGCGGACCTATCATCTCCTCCCCAGCGGGCGCGGGGACCTCCTGCACAGGCTCGGCCGCTACGACGAGGCGCGCGCCGAGTTCCGCCGCGCCGCCGCAATGACGGCGAACGCCCGCGAAAAAGCCCTCCTGCTCAACCGCGCCGCCGGGCAGGGATGAGCCCGGCGTTCGAGATCCGTGCCGCCATCCCGGCCGATCATCCGGCGCTGATCGCCCTCCAGTGGCGCGCATCGCTGGTGTGGGACGACGTCCGCGATCAGCTTCTCGCGCGTCCGGAGCTGATCGACGGCGCGATTCCGCCGGAGATGATCGAGGCGGGCCGGGTGCTCGTCGCCTGCCGGGGGCCGGCGATCGTCGGCTTTGCGACGATCGTTCCGCACGACCGCGATGCCGAGCTCGAAGGTCTCTTCGTCGAGCCCACCGAGTGGCGGCAGGGGATCGGCCTCGCCCTTGTCGCCGCGGTCGCGGGCCAGGCGCGTGCCGCCGGTGCCGGGGTGCTTCATGTCATCGCGAACCGCAACGTCGAGCGCTTCTACCTCGCCGCGGGGTTTACGCGCACCGGCAAGATGGAGACGCTGCTCGGGCCGATCGCCCTGCTGATGGAAAAGCCTCTGGGCTAGGCAGCAAAGCTCAGCCGCAGGGCCCGGCGCGTCGGCTGTGGGCTCGTTCGCCGCACCAGCAGGTGCGCCGCGCTGTCGCCGGCGTTGCGGTAGGCATGGACCACGCCCGGCGGCACCCGCACGAAATCGCCGGCCAGCACCATCGCGGTCGCGCCGCCGATCATGAACTCGACGATGCCGTCTTCGACCATGAACTGGGTTTCGGCCTGCGTGTTGGTCTGCGCTGCGGCCTGCACGCCGACGGGCAGGCAATGGCGCGCGGCACGATAGCGGAAGTCGCACTCGTCGTTGGCGATATGCGACGCTTCGCCGTTGGCGATCACGAAAGCCTTGTTGTTCATGGCGAACCCCAATCCTGCGCCCCGTGGCTCAGCAATGGGCCGGTTCGTCTGAACCGGACTTGAACGCCTCAGCTCATGAACTGGACGCCCAGTTCGCGCAGCGCGCGCCAGGCGACACGGCACGCTTGCGGGCGATGTCCGGGGACCATTAGGTCGAAGGTGTTCGGCACGTTGCGGGCGGACGCCACCTCGATCTTGGCGCCGCCCTCCGACAGGTTGCGGATCACGCAATCCATGCGGCTGTTGCCGCCGTCGAAGACGAGCGTGGCAACGATCATCGTGTTGCGGCGCGGCTGTAGACGCTTCTCGAGCCGGATGTCCAAGGCACGTCCCCGATATGTCGATCAACTCCACCCGCCATTGTGGCGGTGCGGTTTTGAGAACCCTGCAACGGATTGCGTAGAATTGCGCCGACCGGCTTAACCGATTGAGCCGCCGGCTATTTCAGCCCGGCCGCCTCGAGCCCGCCGACATAGCGGTCGAGCAGGCCGGGCGACATGAAGCGCAGGCCGTCGCGGATTGAGGCGGCGCTCATGCTGGGCCGCAGATAGACGAATTTCTCGAGGGCATCCCGCGCCTCGTCCATGCGTCCGGCAGCGGCGAAATAGGTCGCGAGATCGCGGTACGGCCAGGTCAGCCCGGGCCGTTCCGCCAGCGCCTGCTGGGCGAGCTCGATACCGGCTTCCGGCCGCCCCGCGGCGAAATTGGCCAGTCCCATTCCCAGATGGACGTTGAACGCGAACGGATCGAGCGGCGACAGCCGCACCGAATGCTCGAACGCCTTGAGCCCGTCTTCCGGCCGGCCGGTATAGACGAGCCCGTAGCCGCGCCGCATCCACCCCCAGGCGTGATTGGGATCGAGCTCCAGCGCGCGGTCGGCAAAGTTAAGGGCCTGCCGCACGTCGCCGCCGAGCTGCATCATGGCCGAGGCGAGTGCCGTGAGCCCCGTCGGATCGTCGCCCACGGTCTGCGTCGCAAGCTCGATGAGGCGGTTGCCCTCCGCCCGTTCGGCCGCGACGTCTGTCGCCCAGTTGTAGGCGACCTGCTGGCCGTGCGCCCAGGCCGCGAGCCCCGCCGCGAGGCCGTAATTGGGCTCGAGCGCGAGGGCTTTGGTGAGATACGAGATCGCCTGTGGGTTCTCGACCATCCGGTGCGCCCAAAGGTGCGGGAGCGACCGCATGACGAGGTCGTAGGCGGCGAGCGTGTCCGGACGCTTCGAGCGCGCGCGCTCGACCTCGGCCCGCCGGATCGACGGGTGGAGCGCGCTTGCAACTTCCGCCGCCACCTTGTCTTGGAGGTCGAACAGGTCCGACACCGCACCGTCGATCTTGGTCGACCAGATGTGGTTGCCGCTCTCGGTCTCGACCAGCTGCGCGGTGATCCGCACGCGCTCGCCCACGCGCCGCACGCTGCCCTCGACCGCGTAGCGGACGCCGAGCTCGCGCCCCACCTGCCGCACGTCGATCGAGCGGCCCTTGTAGGCGAAGGCGGAGTTGCGGGCGATGACGAAGAAATCCCGGATGCGCGAGAGCGTCGCCGTGATCTCCTCGACCACCGCATCGGCGAAATAGCTCTGGTCGGCCTCGCCCGAAAGGTTGTCGAACGGCATGACCACGACGGACGGCCGGCTCGAGGGGGGCACCGGTGGCGGGCTGGCCTGCGCGAGGGGCGACTTCGGCGCCACCCCGTCCGGATGCCACACATAGACGCGCACCGTCTTGGTGACGTTCTTGAGCTCGATCGGCCCGAGATCGGTGAACTGCAGCTCCGTCCGCCCGTCGAGGTACTGGTACATCCACTTGGTGATCGCCATGCCCCCCGGCGGGGAGATGGCCTGCACCCGCACCGAGAGGTTGACGCCCGAGCCGTAGAGGTCGTCGCCCGCCACCAGCACGTCGGCGAGCACGATTCCCGCGCGCACCTGGAAGTATCCGCCCCCGGGGACTTTCAGCCGCCGCTCGTTGAGTTCGCGCTGCATGTCGGCGACCCATTCGACGGCCGAGACCACGCTCTGGAATTCCGCCAGCAGCCCGTCGCCCATGGTCTTGAAGACCTTGCCGCTGTAGCGGCCGATCGAGCGCGCAACCAGCCGGTCGTAGACCCGCTGCACGAGGCGCAGGGTCTGACGTTCATTGATCTCGGCCAGACGCGAATACGCGACCACGTCCAGCGAGACGATCGGGACCAGTTTGCGGTCCGGCTGTGCCATCGATCTCCGCCCCCCGGCGAGGTTGAGGCGCTTATATCACCCCGACTCTGTCGGGCAATGACCCGCAAGAATTGTGAATTGCCTAGTAAACGGTCGTCAAAACTTCGACTTCTTTGGGTTGCCCCGGCTGAATCTCGAAATCGCGGTTGAAGACCTTGTCGCCCCGCTTCGCCAGCACCGTGTAGTCGCCTTCCTGGAGCACGGTCGAGGGAAAAGTGCCGGTGTTCGTAAAGACCGTCGAGCCGTCGGTCGCCTTGACCGTCCAGTCGACGTCGGCGATCGCTTCGCCCCCGGTCTCGCTCACCAGCTTGAACGAAACCTGCGCGGCGTGGTGGTAGAGCGTCGCGTCGGTCAACTGGCCGGGGTCGACCTTGAGGTCGGCCCGCACCACCGCGTTGACGTCCCCGAAATACGAGACGATGTGGTAGATGCCGGCGTTCAGCGTGATCACGTCGTTGGGGCTGAGATCCTGCGCCACCACCACACGGTCGGCATCGTTCTGCCCGGGCGTGAAGATGTCGAAGTGCAGGAGGTTGATCGGGATGGCGATGTCGCCGACGATCGCCGCATTGAGGCGCAGGCCGCCGGCATTGAGAACGATCGACTTGTCGTTCTGGCCTTCCTTGACGGTGATCGTGTCGCTCGCCTGCGCCCGCCCATAGGCGACGTGGACGACATAGTCGCCGGGCGCGAGCGAGACATTGGCCACCGCCGCATCGGATTTGGCCGCCAGCACCAGATGCCCCGAGGCATCCGGCTTGGTCCCGAACACCCGCCAGACGAGCCCCTGCACGATCGATTGGCCGCCATCGGCAACGAGCGCCGTGAGCGTCACGGGCTGCGGGGTCGTCACCAGCGGGACGGCCGGCTTGGCGGGGGGCGGGGTGGATGGCGCTGCCGTGTCGTCGGTCGCGCCGCTGTCGTCGGACGCCGCGGAATCGGTGGCCGAAGCGTCGCCACCCGCCACCGGGGCGTGGAATGTGGGCAGCGGCGCGGGCGTGGGGGGCGCCTCGTCCTGCCCGAACGCCGGCAGGACCGCGAACAGCATAACGACCGCGATCGTCCGCCACAGGCGCAAGGAGCATCCCCGAGAAAGTCACGCCGCACCGGCCCGGCCGACGCGCGCTCGCCGCTTCCGCGGGTGCGGCTTCGCTACCCTTGGATTGGGGAAAAGCTGTGTCATAAGGGCCCTCCACCCGCAAGGACCTGACCATGCCGGCCAACGCCGCCCTCCGCGACTACCTCAAGACCCGCCGATCCGTCGGCATCGGCTTCCTGCGCGATCCCGGACCCACCCCCGAGGAGCTGACGGAAATCCTCACCATCGGCACGCGCGTGCCCGACCACGGCAAGTTCGTGCCCTGGCGGCTGGTGGTGTTCGAGGGCGATGCGCGCAGGCGTGCCGGCGAAGCGCTCGCAGCCATCCAGAAGTCGCGCAACCCCGCCATCGACGAGGCCTCGCTCGATGTCGAGCGGCGGCAGTTCCTGCCCGCGCCGGTGACCATCGGCGTCATCCTTTCGCCGAGGCCCAATCCCAAGTCGCCAGAGATCGAGCAGCTTCTCTCCGCCGGCAATGTCTGCTTCAACCTGAGCCACGCCGCCTTCGCGCTCGGCTTTGCCGCGAGCTGGACCAACCGCTGGTACGGCTTCGACACCGAGGCCCAGCAGCTGTTGGGCGCCCGTGGCGGCGAGCGCTTCGTCGGCTTCGTCCACATCGGCACGCCGACGACTGTGATCGAGGATCGCGACCGTCCCGATCTCGGCAAGGTGGTGAGCTGGTTCGAAGGTTAACCCGTCGTTAACGGCTGTTAGCGTTCTGTTAACCCCGGGCCTCCCGCCCGGGAATCGCCATGGACGTCCAGCCGATCACGGTGCCGCAGAGCCTCGCCTACGTGCTCAACACGGCGGGCGACAAGAGCGACGTCGACTTCAACTACCTGCTCAAGACCGCCATGCGCGAGTCGAGCCTCAACCCCAGCGCCAAGGCACCGAGTTCGTCGGCCGTCGGGCTGTTCCAGTTCCTCGATTCGACCTGGCTGCAGGTGATGAAAGAGCAGGGGCCGCGGCTCGGCTACCAGCAATATGCCGACGCCATCACTAAAGACTCGTCCGGTGACTACGTCGTCAAGGACAAGAAGCTCCGCACCGAAATCCTGAAGCTGCGCGAAGACCCGCAGATCGCGGCCGACATGGCCGCGGCCTTTACCAAGTCCAACGGCGAATATCTCGAGGCCAAGTTCGGGCGCATGCCGAGTCCCGGCGAGCTCTACATCGCGCACTTCCTGGGACCGCAGGGCGCCGAGAAGCTGTTCAACGCCGGCCTCAAGGACCCCGACCAGGTCGCCGCCAAGCTGTTCCCGAACCAGGCGCGGGCCAACCCGCAGATCTTCTACGACGGCAAGCATCCGCGCACGATCCGCGAGGTCTACAAGGCGCTGGTCGCCAAGCACAATGCCATCGAGGCCGCGCCACTGCCCGATGCCGACCCGGCATTCACCGCGCAGCAGATTGCCGGCGCGCAGGCGCCCTCCGACGTGCCGCCGCAGTTCAGCAAGGTCGATATGTCGTTCGCGGCGATGTTCGCCAACACCGTACCGCCGCCGCAGCCCACCCCCCTGATCGGGACCGAGGCCGCGGCGCCGCTGATCGCCGCCCAGTCGCCGCCGCTCTCGCCCGTCCAGGCGATCGACGCCGCCGCCGGCGGGCCGGTCGCGCTCACCTCGCCCTTACCCGCGCCGATCCCCCTCGTGCCCCCGGACGGCGACTCCCCGCCGCTCGCTTTGGTGGATACGCCCGACCCGGCGCCGGGTCTTCCAACCGCGGCGGTCGCGTCGCCTCAGCCCGATGCCGTCCCGCAGCCGCGCATCGAGATGTCGCCCGGCGTGCGCCCCAACAGCGCGTTCTTCACCCACCTCTATTGGGCGCAGGGCGGCGGTTAACGGCGTCCGAACCGGCATGGTGAACCGTTCCTTAAGCCTTGCCGGATAGCGTCTTCCGGTGGTTTCCGGAGAGCGGGATGGTTGCGTACCAGGACTTCGTCGCCCTGAGCCAGTCGGGCGACAGCGAGGAGCGCGGCCAGGCGGCCCACCTCGCGGCGCAGGCCTATCTCGCCCACACCGGTCCCGCCGACGAGCACGCCGCCCTTTACGCCGCCCTGATCGGCTTTCTCGACGACCCGTCCGTCCGCGTCCGCGCCGCGCTCGCTTACGGGCTGCTCCACGCCCTTGACGCGCCGCGTCCGATCCTGCTGGCCCTGCTGCAGGACAGCGAGGTGATCTCCCGCGCGGTGGCCCAGTATTCGCCGGCGCTCATCGATGCCGACCTCATCGGCCTCGTGCGCAAGACCGGCCTCGTGATGCTGATGGCCGTCGCCCTGCGCGAGCGGATCAGCGCGCGCGTTGCCGAAGCGCTGATCGAGCGCGGCGAGCGCAGCGTGACGCTGAAACTCCTGCCGCGCGATGACGTCCCCGTGCCCGCGCGTCTGCTCGACCGCCTCGCCGCCGAGCAGGGCATCGCCGACGCGGAGATCCGGGGCGCGCTGCTGGGCCGGACCGACCTGCCGGCGGCTGCCCGGCTGAAGCTGGTCGAGGCGTCGGTGGCCGCGCTCCGCACCGCACGGATGGTCGCGGGCGCCATCGCCGCGCCGCGCCTGCAGCGCATCCTCCGCGACTCCATGGACACCGCGCTCACCGCGATCGGGGAGGGCGAGGCCGAAGCCGACGCCAAGCCATTCGCCGCCGAGCTGGTCGCCAGTGAAAAACTCTCCGCCCGGGTGATGCTGCACGCCGTCGTCAACGGCCACGTGATGTTCTTTGCCGACTGCATCGCGACCCTCGCCACGACCCCGCGCGAAAAGGTATTCACGCTGCTCGAAACCGGCAGCCGGTCCTCGCTCAACGCGCTGCTCGCCCGCTGCGGGCTGAGCGCCGGGGTGCGCAACCTTATCGCGCGCCTGATTTTCCACGCCCGCGCCGCCGATCTCGCCGACGACGTGACGGCCCGCCACTTCGTCGTCACCGCGCTCACCGAGGAGCTGATCGTCGAGCACGACGGCGTCATTCCGCCCGATCTCGAGGACGCCTTCGCCTATCTCAGCGAACAGAACGTCGTTCTGGCCCGCCGCGCCGCGCGCGGCGTGATGTCGGCCTTCGCCGGAGATATTGCCGGCGGCCGCGACCTGCCCGTGCTCCCGTCCGGCGAAGAGCGGCTCGCGCTGCCCGCCGCCTGAACCTAGTAGCGGAACTGCTCGGAGAGCACGCGCTCCTCGAGTCCGGTGCCGGGGTCGAACAGCAGCGTCACCTGGTGCGCCCGGTTCTCCTGGACGACCACCTCGACCACGTCGCGCACCTCGGTGTTGTCGGCGACCGCGCTCACCGGCCGCTTGTCCGTCTCGCGCGTGCGGAACGTGACCACGGCGCGGTTTTCGAGGATCGCGCCGCGCCAGCGCCGCGGCCGGAACGGCGAGATCGGGGTCAGCGCCAGCAGCGGCGCGTCGATCGGCAGGATTGGCCCGTGCGCCGAAAGATTGTACGCGGTCGAGCCGGCGGGGGTGGAGAGCAGGATGCCGTCGCAGATCAGCTCTTCCATCTGCGTCCGCCCGTCGACGGCGATTTCGACCTTCACCGCCTGGTAGCTGGTCCGGAACAGCGAGACCTCGTTGAGCGCGAGCGCCTCGTGCACCTGCCCGTGCGTGTCGATCGCCCGCATCTGCAGCGGCGTGATCCGCGTCGGCTTGGCGGCGGCCAGCCGGTCGAGCAGCTTGTCGTCCGAATACTCGTTCATCAGGAAGCCGACCGAGCCGCAATTCATCCCGAACACCGGGACGTGCCGCTCCATGACCTTGTGCAGCGTCTGCAGCATGAGCCCGTCACCGCCGAGCGCCACCACCACCTGCGCCGCTTCGGGCCCCACGTCGCCGTAGCGGGCGCGCAGGCGTGCCGCTGCCGCGTCGGCTTCGGCGGTGCCGCTCGAGACGAAACTGAGGCGTTCGGGGAGGAAATCCGCCACGGGGCAGGGCTCTCGTCTGGTTTGGCGGCTGACTATCACGCGCCCGCCGCCCGGGCCAGCGACCGGTGCGTTAACGGTTGATCTCTTCGCGCGCTCGAATGCAAGCAAACCCGCTTGGCTTGTCCTAACCCGCGTCCGGCAAAATCGGTGCCCTGATCCGATTGCGGGTGGACCGATGCACGATCTCCGGCTTGGCGACGAGGACGCGCGGCTCGCGGCGCTGCGGCGTTACGAAATCCTCGATACCGCGGAGGAAGAGCCGTTCCGCCGCGTGGTCGATCTGGTGCGCACCGTGCTCGGCGTTCCCATCGCCGCGGTGTCGCTGATCGATGCCAACCGGCAATGGCTCAAGGCCGCCGCCGGCCCGCTCGACCGCGAATTGCCCCGCGACGTCGCCTTCTGCAACGAAACGATCAAGCAGAGCGGCCCGCTGGCCGTTCCCGACGCCACCTCCGACGGCCGCTTCGCGGACAACCCTCTGGTGACCGGGGTGCCGCACATCCGCTCCTATCTCGGCGTACCGCTGACCACGCCCGACGGCTACAATGTCGGCGCCCTCTGCGCGATCGACAATGAGCCGCGTCCGTTCGATGCCCGCGACGCCGGCATCCTGAAATCCCTCGCCGAGATCGTGGTCGAGCAGTTCGAGCTGCGCCAGATCGCGCGGCAGGACGGCATGACCGGCGCACTCACCCGCCGCGGTTTCCAGGCCGAGCTCGACCGCGAGTTCCTGCGCGCCTCGCGCTACGAGCGCCCCTCGGCGCTGGTGATCTTCGATGTCGACCACTTCAAGGGCATCAACGACGCCCACGGCCATCCCGCCGGCGACGCCGTGCTCATCGCCATCGCCAACGCCTGCATGGCCAACATGCGCAAGTCCGACGTGTTCGGGCGCATCGGCGGCGAAGAGTTCGGCCTGCTGCTGCCCGAGACCTCGGCCACCGAGGCCTACGAGGCCGCCGAGCGCATCCGCCGCACCATCGAGTCGACGATCATCGAGACACCGGCCGCTGAGCTCCGCGCCACCGTCAGCGGCGGCGTCGCCCCGATGCCCTCGGGCGGGGAGGGCTCGGCCGCCTGGCTCGCCGACGCCGACCTCGCGCTCTACGAGGCCAAGAACGCCGGCCGCAACCGCGTCGTCGCCGCCGATCCCCAGGCCGCGCTGCGCGTCCCCGCCCGCCCCGAGCGGCGCGTCGCCAGCCGCCACTGACTTGTCGGGCCCCCGAGCCCGGTGCTAGCAGAGCCTCGAGCCGGCATAGCTCAGTTGGTAGAGCACCTGATTTGTAATCAGGGGGTCACGGGTTCAAATCCTGTTGCCGGCACCATCGGCCGCCGCGCTCTCGCGGTTCGGCAGCGCTAGCTCCAGCCGGCCGGCCGCCCCTCCACCTCGAAGAACTTCGTTCTACCGTCGGGGGTGAC
>CAYRZM010000232.1:0-7298 GCA_964428685.1 uncultured Devosia sp. | reverse complement strand
ACCCCACTCCGAAATCCTGCCGCCCGCGAGGCATTGCGCCTCACAAAACATACCAAGGGGCGCACGCGCCTCGCGGGCGCCGTCCACCCCGACGGCGGAGACTTCGTGGACAATGTCCGGGCCACCGGACGACGGCGCACGCCCTTCAGGGCTTGCCGGACGGATAGACGCCGAGGACCCGGAAATGATCGGTGAAGAAGCCCAGTTCCTCGAAAGCCAGCTGCACCGAGCGGTCGTCGGGATGGCCTTCGATGTCGGCGTAGAACTGTGTTGCAGTGAACGAGCCGTCGAGCATGTAGCTCTCGAGCTTGGTCATGTTCACACCGTTGGTGGCAAAGCCGCCCATGGCCTTGTAGAGCGCGGCCGGCACGTTGCGCACGCGGAACACGAAGGTGGTCTTGACCGGCTTGCTGCCCCGCTTCGGGAGTTCGGGCGTGCGCGAGATCACCAGGAAACGCGTGGTGTTGTGCGCGGCGTCCTCGATGTTTTCGGCAAGGATGTCGAGGCCGTAGACCTCGGCGGCAAAGCGCGAGGCGATGGCGCCTACCGACCTATCTCCGCGCTCGGCGATTTCGCGCGCGCTGCCCGCCGTGTCGCCGCCGCTGATGGTCTTGAGCCGATGCTTGCGGATGAACTTGCGGCACTGGCCCAGCGCCACGTTGAGCGACTGCACGGACTTGATGTCCTTGAGCGTTGCGCCCTTCACCCCGAGCAGGTTCATCTCGATGCGGAGGAAATGCTCGGCGGTGATGTGGAGGCCCGATTCGGGCAGGAGGTGATAGATGTCGGTGATGCGGCCATAGAGCGAGTTTTCGACCGGCACGACGCCGTAGTCGGCCCGACCGGATTTCACGGCGGTGATGGTGTCCTCGAAGGTCGCGCACGGCACCGGCTCGCCGCGGGGGAAGAGCGCGTGCGCGGCGGCGTGGCTGAAGGCGCCGGGTTCGCCCTGAAAGGCGATGAGTTTGGCCATCTGTGCCCCCTCGTTCGGGCGCGTCTATGGCCCCCGTCCCGGGGCAAGTCAACGGCGCGGCCGGGCTACGGGTTATTGTCGCACGCAACCCAAAGCCGGTTGCGGCCACCATGCCTTCCGGCTAATTTCCGCGCGCGTCGGGACGGGGCCCCGATCTCACCTGGCAGGGCGGTTTCTCAGCTCTTCGTCAATCGTCAAACCCCCGCGGAAAGGGCTTGAGACCGCGATGGACTCCTTTGAACTCAACAAGATCCTCGGCGCGATTCTGGGAACGCTGCTGTTCGTGATGGGTCTGGGCTTCATTGCGGAGGGCGTCTATGCCCCGCGCGCCAGCGGGCCGGGCTACGACCTGCCGGCGCCGTCGGAAGAAGCCCCGTCGGACCAGACCACGACACCCGCCGCGCCCGTCGACATCGGCACGCTCCTCGCCACCGCCGACCCCAAGGCCGGCGAGTCCGCCGCCAAGAAGTGCGGCGCCTGCCACGACTTCACCGAGGGCGGTCCCAACAAGATCGGCCCCAATCTCTACGGCGTCGTCGGCCGTCCGATCGCGAGCCACCCGGGCTTCTCCTACAGCGCCGACCTCAGCGCCCATTCGTCCGAGACCTGGACCTACGACAAGCTCAACACCTGGCTCACCGCGCCCAAGAGCTTCGCCGCCGGCACCAAGATGACCTATGCCGGCGACAAGGACGACAAGGACCGCGCCAACATCATCGCGTTCCTGTCGACGCTGTCGCATTCGCCGGTGCCGTTCCCGCCGCCGGCCGCGCCGCAGGGTGGCGAGGCGCCGACCAGTTCGCAGGTGGTGAGCGGCGTGTCGTCCGCCGCGCCGGCCTCCGCCGAAGCTTCGGGCGCGGCGCCGGCCGGCTCGGCTGCAAGCGAAGCACCGGCCAGTTCCGCGGCTCCCGCGAGCAGCGAAGCGCCGGCCAGCTCAGCGGCTCCGGTCAGCAGCGAGGCTGCGCCGTCGTCGTCCGCGCAGTAGCCCGGTGAGCACAAATCTTCAGGCCGCGTCCACACCGGGCGCGGCCTTCCCATTTCCGAGGCGCCCGTGACCACCCTCCTCCTCCACCTCTCCGACGTCGACGAGGCCCGCTGGGCGGCGCGCTACCGGGAGGCGCTGCCGGAAGTGCGCGTCGTCCGCCGCGGCGACGACTTCGATCCGGCCAAGGTCGACTACATCTTCGTCTGGAAGCCCAAGGCCGATGCCTTCGACGGCCTCACCGGCCTCAAGGCAGTGCTCTCGCTCGGGGCCGGCGTCGATGCCCTCCTCAAGCATCCGCACCTGCCTCAAGCGCCGATCGTCCGCTTCGTCGACGCCGACCTCACCGCGCGGATGAGCGACTACGTCGTCGCCGAGGTTACCCGCCACCAGCGGCTGGGCACCCGCTTCAGGCGCGACCAGGCCGCGCGGCGCTGGGTCCAGCACTACCCGCCCGCCGCAGGCGAGACGCAGGTCGGCATCATGGGGCTGGGGGTGCTCGGTCAGGACGCCACGCAAAAGCTCGTCGCGCTCGGCTTTACGGTCCTCGGCTGGAGCCGGTCGCCCAAGACCATCGCGGGCGTGCGCACGTTTTCCGGCAACGCGCTGGATGCCTTTCTGGGCGAGACCGACATTCTCGTCTGCCTGCTGCCGCTCACGCCGGACACGGCCGGCATCCTGAACTACGGCCTGTTCCAGAAACTCCGCCGGCGGCTCGACGGGGGGCCGGTGATCGTCAATGCCGCGCGCGGCGGGCATCAGCGGGAAGCCGACATCGTCCGGGCGCTGGGCGATGGCACATTGGGCGCGGCGAGCCTCGATGTGTTCGAGGTCGAGCCGCTGCCGCCCGACAGTCCGCTCTGGGCGCTCGACAACTGCTTCGTCACGCCCCACATCGCGGCGATCAGCAATGTCGATGCAGGCGTCGCCTATTTCTCGCGGATCATCCGCGAACATACCAATGGCGCGCCGCTGCCCAACGTGGTGGATAGAGGCCGCGGCTACTAGAACCGCATTTCCCAGATTTCGCCGGTGAGGGTCTTGCCGAACATCTCCTCGGGTATGGTTTCGACCACCGCGAACCCCGCCGCCGCATAGATGCGCCGGGCCGACTGCTGGATGGTGTGGGTCCAGAGCCGCATCCGCTCGTAGCCGGCATCACGCGCAAACCGCACGCATTCGCCCACCAGCGCCGAGCCCACCCCCTGCCCCCGTGCGGCCGGCTCGACATAGAGCATGCGCAGCTGCGCCGACCCGGCGATCCCCTGGCTCGGCTCGACGAAGATGGAGCCGGCGATAGCGCCACCCTGCTCGGCGACCCAGAGGTTGCGGCCCGGTCCAGGCACGGCCGACTGGTAGGCGCTGTAGATGCCCGCGATCAGCGCCTCGAACGCAATGTTCCAGCCGAATTGATGGTTGTAGAGGATGGCCTGGCGGTGGATCAGCCAGCCGATCTCGCCGAGCCGGTGCGGGCGCAGGATCACCGGCGCGTGCAGTGGCTCGCGGCCGAGCGTCGCGCGGATCGCCGCCATCGCGCCCGCCAGCGTCTGGCGGCCGGTGTCGTCGATGCCCTCGAGGACGGACTCGATGGCGACGTCGTTGAGCCGGTCGAGCTCGGCGACTTCGGCACGGCCGGCATCGGTCAATGCGAGATCGTTCCGGCGCCTGTCGGTCGCGCTGGGCGCGACGACCACGAGGCCGAGCCGGACGAGGCGCTTGAGGAGCCGGCTGAGATAGGCGGGGTCGAGCCCGAGCGAAGCGGCGAGGCCCGACGCCGAGGTCGCGCCTTCGGTGCCCAGTTCATAGAGCAGCCGGCCCTCGGTGAGGGTGTATCGGCTGGCGGCGACGTGCTCGCCCAGAAGCCCGATCTGTCGGGTGTAAAAGCGGTTGAACGCGCGAACCGCGGCGACATGCGAATTGGCCATAATGCTGGCCATCGTCCAGCATCTTGTGGCCTTCGTCAACGGCATGAACAGCCGCCCGGACCCGGGCTTAACCCCCCGTTAGGGTTAATCAATTATTGCTGAGGGCAGGCGCGGAGAGCGCAGACAGAACGAGTGCCGGCCGTGGTTGCGCGCCCCCTTCCCCTTCTCAGATCGTTCCGTGGGTTGCTGCTGGCCGGCGCCGCCGCCGCGGTGCTTTCGGGCTGCGTGACGAACCACGCCCGCATGGAGCAGCCCGACTTCGCGGGGACTACGCCACAGCAGTCGGAGCAGGCCCTCGCCGCGCTCTCGGCACGCTACAAGGCCAATCCGCGCGACAAGGTCACGGTCATCTACTACGCCGCCGCGCTGCGCGCAGCCGGCCAGGCGGGGCAGGCCGTGAGCGTGATCGAAGCGGCCCTCGCCCTCTATCGGACGGATGTGGATCTGAAGGTTGCCTACGCGAAGGCGCTGAGCGCCGCCGGCCGGTTCGACCAGGCCCTCAATGTCGTCCAGGACGCCATCGATCCGGCGTCGCCGGACTGGAATGCGCTTCTCGTCGAAGGCGCCGTGCTGGACCAGATGGGCCGGAACGAGGAAGCGCGCACGATCTACACGCAGGCCCTGACCATCGCGCCGAACGAGCCCTCGCTCGAAGCCAATCTCGGTCTCTCCTTTGCGATGAGCAACGACCTTGCGCAGGCGGAGGTACATCTGCGCAAGGCGGCATCGATGCGTGGGGCGACAAGCCAGATCCGGCAGAACCTCGCGCTGGTGATCGGCCTCCAGGGCCGCTTTGACGAGGCCCGGGCGCTGTTCGCGGCGGAGCTCCCGCCCGACCAGGTGGATGCCAACATGAACTACATCCGCGCGCTGCTCACCCAGCAGAACCGCTGGGACCTCATCAAGAGCGCGAACTAGCCTCGCCCCTGCTCGCGAACGCAGAGGCCGGGGATCAACCCCGGCCTTGATGTTTTCGTGCGGGCCTAATGCCCCTACTTCGCGAGGAACGGCAGCCCGCCCTGGGCGATGATCTTGATGATGGCCGGGGCGATGATGACGATGAAGAGCACCGGCAGGAAGAACACGATAAGCGGCACGGTGAGCTTGGGCGGCAAAGCCGCGGCCTTCTTTTCGGCCTCCATCATGCGCGTCTCGCGGCCCTCTTCGGCCATCACGCGCAGCGAGGTGCCGACGCTGGTGCCGTAGCGGTCGGCCTGGATCAGCGAGGTCATCACCGCCTTGACGATGTCGAGGCCAGTCCGCCGGCCGAGATTGTCGAAGGCGCGTGTGCGATCCTCGAGGAAGCTGAGCTCGGCGGTGGTGAGGGTGATCTCCTCGGCGAGCTCGACGCTCTGCATGCCGATCTCCTTGGCCACGCGCTTGAAGGCGTGCTCGACAGACATGCCCGCCTCGACGCAGAGCAGCATGAGGTCGAGGGCATCCGGCCAGGCGCGCTTGATCGACTGCTGCCGCTTGATGGTGCGGTTCTTGAGCAGGAGCGTCGGCAGGTAGACGCCGACGAGGCCCATGAACAGCGCGTAGAGCGCGTTCATATAGATCGGGTTGTTCGGGAACAGAATGAAGATCAGATAGACGAGGCTCAGCACGAACAGCACGAACGGGGTCACGAAGCGCATGAACACGTAGGTGTTGAGCGGCCCTTGTCCGCGATAGCCGGCCCGCGCCAGCGCATCGATCGTGTTCTCGTCGGCAAAGGCCTTCTGCAGGGAGAACCGCTCGACGACGTTCCTGACGTATTCGCGGCCGGCGACGCGGCGGATGGAGCCACGGCCCACATCCTGCTGTTCGCCGCCGCGGAGGCGAGCCATCTCCTGGGCCCGCATCTTCTCGCGCTCGAGCGCGACCCGCTTGATGCGCTGGCGCACCGATGCCCCGCCGCGGCCGAGCAGCGAAAAGCCGAGCGTGAACACGGCGGCTGCGGCGGCGACCGCGGCCAGGGCGGCGATCAGGAAGTCGCGGGTAAACAGGTGTTCGAGGCCGCCCATCTTCCCCTCAGAAATCGAACTGGATCATGCGGTTCATGATGAAGCCGCCGATGCCCATCAGAACCACGGCGATGCCGAGCCAGATCTGGCCCGTGGTGGTGGTGAACAACGGCACCATGTAGGTCGGCGTCGTCAGCGACACGAGAATGGCGACGATGAAGGGCAACGAGCCGATGATGCCGGCGGAGGCTTTGGCTTCCGACGACATCGCCTTGATCTTCTGCTTCATCTTCTTGCGGTTGCGCAGCACGCGCGAGAGGTTGCCCAGCGCTTCGCTCAGGTTGCCGCCCGCCTGCTGCTGCACGGTGATGACGACGACGAAGAAGTTCACTTCGGGTAGCGGCATGCGCTCGAAGAGAAGCTGCACGGCTTCGGTGGTGGATTTGCCGAGCGACTGCTGGTCGATGACCTTCTGGAACTCGGTCTTGATGGGTTCCTTGGCTTCCTTGGCGACGAGCCGCATCGAGTCGTTGAGGGGCAGGCCGGACTTCACGCCGCGCACGATCGCTTCGACCGCGTTCGGCAGCTCCTCGAGGTAGAGGTGCTGATGCTTCTTGCGGCGGCGGCCCATCCAGAATTTCGGCAGGAGGTAGCCCGCGGCAGCGCCGAAGATCAGGTGGAACAGCGGCAGGGGGATGCCGGCGGCATCGACCATGGGCAGTTGCGCCACAAAGCAGAGGCCGAAGACGACGACGCCGATGATGATCTGGTTGCGGATCCAGTCGCGCGCCTTGATCTTCATGCCCGCCTGATAGATCTGGTCCTGCAGGGGGACCCGACGCTTGGCCTTGCCGAGCGCATCGGTCTGCTGCTTGAGGGTGTCCTGGATCTGCTTGCGGCGCGCATCGCGAGTGCGGGCGGCATCGGCGGTGCGGCGGTTGGCCTGGATGTCGCCCTGCAGCGCCTTCATACGCTTGTCGGCGCGGCTCGAGCCCAGGAACTGCGGCACGAAGGCAAATCCCAGCGCCCCGATGCCGACGACCGCCAACAACGCATAGACAAGCAGACTCATCGCGGCCTCAGCTGTTGAGCAGCGCGTGCTGCTCCACGTTGGACTTTTCGAGCGCCTCGACCAGGTTGGCTTCCTCGTTGAAGTAGCGGGCGCGCTCGGTGAACTGCGGCTTGGTGATGCCGGTGGAGCGATGGCGGCCGAGCAGGTTGCCGTTCTGGTCCTCGCCGAGAATGTCGTAGAGGAACACGTCCTGCATGACGATCGTATCGCCGTCCATGCCCAGCACCTCGGAGATGTGGGTGATGCGACGCGAACCGTCGCGCAGGCGCGCAGCCTGCACGATCACGTCGATCGACGAGGTGATCATCTCGCGGATGGTGCGCGAGGGCAGCGAGTAGCCGCCCATGGTGATCATCGACTCAAGACGGGAGAGCGCCTCGCGCGGGCTGTTGGCGTGAAG
>CAYRZM010000231.1:0-2215 GCA_964428685.1 uncultured Devosia sp. | reverse complement strand
GGGGCGGAACGCCTGGAGCCGGGACGCGAGCGGCGTGCGGACCCGTGCCCGGCGCGTGACGGTGAAGGCGCGGATCGTGAAGCTCAACCCCCAGCGTGGCGCGGCGCGCGGACGGCAGTTCGCCAGCGCTAAGGCGGTGGACGCCCACCTGCGCTATCTGGAGCGCGATGGTGTCAACCGAGACGGCGAGAAGGGGCAGGTCTATTCCGCCGAGCGCGACGTGGCCGACGGCCGCGTCTTCCTCGACCGGGGCCGCGACGACCGCCACCAGTTCCGCTTCATCGTCTCCGCCGAGGAAGGCGTCGAGCTGACCGACCTGCGGGAGACCACTCGCGACCTGATGAAGGCGATGGAGGCCGACCTCGGAACCAAGCTCGACTGGATCGCGGTCGATCACCACAACACCGGCCATCCGCACACCCATATCCTGGTGCGCGGCGTCATGGACGACGGCCGCATCCTCAACATCGCCGGCGACTATATCGCCCACGGCATCCGCGAGCGGGCCAGCGAGATCGTCACCCTGGAGCTGGTGCGGCAGACCGAGCAGGAGGTCAGCCGCCAGCTTGAGCGCGAGGTGGACGCCGAGCGCTTCACCCGCCTCGACCGGCTGCTGATCGCCGAGCAGGAGGCGAGCAACGAGTTCGCCGACCTGCGGCCCGATCGGGACATGCTGGAGACGGCCCGGCAAAACCGGGCGCTGCTGATCGCCCGCGCCCGCAAGCTGGAAAGCATGGGGCTGGCGACCGAGGTGGAGGTCGGCCGCTGGTCCATCTCCGCGCGGGCCGAGCCGACCCTGCGCGAGCTGGGCGAACGGGGCGACATTATCAAGACCATGCACCGGGCGGTAGAGCGGGAGGGGCTGGCCGATCAACGGCACCCTTCCAGCTATGTCATGCACCGCGACAAGATCAGCGAGCGCATCGTCGGGCGGGTGCTGTCAAAGGGCCTTGGCGGTGACGAGATGGGCGATCGTGTGCATCTCGTGATCGACGGTGTGGACGGTCGCGTCCACCACGTCGAGCTTGGCGCCGCCCGCGCCGAAGACATCGGCAGGGGCATGATCGTCGAGGCCGTGCCCACGCAGGGCAAGCCTCGCCCCGCCGACCGCAACATTCTCGCCGTCACGGACGAGAACGGCATCTATCGTCCCTCGGAGCATTTGCAGGTCGCGCGGGACCAGGTGGAGCATATCCGCGCCGATCCCGACATCTTCGTAAAGATGCACGTCCAGCGGCTGGAGGCACTGCGCCGGGCCAGGATCGTCGAACGGATCGACGCCGATCACTGGCGCGTGCCCAACGATCTTCCTGAGCGCGGCCTTGCCCACGATCTAGCCCGTGATGGCGCGGAGGCCCGCATGAACACGCTCTCGCCCATAGGGCTGGAGCGGCAGGTCAGCCATGAGGGCGCAACCTGGCTGGACCGGGAGCTTGTGGCGAAGGACCAACTGCCCCTCGCCGATACCGGCTTCGGCCGGGAGGTGAACGCCGCGCTCGACCGGCGCGCCGAGCGGCTGGTGGAGATGGGGCACGCCACCATCAAGGACGGCTTCATCAGCATCCCCCGCCGCACCGTCGCCGGCCTGGAGCGTAAGGAGGTGGAGCGCGCCGGCAGGCAGATGGCCGCCGAGCGCGGGCTGACCTACGCCCCGTCCGGGCCGGGCGAGTATGTGAGCGGCCGGCTGGCCGGCGTCGCCAATCTCGCCAGCGGGCGCTTCGCCATGATCGACGACGGCCTCAGTTTCCAGCTCGTCCCCTGGCAGCCCGCTCTGGAGAAGCGCCTCGACCACTACATCAGCGGCGTCCGGCGTGACGATTGGAGCATCGACTGGAGCTTCAGCCGGCAGCGCGGGCTGGGGCTATGAAGCATCTTGAACAATACGGCATTTTGCCGTATATAATGGAAGCAAAGGAGACCCTTATGCCCAAGCCCCAAGTCGAAGCCGATACCGCGCGGTTGGAAGCGCGTATTCCGGTCCAGGTCTATGACCAGATGCAGCGCGCCGCCCGCCTGCGCGGCCTGACCTTGACCGGCTATCTCATCGCCACCGCCGGCGAGGACGCAAGGCGCGTCGTCGAGGACGCCGAGATCATGCGGCTCGCGCGCGAGGATCAAATCCGCTTCGCCGAGGCGCTGATCAATCCGCCCAAGCCGAACGAGCGGCTGATCCGCGCCGCGAAGCGTCATGCCGAGCTGATCGAACGCCGGTGAG
>CAYRZM010000230.1:0-9694 GCA_964428685.1 uncultured Devosia sp. | reverse complement strand
GTGCGGTCCTTGATGCCGCCGGGGAAGCCCGTGTGCCAGAAGAACTTGCGCTGATCGAGCTTGTTGCCCGTGAGCTTCACCTTCTCGGCGTTGATGATGATGACATTGTCGCCCATGTCCATGTTGGGCGTGTAGGTCGGCAGGTGCTTGCCGCGCAGGTGGAGCGCCACGATGGAAGCGAGGCGCCCGACGACGAGATCCGTCGCGTCGATAAGCACCCATTTCTTCGTGATGTCGCTCGGCTTGGCCGTGTAGGTAGACATCGATTTTCCCGGGATTTGGCGGGGGTCCGCCGGTTTTGGTGGCGCGTGTGTAGCAGGGATTCTTCGCGCGTCAAGCGGGCGGATTTTCGCCTGTAGATTCAATGATCTGCCGTTGCGGTATCATAATACCTCAGTGGGCCGGCCCGGGCGCCGCGGGATTTGGCGTCGCGGCGACGAGCGCCCTCGCCTGCTCGAGCCGCTCGGCGCTGATACTTCGGACATCGGTGCCGGTGATGCCGGCCAGCCGCTCGGACGCGCCCACCAGGTCTCCCGTGCGGGCGAGACAGAGCGCGAGAAGGACGCGATAGGCGGGATCGCCTGGCCGCTTGCGGATCAGCGCACGGGCGTGGCCCAGCGCGATGGTCCAGTTCCCCTGCGCCTCGGCGATCCCCGCCCGCTGCCAGTGAAAGACCGGCGGCTGCCGTCCCGCCGAGATCGCCGACGACAGGAGCCGCTGCGCCTCGTCGAGGCGCCCCGCCTCGATGAGAAGGCCGGTGTGGCGAGCGAGCAGAAGGTCGCTGTCGGGCGCAAGCGCGGTGGCCCGGGCAGCGACGGCCAGCGTGTCGACGGGCTGGTCCTGATCGGCCGCGAGCGCGGACTGGAACGACTGGATGAACGGGCGGCCCTCTGCCTCGGACGGCGATACGCGCGCGAACGCGGAGCCCATAGCCCAGAGCGTCGGTCCGGCGGCGAAATAGAGGCGCGGCGCGGTGCGATCGAGCCGGTCGAAGGCTTCGTTCGCCGCCTCGGCCAGCAGCGCTTCGGCGGCATCGAAACGGCGCTGATCGAGGCGCCCGGCGGCGCGCAGGTGGATATGGAGCTGGTTGCCCGGATCAAGCGCCGCCGCTTCCGCGAGGAAGGCGTCGCGCCTCTCGTCGTCGATCTCGACGTCGCGGCTCAGGGCCAGCCACTGCAGTTCCTTTGCCCGCGCGAGGTCGTCGTAGTGATCGGGATTCTTGCGGTGATCGTCGAGCACGAGGCTGAGCCGCATGTGGGGGGTGACATCGCCTGCGGCGGGGGCAAGCGGCGCGTCGCCGATCATTGCGGCGAGCATGGCAAAGGTGCTGCGGGCTCCGACGATCCGGCGGCACGCGGACAGCGCCGCGAGGTCGAAGATGGCGCGTTCGAACTTGCTCAGCGCCAGCGGCGCGGCAAGATCGGCGCCGAGGGTGACGAGCGGCCAGCCGCGCAAGATGGAGAGCGTCATCGCGTCGTCGCTGAACACGACGATGGGCACGCCCGCCGCGGCGAAGCGCGAGAGGCTGTGCTTGAACAGAGCGAGCGGCTGCATCTTGGAGCGGAAGGTCAGTATCCGCTGCGGGCCGTGCACGATGTCGCCGCGGCGAATGTGGATGCCGACGGCGTCTGGAGGCACGCGCCCGCGGGCTTCGGCGATGACCTCGCGGAGGCGCGGCAGGAACGGTGTTCCATTCCAGACGCGCAGCAGCTCGCCGGGGGCCGGGCCGGCGCCGTCGAGGGACAGGGTTTCGGTACAGACTTCGACCTTGAGGCCCGCATGCCCGGCCAGAACGGATTCGAGCCGCGTCCGCTCGAGCGCAGGCGACAAGACCGGATGATGATCCGGGAACGCCCCGGCCCCCCGATGGAAGGCTTCAAGGAACTCGGACTCGAACACCTGCTCGGCCGCCGGCACGCCCTGAAACGCATCGTCGGAAACGAACTCGGGCCAGTGGAAGGCGAAGGGCCGGCCGAGCTCGGTGGCCAGCCAGCGCGCGTTGAGGAAGGCGAACATCCGGCTGCCGATCCCGTCGTCGCGGGCCGACACCACGGACTTTTCGGTCATTCGGCGAGACCGGACTGTGCCAGGTACCAGCGGTACGCGTCCGCGATGCCGTCGCGCAGCGCGATTTTCGGGGACCAGCCCATGGCGCGCAGGCGGCTCGAATCCATGAGCTTGCGCGGCGTGCCGTCGGGCTTGGTCGGATCGAGGGTGATGCTGCCGGTAAAGCCCACGACCTCCGCGACGAGACGGGCGAGATCGTGAATGCTGATCTCGCTGGCGCTGCCGACATTGATGGGGCCGGCCTCGTGGTAGCGCTCGAGCAGGAAGACGATCGCGGCGGCGCAGTCGTCGACGTGGAGGAATTCGCGCAGCGGCGTGCCCGAGCCCCAGATGACGAGGCTCGCGTCCCCCCTCACCTTCGCCTCGTGCGCCTTGCGGATGAGCGCGGGCAGGACGTGGCTCGACTTGAGGTCGAAATTGTCGTTCGGGCCGTAGAGGTTGGTCGGCATGGCCGAGACGTAGTCACGCCCGTGCTGGCGGCGGTAGGCGTCGGCGAGCTTGACGCCGGCGATCTTGGCGATGGCGTACCACTCGTTGGTCGGCTCGAGCGGCCCGGTCAGCAGGGCGTCTTCGCGGATGGGCTGGGGGGCGAGGCGCGGATAGATGCAGCTCGAGCCCAGGAACAGCAGGCGATCGACGCCGGCGCGATGCGCGGCCTCGAAGATGTTGGCCTCGATGGCGAGGTTCTGCCAGAGGAAATCGGCGGGCCAGGTGTCGTTGGCGAGGATGCCGCCGACATGGGCGGCCGCAAGCACGATGGCATCGGGCTTCTGCGCGGCGACGAAGCGCTCGACATCGGCCTGGCGGGTCAGATCGAGCTCGGCGCGGGTCGCGGTGATGGGCTCGACCTTGTGGCCGGCGAGCGCGCGCAGCACGGCCGAGCCGACCATGCCGGTGTGGCCGGCGACCCAGATGCGCCGGCCGTCGAGGCCGCTCAAAACCGCCTCTGGACGGTCTGCAGGACCTTGAGGTCCTCGCGCACCATTTCGCGCACCAGATCCTCGACGCTGCGCTCGGGTACCCAGCCCAGCTGCTCGCGGGCCTTGCCGGGGTTGCCGATCAGGCGGTCGACCTCGGTGGGGCGGAAATACCGCGGATCGATCTCGACCAGCACCTCGCCGGTGGCGCGGTCGTGGCCCTTTTCGTCCTTGCCGCTGCCGCGCCAGTCGAGCGTGACACCGGTTTCGGCGAAGGCCATTTCGGTGAAGCGGCGCACCGAAGTGGTGCGGCCGGTGGCGAGCACGTAGTCGCCGGGCTGGTCCTGCTGCAGCATCATCCACATGCCGCGGACGTAGTCCTCGGCGTGGCCCCAGTCGCGCTCGGCATTGAGGTTGCCGAGGAACAGCTTTTCGCGGCTGCCGAGCTTGATGGCGGCGACGGCACGGCTGATCTTGCGGGTGACGAAGGTCTCGCCGCGGATCGGGCTTTCATGGTTGAACAGAATGCCATTCGAGGCGTGGATGCCGTAGGCCTCGCGGTAGTTGACCGTGATCCAGTGGGCATAGAGCTTGGCGACGCCGTAGGGCGAGCGCGGGTAGAACGACGTGTTCTCGTCCTGCGGTCCGCTCTGCATGCCGCCGAACATTTCCGAGGTCGAGGCCTGGTAGAAGCGGACCCGCTCGGTCATGCCGAGGATGCGGATTGCCTCGAGCAGGCGGAGCGTGCCGACGGCATCGGCCTGGGCCGTGTATTCGGGGGTCTCGAAGCTCACCAGCACGTGGCTCTGGGCGGCGAGATTGTAGATCTCGTCGGGCTGCGTCTGCTGGATGATGCGGATGAGGTTGGTGCTGTCGGTGACGTCGCCGAAATGGAGGATCAGCCGCGCGCTCGCATCGTGGATGTCGCGGTAGATGTCGTCGATGCGGCCGGTGTTGAACGAGGACGAGCGGCGCTTGAGGCCGTGGACGAGGTAGCCCTTGGCCAGCAGCAGCCGGGCGAGATAGGCGCCGTCCTGGCCGGTGACGCCGGTGATGAGGGCGGTTTTGCCGCGGGCGGAGGTCATGGGGCGCCCGCTTAGCACGGGAGGCTCCGGGCGCGCCAGCCTCGGGTCAGGCGCGGCGCGGCGTGATATCGGCGAGCCAGGCGCAGGTGGCGCCGGCCAGCATGAAGGCGAGCGACTGGTGGCCGAGCGCCAGCGCCAGCGGTACGTGGAACAACAGCGTCGAGATGCCGAGCGCGGCCTGCAACAGGACCAGGAGCGCGATGCGCGGCAGCCAGCCATTGGGGCCGGCGAACGCGCCCTCCCCGCGCTTCCAGAACCAGAGAACCGCGACGTAGAGGACGATGACGTAGGCGATGGTGCGATGGACGAACTGCACGGTGAGCGCGTTCTCGAAGAGATTGCGCCACCAGGGGTCCATGGCGTCGAGCCCGGGCGGCACGAGCGCGCCATCCATCAGCGGCCAGGTGTTGTAGCCCTGCCCGGCATCGAGCCCGGCGACGAAGGCGCCGGCGATGATCTGAAGGAAGACGAGCGCGAGAATGACGGTCGCCGGACCGCGCAGCGCGCCGGCCGGAATGGGCCGCGCCGGACCGAGCCGGCGGGCGACCCAGATCAGCGCGAGGAAGAGGACCAGCGCCGCACCCAGATGCGCCGCGAGGCGGTACTGGCTGACCGAGGTCAGCGTCTCGAGGCCGGACGAGACCATCCACCAGCCGAGCGCGCCCTGGAGGCCGCCAAGCACGAAGAGGCCGGCGAGCGGCAAAGCGAGGTTCCAGCTGAACCGGCGCTGGACCAGGAAGACGACGAACGGCACGGCGAAGACGAAGCCGATGATGCGGGCGAGGAAGCGGTGCCCCCACTCCCACCAGAAGATGTATTTGAACCCTTCGAGGGTCATGTCCTGGTTGAGCAGCTGGTACTGCGGGATCTGCTTGTAGGCGTCGAACTCGCGCAGCCAGTCGGCATCGGTCAGTGGCGGGATGGCGCCGTTGATCGGCTCCCATTCGGTGATCGAGAGACCGGAATCGGTGAGGCGCGTGATGCCGCCGACGACCACCATCGCGAGCACCATCAGCGCGACGATGTAGAGCCAGATGCGGACGGGACGCAGCCGGTCGGCGGGCGCGAAATTGGCGACGGATTCGGCGGAGGTGAGCGAGACCACGGGCATTGACCGGCGGGAAGATTGCGGCGAGGGAATAGACCCGTGGGCCACCCCCGCGCAACCCGGAGCGATGCCGCAACATGACGCAGAGGACGCGCAAGCTCCTGGGAACGCTGGCGCTGATCGTGCTGCTGATCGTCTATCCGCTGGCGATCATGCAGGCCTATGTGACGTGGTTCATGCCGCTGCCCTGGTGGGGGGCGATCGCGGTGCTGGCGGTGGCGGGCGTGCTGTGGTTCTACCCGGCGAGCTGGCTGGTGCGGTGGATGGCGCGGCCGGACTGAGCTCAGGCTACGGCCCGGATCGCGCGGGCGGAGGTACCCCCACCCCCTGACCCCTTCCCTCGAGGGGGAGGGAGCGAGAGGTCAGCGGCCGAGCACCGAAAAGACGGCGGGGGCGGCGAAGACGTCCATGTAGCGGCGCGCCTGGAAGAGACCGTTGAGCGAGACGCGGGGCAGCGCCATCAGCGAGTCGCGGGTCCTGGGGTAGAGCGCGCCGGGGATGGTGGTGACGCCGGTGCGGAAGCCGAGCTCGGCGGCGAGCGCGTAGTCGCGCGGACCGGCGGAGGCGTGGCCGCCGATGGGATAGCTGAGATGGCGCGGCCGGCGGCCGAACTGCGCCTCGAGCACCTTGGCCGACTGATCGATCTCGCGGCGGGCCTGATCGGCGGGCAATTTGGCGAGCTCGTAGTGGTGGACCGTGTGCGCTCCGATGGTGCAGAGCGGATCGGCGGCGAAGCTGCGCAGCTCCGACCAGTTCATCACCAGCGCCTTGCACTGCGCGCCGAGGTCGTAGTCGTACTTGGCCGCGAGGTCGTGGAGCAGCGCGATGCGGGCGGGCTCGGGCATGGCGCGCATCTTGCCGTAGACGAGGTCGTAGGCCGCCTGCTTTTCGGCGAGCGTGGCGGTGGGCACATAGTCGGTCTCGCCGTTGTCGGTCAGCGCGATGGCCGACTGCGCCGTGATGATGTCCTCGATCGCCTGCCACCAGAGCTCGCCGACGCCGTCGGCAAAGGCGGTGGGGACGTAGAGCGTGAATGGGCACTGCTGGCGGCGGAGCACCGGCAGCGCGTATTTGAGGTTGTCGCGATAGGCGTCGTCGAAAGTGAAGACCGCAAAACGCCGCTGCAGAGCGTCGGCCTCGATGCGGCGGACGGCTTCGTCCAGATGGACGATGTCGAAGCCGAGCGCGCGGACGCGGCGGATCGCATAATCGAGGAAATCGGGCTTGATCTGTAGAATAGCGTTCGGCGCGAAATCGGCCGGATCGTCGGGCAGCACGCGGTGGAGGGTGAAGATGACGCCGCGGGCGCGCGACAAAGCGCGGACCAGGCTGGTCGCCCGCGTGGCCCAGAGCAGCTCGAAGACCGTGCGGATGGCGGCGTAGCGGAGCGACGCCATCAGGCCACGGCGGTTTCGCGCTCGGGGATGGTGACGGCCTGCACGGTGCCGAAGCCAAGGGCGAGCGCGTCGGCGGCGACGGCATCGAGCGCGCCGGCGGGTGTCGCGGGGCGGCGCACCACCACGAGGCGGCCGCCGGTGCCGGCAAAGAGCGGCAGGCTCGAGCTCAATCCGACGCGGCCGGTGGTGATGACCACCAGCTCGTAGATGTCGGAGAGGGCTTCGAGCAGGGTCACCGGGCGCATCGAGCGGCGGTCGAGGGCGTCGAGGTGGCCCCACGGCACTTCGGCGAGACCCTCGCGCACCTTGTGGACGACATCGCCGTAGCTCGCCTGATCGGCGCAGAGATCGGTCAGGCCGGGCTCGGTCGAGGGGCGTCCGCTGCCGGCGTCGACGCGGCAGACGCTGAGGCCCTTATGCAGCGCCTCGCTCACCAGCGCATCAGCCATCATCGCAGCGTCGCGGGCATCGCCGAGGCCGGCCAGGAGCAGCGTGCGCACCCGGCCCAGCGCGATGTCGGCGGTGAGATTGGAGAATTCGAGATCGGCCGCCGCGGTGGCGCGATGCCGCGCCTCGGGCGCCGGAACGGGTGCGGCCGCGACAGGAGCCGGCTCGGGCCGCGCACGGCGCGGTTCGGGCGGCGCGATCGGCAGCTCGGGCTCATCGGCATCGGCTTCGTCTTCAGCGACGAAATCGGCCTCCGGCGCGACGATGGGCTCGTCGACCTCGGCCCCGTCTTCGCTCATCTCCGGCTCGGTCAGCACCCGGACGCGGGCGCGGTCGTAGACGGCGCGCCCCGACATCAGCTCGCCGAACAGCACGATGCCGATCTGCAGCACCAGCGCGCCGAAGCCGACGGCGGTGAGGATCAGCGCGGTCTTGGGCGACGCGGGGACCACCGAAGGCGCGGCCTGGGTGATGATGCGGACATCGGGCAGCACGGAACCGGTGTCGGTGCGCCCGGCGGCGTCACGATATTTGAGCAGATAGGAATTGAGCAGGTCGCGCTGCGCGTTGGCCTCGCGGGTCAGGCTGTCGAGCGTGACGGAGTCCTTGGTCTGGGTCGAGGCGGCGGCCTGCGCCTGCCTGAGGTCGTCGTTGAGGGACGCCAGCAGGCCCTCCTGCACCTTGACCTGCGCATCGAGGCCGTCGGCGATGTGCCGGGCCTCGGCCTTCACCTGCGTGTCGACCTGCGCGATCTGCGCCTTGAGGGCGATGATAGTGGGGTGCGCGGGCAGCAGCGTCGCCTGCTTTTCGGCCAGCGTCGATTCGAGCGTGGCGCGGTTCTGGAGCAGCGCCTGGACGACGGCGCTGTTGCGCACGTCGTCGATGCCGTCGACCGGCTGGCCCGATTTCAGCATGGCGCGGATCAGGTCGGCGTGCTCGCGGGCGGTGTTGAGCGCCCCCTGCGCGTCGGTGATCTGCTTGCCGATGTCGGAGATCTGCTGGTCGGGCAGCGTGGTGCCGTTGCTGCCGGCGAAGATCGAATTCTGGGCCTTGTAGTCGGCGACCTTGGTGTCGGCCTGCTGCACCTTGACGCGCAGCTGGTCGATCTGCTGCTGCAGCCAGGCGGTGGCGTCCTGCGTGTCGCTCACGGACTGCTGGGCGCGGCGCTTCACATGCTCGGCAGCGATGGCGTTGGCGATCTTGGCGGCGAGCTGCGGATCGGCGGAGCGGACGTAGATGGAGATGACGGCGCTGTCGCGCTCGCGGATCACCGTCAGGCGATCGTTGAGATTCTGGAGCACCGTTTCATCGATATTCTTTGGCTCAGGCTTGCGGCCGAGCAGCGAGAAGACCAGCGTCAGCGGATTGCTGCCCGAGCCGTTGAATTCGGGGACCGAGCGGAGGTTGAGCTGGTCGACGACCGCCAGGAGCGTGTCGCGCGACTTGATGAGCTCGATCTGGCTCGAGATCAGCGCGTCGATCGAGACCCCTCCCCCCGACGCCTGCGGCTGGGCGCCGGCGGCTTCGGTGATGGGGTTGGAGCGATCCTCGACCAGAAGGCTCGCCGAGGATTCGTAGAGCTTGGGGACGAACAGCAGCAGCGCGTAGGTGGCGCCAAGCAGCAGCAGCGTGACGATGAGGATGCGGATGGCGCGGGACCAGAGCGCCCGCATGAGCGCGCCGACGTCCATGCGCAAATCTTCAGCGGGCGTCGACTCAACCGTCATGGCAGACCTCTACATCGTCCCCGCCGTTATCGGGGCAACGTGGTCAAAATTCGGTTAAGGGCCTCGCAATGCGCAACAATCCGGCGCCGCCTTAAGCACATTGTTAACCATAGTCACGGGACACTGCGCCGCGACTCCCGACCTCCGCGGGAGGACCGTCCGGGTTTGTCGCATGCGCTGGCTGAGGCTGTTGTTCGTCCTGCTGCTCGTTCCGCTCGAGGCCTGCGCGCTGAGCGGTCCCCGCGTGGTGCTGAAGGACGAGCTGCTCAAACCCTACACGCTGGACTCGGGCGACCTCGTCAAGGTCTCGGTCTATGGCGACGATACGATCAGCCGGTCCTACCGGGTGGACGATACCGGCCACATCGCCTTCCCGCTGGTCGGGCCGGTGGCGGTGCGCGGCCTCACCACCGAGCAGGCGGCGGCGGCGATCGCGGCGGGGCTGGCCAACGGCTACATGCGCAGCCCCAATGTCACGGCCGAGGTGGATACGTATCGGCCGTTCTACATCTCGGGCGCGGTGAGCACGCCGGGCCAGTTTCCCTACGTGCCCGGAATGACGGTGCGGGCCGCGATCTCGACGGCGGGCGGCGTGGCCGACACGGGCATCCATTCGCGGGTCACGCTCTACCGCAAGCAGGGCGACCAGACGGTCAAGAGCCGGGTCGACCTCGACTTCCCGATCCTCGCCGGCGACACGATCGTGGTCGACTGACATGGCCGATCGACCGCTGCGCATCCTCCAGGTCCTGCGGGCGCCGGTGGGCGGGCTTTTCCGCCACGTCTACGACCTGACCGAGGAGCTGGCGCGGCGCGGCCACCAGATCGCGGTGGTGGCCGACAGCCTCACCTCGGACGCCATGACCGGCCAGCGGCTGCGCGACCTCGCGCCCTCGATTGCGCTCGGTACCTACTATTTCCCGATGCCGCGGACGGTGGGCTGGGG
>CAYRZM010000229.1:0-3284 GCA_964428685.1 uncultured Devosia sp. | reverse complement strand
AAAGCTGAAGCGCGTCGAGGAGAACGACGTCCCCTCCTGGCTCTGGCGCTCGGTGCCCGACGAAAAGGCCATGAAGGCCTTGCCCGAGAGCGAGCGCTACGGCTCGGAGACCGACAGCCGCCAGGTCTTCGATCGCCTTGCGGGCACCTGGACCTATTGGGGCTGGAAGGGCGGCTATTTCGATACCGAGGAGGACGCGCGCGCCTTCTTCGACGAGCTCGCCTACATGCTCGCGACCCAGAAGGTCGCGCCCAATTCCCCGCAGTGGTTCAACACGGGCCTGCATTGGGCCTACGGCATCGACGGTCCCGGCCAGGGGCACTTCTACGTCGATCCCTTCACCAAAAAGCTCGTGCAGTCGAAGTCGAGTTACGAGCACCCGCAGCCGCATGCCTGCTTCATCCAGTCCATCAACGACGACCTCGTCAACGAGGGCGGCATCATGGACCTCTGGGTGCGCGAGGCGAGGCTGTTCAAATACGGCTCGGGCACGGGCACCAACTTCTCGAAGCTTCGCGGTGAAGGCGAAAAGCTGTCGGGCGGCGGCAAGTCGTCCGGTCTCATGAGCTTTTTGAAGATCGGCGACCGCGCGGCGGGCGCCATCAAGTCGGGCGGCACGACGCGCCGCGCGGCCAAGATGGTCGTGCTCGACATCGATCACCCCGACATCGAGGCCTACATCAACTGGAAGGTGAAGGAAGAGCAGAAGGTCGCCGCCCTCGTCACCGGCTCCAAGGTCGTCAGCAAGCACCTCAAGGCCATCATGAAGGCCGCGGTGAACTGCGAGGGCAATGGCGACGACTGCTTCGACGCCAACAAGAACCCGGCCCTCAAGCGCGCAGTGAAAGAGGCCAAGCGCGCTTCAGTGCCCGAGAACTACGTGCAGCGCGTCATCCAGTTCGCGCGGCAGGGCTACACCGAGATGGAATTCCCGGTGTTCGACACCGACTGGGATTCCGAGGCCTATCTCACCGTCTCGGGCCAGAACTCGAACAACACCGTCCGGGTCACCGACGATTTCCTCAAAGCCGTCGAAACCGATGGCGACTGGAGCCTCGTCGGCCGCACCACCAAGAAGATCACCAAGACCCTCAAAGCCCGCGAGCTTTGGGAATCGATCGGCTATGCCGCCTGGGCCTCGGCCGATCCTGGAATCCACTTCCACACCACTATCAACGAGTGGCACACGAGCCCGGCCGCCGGCCCGATCGTCGCGAGCAACCCCTGCTCGGAGTACATGTTCCTCGACGACACCGCCTGCAATCTCGCCTCGGTGAACCTGCTCCCCTACCGCCAGCAGGACGGCACGTTCGACGTCGCGGGCTTCGAGCACACCTGCCGGCTCTGGACGCTCGTCCTCGAAATCTCGGTTATGATGGCGCAGTTCCCCAGCCGCGCCATTGCCGAGCGCTCGTTCGAATACCGCACGCTGGGCATCGGCTACGCCAATATCGGCGGCCTGCTGATGACCTCGGGCATCCCCTACGACTCGGCGGAAGGCCGCGCCATCTGCGCCGCCATCACCTCGCTGATGACCGGCACCGCCTACAAGACCTCGGCCGAAATCGCGGCCGAGCTCGGAGCGTTCAAGGATTACGACCGCAACGCCCCGCACATGCTGCGCGTGATGCGCAACCACCGCACCGCCGCCTACGGCAAGTCCGACGGTTACGAGGGCCTCAGCATCAATCCGGTGCCGCTCGACCACGCCTCGCTCAAGGACGCGCCGCTCTCGGCCCGTGCCAAGACCATCTGGGACGAAGCCTACGAGCTCGGCGCCAAGCACGGCTACCGCAACGCCCAGGTCTCGGTGATCGCCCCCACCGGCACCATCGGCCTCGTGATGGATTGCGACACCACCGGCATCGAGCCGGACTTTGCGCTCGTGAAGTTCAAGAAGCTCGCCGGCGGCGGCTACTTCAAGATCATCAACACCGCGGTGCCCCCGGCGCTGCGCACGCTGGGCTATTCCGAGTCCCAAATCGCCGAGATCGAGGCCTATGCCGTCGGCCACGGCAACCTCAACCAGGCGCCGGCCATCAACCCCTCGACGCTCCGCGCCAAGGGTTTTGCCGACGACAAGATCGAGGCGCTGAACAAGGCGACCAAGTCGGCCTTCGACATCAAGTTCGTGTTCAACCAGTGGACGCTGGGTGCGGATTTCCTCAAGTCTCTCGGCGTCACCGCCGAGCAGCTCGCGGACATGAACTTCGACCTCCTGAGCTTCCTCGGCTTCAGCAAGAAAGACATCGAGGCCGCCAACATCCATGTCTGCGGCGCCATGACCCTTGAGGGCGCGCCCTTCCTCAAGGCCGCCGACCTGCCGGTGTTCGATTGCGCCACCCCGTGCGGCAAGATCGGCAAGCGGTTCCTCTCGACCGAGAGCCACATCCTGATGATGGCGGCGGCGCAGCCGTTCATCTCGGGCGCCATCTCCAAGACCATCAACATGCCCAACGAGGCGACGGTCGAGGACGCCAAGGAAGCCTACATGCTGAGCTGGCGGCTGGCGCTCAAGGCCAACGCCCTCTACCGCGACGGCTCAAAGCTCAGCCAGCCGCTCAATGCCTCGCTCATCGCCGACGAGGAGGACGAGGACGACGAGGCGGTCGAGACCCTCCTCGCCGCCAGCCAGGCGGCGCGCGTGCCGCAGGTGGTCGAAAAGATCGTCGAGCGCATCACCGTGCTGCGCGAGCGCGAGAAGCTGCCGGCCCGAAGGAAGGGCTACACCCAGAAGGCCGTGGTCGGCGGCCACAAGGTGTATCTGCGCACCGGCGAATACGAGGACGGCCGGCTCGGCGAAATCTTCATCGACATGCACAAGGAGGGCGCGGCGCTGCGCTCCTTGCTCAACAACTTCGCCATCGCCATCTCGCTCGGCCTGCAATACGGCGTGCCGCTCGACGAATATGTCGACGCCTTCACCTTCACCCGCTTCGAGCCGCAGGGCCCCGTGCAGGGCAACGACTCGATCAAGTACGCGACCTCGATCCTCGACTACGTGTTCCGCGAGCTGGCGATCTCCTACATGGAGCGCTTCGACCTCGCCCATGTCGATCCGAGCGAAGGCGGCTTCGACGCGCTCGGCAAGGGCGAGCAGGAAGGCAAGTCGTCCTCGGCGACGCACCTGGTGTCGAAGGGCCTGACCCGCTCGCGCACCGCCCGCCTGCTGGGGGTGCATGCAACGCCCGCCGCGGCCCGGGGCGTCCCCCCCCCCCTTGTGGGGGTGGGTCCGGGTGGGGGGTCCTCACGCGTGACGGCGTTGCGCTCGACGCCGGCGCGCG
>CAYRZM010000228.1:0-5111 GCA_964428685.1 uncultured Devosia sp. | reverse complement strand
TTGACGGTGACCACCGCCGATGGCGCGCGGGTCACCGCCGACAGCGTCCATTACGGCGACGCGCTCAAGACCATCTTCACCAACGCCGCCTATTCGCCCTGCGGGCTCTGCGAGGACAGCCAGGGCCGCAGGATCGGCTGGCGGGTGAAGGCCGCACGGCTCATCTATGACCGCACCAGCGCCTCGGTGACGCTCGAGCAGCCCTCGCTCGAGCTGCTCGGCGTGCCGGTGGCGTGGCTGCCCTGGTTCTGGCTTCCCGATCCGACGCAGCCGCGGGCGACGGGGCTGCGCATGCCCTCGGTCGGCGGCGACGGCAATCGCGGCGTGGCGCTGACGGTTCCCTACTTCATCCCGGCGGGCGACAACATCGACATCGTGCTTTCCCCCACGCTGATGAGCCGGCAGGGCCTGCTGCTCGGCGGCGACGTGACCATGCGCGTGCCCGGCAGCGGCGAGCTCGACGTCAGCGCATCGGGCGTCTACCAGCTCGATCCGGGCGCCTATTCCGGCACGGTGGGTGACCGCCAGTGGCGCGGGGCGATCCAGAGCTCCGGCCGCTTTGCCCTCGGCAGCGACTGGACGGCCGGCTGGTCGTATTCGGCCTTCACCGACGACCAGTACCTCACCGACTACGCGGTCAGCGGCGACGACACGCTGACCAACGAGATCTATGCGACGCAGCTTAGCGACGACACCTGGTTCGACGCGCGGCTGCAGACCTTCCGCCGCCTCGGCAATTTCACCGATGCCGACGACGCCAAACAGGCGCTGGTGCTGCCAAAACTTACCTACGACCATATGCAGGATCTCGCGCCGGGCTGGGGCCGGGTGCATGTCACCGGCGAGCTGCTCGACGTCGCCCGCGCCGCCGACGATGCGCAGACCTTCAACGGCGTGCCTTATGTCTTCGGCAACGAAGGCACCAAGGAGCATCTGATGCTCGAGGGCGCGTGGGAGAACCAGGTGATCCTGCCCGGGGGCATCGCCGCGACGCCCTATCTCGGCGCCCGCTTCGATGCCGCCAATTACGACCGCACCGCGCCGGCGATCGGCGCGCCCTACACCACGACAACCGACGCGATGCTGCTGAGCGCGACCCCGATTGCGGCCATCGACGTCCGCTGGCCGCTGATGGCGGTCAACGGCGCCGACACGCACCTGTTCGAGCCCATCGGGCAGCTGGTCTATCGCGGGCTCGACCTCACCGCCGTGGGAATCACCAACGACGACGCGCAGAGCTTCGTCTTCGACGACACCAACATCTTTTCCTACAACCGCTTCTCGGGCATCGACCGGCAGGAGACGGGGCTGCGCGCCAATCTCGGCGGGCACTATCTCGGCAATTTCGGCGACGGCAGCTGGCTCGACCTCGTGGCCGGGCAGTCGTTCCAGCTCGCCGGTCTCAATGCCTATGGCGTGACCGACCCGGCGCAGGTGGGCACCAGCACCGGGCTCGGCAGCAGCGCCTCGTTCATCGTCGCCGGCGCCCGCGGCGGCTTCTCCAATGGCCTCAGCTTCGGCGGCAAGCTGCAGGTCGATCCGGCGACGCCGCGCGTGACGCGGGCGGGCCTTGGCATCGACTACGATCCCGGCCCGCACCAGTTCTCCGCGGGGGCCGACTACATCTATGTCGCCGCCGATCCGACGCTCGGCTACGTCAAGGACCAGCACGAAGTCTCCGGCCATGTCGGCGTGCCGGTCACCGACTACTGGACCCTCAATGGCGGCCTCGGCTACGACCTCGCCGCCATGAACTGGGCCAGCGTTTCGGCCGGCGCCACTTACGACGACGGCTACCTGCTCTACGGCGGCGGCGCCACCGCCACGCCCACCAGCTGGGGCATCGACGTGCAGCTCAAGCTCAAGGGGCCGGACGGCAAGACCGCCTTCTGACAGCCGCAATTTCCGGGGAGAAAGCCGCGGGCTTTCCAACATGGTTTGAAGATGAGAATGCAACGCGTTCTGGGCGCATTGATCCTGTCCCTGGGCCTGCTCGCCGCGGCGCCGGCGATGGCGGCGACGGTGGTGGTCACGGTCAATGGCCAGGCGATCACCGACGTGCAGATTGCCGAGCGGCTGGCGCTGATGACTCTCGAGCACCGCGGCACCAAGAAGGCGGCGATCGACGAGCTGGTCAATGAATCGCTCGAGAACCAGGAAGCGCAGCGCCTCGGCTACACCGTGGCCGAGAGCGACATCGACGACTCGATGCTGCAGGTGGCGCGCCAGCTCAAGATGTCGACCAGCAACCTCGAAAAGGTGCTCACCGACAATGGCGTCGCGGTGGAAACCCTGCGGGCGCGGCTCAAGGCCACGATCGCCTGGAGCAAGGTGACGCAGACGGTGATCAGCGCCAAGGTGCAGATCTCGGAAGCCGACATCGACGCGCAGGCCAAGGCCAAGCTCAACGCCGTCAACAGCTTCGACTACATCCTCAAGGAAGTGATCTTCCTCATGCCCGACGGAAAGGGCTCCGCCAGCGCCCGCACGGCGCAGGCCAATGCCTACCGCAAGGCCTTCACCGGCTGCGCCAATGCCGTGCAGGAATCTCTCACCTACACCGACGCCGCGGTCCGCGACCTCGGCCGCCGCAACGCCAACCAGTTCCCGGACGCCATCGCCCTCGAGCTCAGCAAGCTCAATGTCGGCGGCATCACCCAGCCGCGCGTGGTCCAGGGCGGCGTGTCGATGCTGGCGGTCTGCTCGAAGGAAGCGTCGCAGGACACGACCTTCATCGCCAGTCAGCTGCGCCAGACGGTCGGCGATGGCGCCGTGAAGACCGCGGCGGACAACTATCTCGCCGACCTCAAGGCCAAGGCCCAGATCGTCTACAGCTGATGGCCGCCCTGCCCCCCATCGCCGTCAGCATGGGAGAGCCGGCCGGCATCGGCCCCGACCTGATCCTTCGCCTCTATGCGGAGCGGGCGACGCACAACCTGTCGCCGTTCGTCGTGGTGGGGAACATGGCCTTTCTCGCCGCCCGGGCGCGGCGGCTCGGGCTCAGCGTCAACTTCGCCGCAACCAGCGTCGAGCGCGCCAACGAGCAGTTCCCGGTCTCCCTGCCGGTTCTCCATGTCGAGGGTCTCGTGCCCGACAAGCCGGGCGAGACCAGCGCGCTCTCGGGCAAGGTGGTGATGGAGTCGATCGCGCGCGGCGTGTCCGAAACGCTGAGCGGCGCCTGCCGGGCGCTGGTCACGGCGCCCATCCACAAGGCGGCGCTCTACACCGCCGGCTTCAAATATCCCGGCCACACCGAATACCTCGCCGCCCTCTGCGCCAATGGCGGCCCGCCGCTCCTGCCGGTGATGATGATGACGCACGACAATCTGCGCGTCGTGCCGCTCACCATCCACGTGCCGCTGCGCGAAGTGCCGGGGCTGATCACCGCCAGGCTCATCCGCGACACGGCGCTCGTCGTCGCGCACGATTTGCGCACCCGCTTCGGCATCGAGGAGCCGCGCCTCGCGGTGACCGGGCTCAACCCCCACTCCGGCGAGGCCGGCACGCTGGGGACGGAGGAACGCGACATCATCGTGCCGGCGCTGGCCGATCTCGCGCACAACGGCATGATGATCGAAGGGCCGTTCGCCGCCGACAGCCTGTTCCACCTCAGCAGCTGGCGCAAATACGACGCGGTGATCGCGATGTATCACGACCAGGCGCTGATCCCGATCAAGACCGTTGCGTTCGACGAGGGCGTCAACGTCACCCTCGGCCTGCCCATCGTGCGCACATCGCCCGATCACGGAACGGCGTTCGACATCGCCGGCAGCGGCCGGGGCTCGGTCAACTCGATGCTCGCAGCGATGCGGCTCGCCGACAGCCTCACCGGCTCTTGAGCCAGATCGACGCCCTGCCGCCGCTGCGCGAGGTGATCGCGCGGCATGGGCTCAGCGCCAAGAAACAGCTCGGCCAGAACTTCCTCCTCGATCTCAATCTCACCCGCCGCATCGCACGCGCCGCCGGCCCGCTCGAAGGCATCACGGTCATCGAAGTCGGACCGGGTCCGGGTGGCCTGACGCGGGCGCTGCTTGCCGAAGGCGCGCGCCGGGTGATCGCCATCGAGCGCGACGAGCGCGCCCTGCCGGCTCTGGCGGAGATCGCGGCTGCCTATCCGGGGCGCCTCGAGGTGATCCCGGGCGATGCGATGACGACGGACTACACGGCGCTCGCCGACGGTCCGACGCGGATCATCGCCAACCTCCCCTACAACATCGGCACGGAGCTGCTGGTGCGCTGGCTGACGCTGGAGCCGTGGCCGCCGTTCTACGAGAGCCTGACTTTGATGTTCCAGCGCGAGGTGGCCGAGCGCATCGTCGCCGCGCCTGGAAGCGAAGCTTATGGCCGGCTCGCGGTGCTGGCCGGATGGCGCACGACGGCCCGCATCGCCTTCAATGTGGGCCGCGAGAATTTCACCCCGCCCCCGAAAGTGACCTCGGCCGTCGTGCATCTTGTGCCGAAGCCGACCGAGCCGGGCCTCGCCGCCCGCGACTTCGAAGCCATCACCCGCGCCGCCTTCGGCCAGCGCCGCAAGATGCTGCGCCAGAGCCTCAAATCGACCGGCGTTCCAGTGGACGCGCTGTTGGCCGCCGCCGGCCTCAAGGGCGACGAGCGCCCCGAGGATTTGCCGGTCGCGGCGTTCCTCGCGATGGCGCGGGTGCTGAACCAGCGGTCGGCTCTCCCTCCCCCGCGTGGGGAGGGTAGCGAAGCTTGAGCCGAAGGCTCTAGCGGAGCTGGGTGGGGGGAGTCGAAGTCGGCACCGTAGGCGCCGCAGTTCCCCCCACCCCGCGCCGCTAACTCGCTCCGCTCGTAAGCTCTGCGCCCTCCCCACGCGGGGGAGGGAGATCAGTGCTGACCGATCGGTCGGCATTTTCGCATCCGTCGCGACACCCGGCCGGGCGCTGCGCCGCTAGAGTCCGTCGATCTCCCGCTGCAGCCGCCGCACGAACGGGGTCAGGCGCTTGTAGCGCGTGCGGGCGAGCCGCGCCGCGGCGAGGATGGTGCGGACCTTCTGCACCGAGTCCTCGAGGTCGCGGTTGATCACGACGTAGTCGTACTCGGCGAAGTGGTCCATCTCGAGCCGCGCGTTCTTGAGCCGCTTGTCGATGGTC
>CAYRZM010000227.1:0-5106 GCA_964428685.1 uncultured Devosia sp. | reverse complement strand
CGACGACGATGACGACGATGACACGTCGAGCGCCGACGGCCGCTCCAGCGGCAGCGGCACCGACACGGAGGCGTCCGGCAGCGGCCGCACGCGCGGCAGCGGCACGTCGCCCGCCTCCTGCGCGAAGGCGGCACCGCTCAGAGCAACAAAGGCCAGGATCAGAGATTGACGCACGAAGCCCAAACGCGTTGGCTGCGGCCCGGGTTGCGATGGGCCGGAGGATGGGGATGCAAACGCGGTCGCGGCGGTCGGTCAACTGGCTCAATGCCGCCCTCGTCGTGATCGCCGCCGGCCTTGCGATCGGCGCCTCCATGCTCCGCTTCGACCGCAGCCCGGCGGCCCTCGAAGCGCAGTATGCCGGCCCCGATTCGCGCTTCGTCACGGCCGATGGAATACGGTTCCACATCACCGATCGGGGCCAGGGCCCCGTGCTGCTTCTGCTCCACGGCCAGAGCGCCAATTTCTCGGTGTGGGAAGCCGCCGCCATGCGGCTCGCCGCCGATCACCGGGTCATCAATGTCGATCTGCCCGGGCACGGGCTCACCGGTCCGGACCCTCAGGGCCGCTACGCCCTGCCGCTTCTGGCCGAGAGCATCGGCGCGCTGGCCGATGCGCTCGGCCTCTCCCGCTTCACGCTCGCCGGCAACTCGCTCGGCGGCGGCGTGGCGCTCGAATATGCCCTCCTCCATCCCGAGCGACTCGACGCGCTGGTGCTGGTCGATGCCGTCGGCGCGCCGGTCACCTCGTCCGGCCCGCTCGCCTTCCGCCTCGAGCTCGTGCCCGTCGTCGGGCAACTCGCCGCCTGGTTCACGCCGCAGTGGATCGTGCGCCTCGCGCTCGCCGACACCTTCGGCGATCCGTCGCGCCTGACCGATGCCGAAGTTGCCGAGTTCTACGATCTCTATCTCCGCGCCGGGAACCGGCAGGCCGAGCTCCACACGCTGGCCGGGGCCATCGATCCGACGCTGCCGGACCGCGTGCCGATGATCGCGACGCCCACTCTGGTCCTCTGGGGCGATCGCGACACCTGGGTGCCGCCCGCCGATGCCGCCTGGTTTGGCGCGCACCTGCCCCACGCCACGGTCGTCATGCTCCCCGGCCTCGGCCACCAGCCGATGTTCGAAGACCCGGCCACCACCGCCGCGGCGATGGAGAGCTTTCTCCGTCCGCGCGGCGACTGAGCTCAGCCTTTGAGCGCCGCGGTCCGCTGGCCGAGCGCCGTGCGGATGTCGCGCTCGGCGTCGTCGAGATGCGTGCGCATCGCCTCCACGGCGCCGCGCGCATTGCCCTCGCGCACGAATTTGAGGATCGTGCGGTGCGCCGCGATCGTGTGCTCGGGGGTGTGGCCGCGCAGTTCATGGCCGCGCCGGGTGAGGTAGAAGCTCTCCTGCAGCGGCGAGGCCATCGCCTCGAAGAGATAGGTGAGGATGCGGTTGCCGCTCGCGAGCGCCAGCGCCTCGTGAAAACCCACATCGGCGTCGTGGTAGCGCTTTTCGGCGCCCTCCGGGTCGTGCCCGGCCTTCATTTCGAGCGCCGCCGCCTGCATCTGGGCGAGGGTGTTTTCGATCGCCGCGAGCCCGGCCCGGCTCGCCTTCTTGCTGGCGAGCGTCACCGACTGCAGCTCGAGCGCCGCCCGCACCTCGACGAGGTCGAACAGCCCCTTGGGGTCGTATTGGACGATCGAGGCGAGGAAGTCGCCGAACGCCGCGCCGTCAGGCTCGCGCACCACCGCCCGGCGTCCGCGCGCGAGCTCGAGCAGGCCGCGCCCGGCCAGCATCTTCACCGCCTCGCGCACGGTGAGCCGGCTCACATCGTAGCGTTCCGCGAGATCGGCTTCGCTCGGCAGGCTGGCGCCCGGCGCGAGCTCGCCCATGATCAGGGCGAGCAGCTCGTCCGCGACGCTCGACGCGGCCGTGGCGGGCGCCTCCTCGCGCCGCTCCTCGATTTCGTCTCCCGACAAGTCGCCCCCTAACTTATCAGATATGTTGTGGCCGACCCCTTTGCCGCCCGCGCGCCGCCACGGCGCGGCGCGACGACCATAGCGCATCGCGCGATCCGGCGCCAAATGCCCGCTCGCCGGTGACCTTCCGACGCCGTCGGGTCAGCGTCGCTGTCGCTTTTGCGCGCGCGGCGCGATTCTGAATAAGTATGATCTTTACAAGGGTATCTGATTTCCCTAGCGTTTGGGCATGCGCTTGGACGCATCGGAGCGGGGAGCTCCGTTCAAGGGAGGAACACATGGACGCTAGGTTTGTGCGCCGCGCCTTCGTCGGCGCGACGGTTCTCGTGATGTCGATGGCGGCCGCCGGCGCGGCGCTCGCGACCGATCCGGTCGCCAAATGGTGCAGCGGCGTCAAGATCGCGGCCTTCCCGGGCGGCCCGCAGGGCGGCGTCTTCGCCAACAACGTCTACAACGGCTACCGCCAGGCCGAGCTCGATCTCGGGCCGACGGTCACCTACTACTTCTCCAACTGGGATCCGGCGATGATGATCACCCAGTTGCAGCAGGCCATCGCCACCAAGGTCGACGGCATCGCCTTCATGGGCCACCCCGGCGACGATCCGTCCGATCCGCTCATCGACAAGGCCTACGCGGCCGGCATCATCGTCACCACCGCCAACACCGCCCTGCCCAAGGCCGAGGGCAAGTACGCCGCCAACGGCTTCGGGTACGTCGGCGCACCCAACTACAGCGCCGGCTTCAACCTCGGCTCGGAAGCCGCCAAGCGCGCCAAGCTCGCCTCCGGCGACAAGGCGTTCGTCTGGGGCCTCAAGGGCCAGGGCGGCGACCGCGCCCAGCGCACCATCGGCGTCATCGACGCGCTGACCAAGGCCGGCGTGCAGGTGATCTACCAGGAGATCGACTCGGCCACCAACGCCGATCCCAATGCCGGTACCGCGACCTTCGTGGGCGTGATGAAGGCCAATCCCGACATCAAGCTCGTCGTCACCGACCACGGCGCGCTCACCTCCAACGCCGGCGTCTATGCCCAGGCGGCGTCGCTGAAGCCGGGCCAGGTGTTCTTTGCCGGCTTCGACATGTCGCCCAACACCGCCCAGGCGGTGAAGAGCGGCTACCAGAACCTGGTGATCGACCAGCAGCCCTTCCTGCAGGGCTACCTGCCGATCCTCAACATCTGCCTCACCAAGAAGTACGGGTTCTCCGGCCTCGACATCAACACGGCGGGCGCCTTCGTCGACTCCGCCAACGTCGACGCCATCGCCCCGCTCGCGGCGCAGGAAATCCGCTGATCCCACGCGTTCTCCCCGTGTAGGATCGCACACCCGGCGGGACCGTCCCTCGGCCCCGCCGGTCGTTTGATGAGAGGCACCCATGGCCCATACCGCCCTCGCCGTGCAGCCGGCCGCCGACGCCGGCCGTGTCCCGGTGATCGAGCTGCGCAACGTCAGCAAGACTTTTGGCGAAGTCCGCTCGCTCTCGAACATCGACTTCAAGGTCTATCCCGGCGAGATCGTTGGGCTTCTGGGCGACAACGGCGCCGGCAAGTCGACCCTGGTCAAGACTGTAATGGGGTTCCACAAGCCCGACGCCGGCGGCGAGATCTATTTTCACGGCAAGCGCATCGACGACTGGTCGGTCGCCCGCGCCCGCGGCCTCGGCATCGAGACCGTCTACCAGGAGCGGGCGCTCTGCGAAAAGCAGCCGATCTGGCGCAACATGTTCATGGGCCGCGAGCCGCGCACGCGCTGGGGCCTGCTCGACGTCAGGCGGATGAAGGAAGAATCGGCGCGCCTCATGAGCGAGCATATGGGCTTCACTTCGGCCGCGGTGCACCCCGACAACATCGTCACCACCATGTCGGGCGGCGAAAAGCAGGGCGTCGCCATCACCCGCGCGCTCCACTTCGATGCGCAGCTCGTCATTCTCGACGAGCCGACGATGGGGCTGAGCCTCACCGAAACGCGCAAGACCCTCGAATTCGTCAACAACATCAAGAAGGCCGGCAAGTCGGCGATCTTCATCGACCACAACATCTTCCACGTCTATCCCGTCGTCGACCGGCTCTACGTGCTCGATCGCGGCCGCGTCGCCGGGGTCTACGACAAGTCCGACATCTCGATGGACGATCTCATCGACCGCCTCTACCGCGTCGCGCGGTCGGGCTCGCTGGAGTAGCCATGACCGCCGAGAACCTGCCCAGCCGCGCTGCCGCCGCCCGCCCCACAGACAACCGCGTCGCGCCGCCCTCGTTCCTCCGCCGCTGGGGCAGCCAGCTCGGCATCATCGGCGTCGGCCTGGTGATGTGGATCGCCTTCGTCATCGCCGCCCCGGCGGTGTTCACCAATGCCGACATCTACATCGCCTTCGCCGAAACCACGCCGGTCTTCGGCATCGTCGCCCTGGCCCTGACGCTGGTGGTCATCACCGGCGAGATCGACCTGAGCTTTCCCTCGATCATGGCGCTCGGCACCGCCGTGTTCTGCATCGCCGCGACGCAATGGCATTTCCCCTGGTGGCTCGCGCTCCTCGCCGCCTTTGCCACCGGCGGCGTCTGCGGCTTCATCAACGGCGCGCTGGTGGCGCGGCTCAACATTCCTTCGCTCGTCATCACTATCGGCACGCAGTTCCTGTTCCGCGGCCTCGAGCTGGTGCTGATGAACGGCACCGGCGTACCGCTCACCGCCGACCAGTATCCCGAGCTCCACCACATCTTCCGCGAGCCGCTGTTCGGCGTCTTGCCCATCGAGACGGTGTGGATGGTCGTGCTCGCCATCCTCACCTGGCTGCTGCTCAACCGCACCCGCTTCGGCGCCCACGTCTTTCTCGTCGGCGACAACCAGACCAGCGCCCGGCTGATGGGCGTCAACGTCACCTGGGTGAAGGTCCGCGCCTTCGTGCTCGTCGGCGTGCTGGCGGTGTTCGCCGGCCTCATGGTCTCGGTCTATGGCTACTATTTCTGGCCGACCACGGGCGACGGGTACTTGCTCACCGCCATCGCCTCGGTGTTCCTGGGCGGCACCTCGGTGTTCGGCGGCACGGGCTCGATCGTGGGCACGTTCGTCGCCGCCTACATCATCGGCGCCATCAATGCCGGCATCGTCTCGGCGGGGATCAACGCCTTCTACACCCAGCTCGCCTTCGGC
>CAYRZM010000226.1:0-6072 GCA_964428685.1 uncultured Devosia sp. | reverse complement strand
CGAGGCATCGAGCGCGCCGCCGGAGGTGGCACCGGCGCCGATCACGGTGTGGATCTCGTCGATGAACAGGATCGCGTCGGGGTGCTTTTCGAGCTCCTTCATGACGGCCTTGAGCCGCTCCTCGAAGTCGCCGCGATAGCGCGTGCCGGCGAGCAGCGAGCCCATGTCGAGCGCGTAGATGGTCGCGCCCTTGAGCACTTCGGGCACATCGCCCTCGACGATCTTGCGCGCGAGGCCTTCCGCAATGGCGGTCTTGCCGACGCCGGCGTCGCCCACATAAATCGGGTTGTTCTTGGAGCGGCGGCAAAGCACCTGGATGGTGCGGCGCAGCTCGGCGTCGCGGCCGATCAGCGGATCGATCTTGCCGGCCTTGGCCTTGGCGTTGAGATCGACGCAGAAGTCGGCGAGCGCCGACGACTGGCCGTTGCCCTGACGCGGCTGGCCACCTTCCTCGCCATGGGCGCCCTGCCCGTCTTCGGCACCACGCACCGGGCGCTGCTCGTTGGGGCCGGACTTGGTGATGCCGTGGGAGATGAAGTTGACGGCGTCGAGCCGGCTCATGTCCTGCTGCTCGAGGAAATAGGCGGCGTGGCTCTCGCGCTCGGCAAAGATGGCGACGAGCACGTTGGCTCCCGTGACCTCTTCCTTGCCCGAGGACTGGACGTGGATCACGGCGCGCTGGATGACACGCTGGAAAGCGGCGGTGGGCCGGGCGTCCTGCCCGTTGGGCACGACGAGGCTATCGAGCTCTTCGTTGATGAAGTCCTCGAGATCGCCCTTGAGTGCCTCGATGTCGACGTCGCAGCCGTTGAGGACGGCGATGGTGTCGCGGTCATCGGTCAGGGCCAGCAACAGGTGCTCGATCGTCGCAAATTCGTGGGCGCGCTCGCGGGCCAGGTTCATCGCCTGATGGAGCGCCTTTTCGAGTCCCTTGGAGAAAGAGGGCATAGTCGGTTCCTATTGCTTTTCCATCACGCATTGCAGCGGGTGCTGGTTCTTGCGTGCCGTGTCCATAACGCGCGTGACCTTGGTTTCGGCCACCTCGTAGGGATAGACGCCGCACTCGCCCACGCCTTTGGTGTGCACGTGCAGCATGATCTGCGTGGCGTCCTCGCGGGTCTTGTTGAAGACGTCCTGCAGAACGAGGATGACGAACTCCATGGGCGTGTAGTCGTCATTGAGAAGCAGCACCCGGTAGAGATTGGGGCGCTGGGTCTTGGGTTTTGTCCGGGTGATCGTGGCGGTGTCGGATTTCGACCCGCCATCGGCTCCCTTGTTCTCGCGCGCCGCCTTGGGCGGGTGGCCCGGCCCGGTTGCGGCCCGGGTCGTCTGATCGGAAACGAGAGAAGTACGATCGAAACGACGCAGCATGGTGAAGCCATTATGTAGGCAAAAGTTGCCGGCTGTTAAGGGGGCGCTTGGCCGCGCCGCGCGCGGGCCGATTTTGCCGCCCGGGCCCGCCGGAGCGGCCCTTTCCGCGACCCGCTGCATTTTACGGAATGGTAAGAGCGCGCCCCTATTCTGCCGCAACTGAAGGCGATGGCGCGCGCGAAGGGGGAAGCCGCGTCACTCCTGCCGAGTCGCCAGGGAGGGCCAGAAGGCCCCGTTGTTCGGAGTTCCGGGGTTGGCTTCCCATAGGGTCTATGAGTTTCGGCGCCCTGCCCTGTGGCGCATTGTTGCAGCAGTTCTGATCAGCCTTGTGTGCCTCGCTCCCATGGCCGTGGAGGCCAAGGGCGTCCCGCGCGCCTATGCCGGGATCGTGGTCGACGCCAAGACGGGCAAGGTGCTCTATTCGAGCGACGCCGACGCGCTGCGCTACCCCGCCTCGGTCAGCAAGGTGATGACGCTCTACATCCTGTTCCAGGAGCTGAGCGCCGGGCACATCAAGCTCACCGACAAGATGCCCGTGAGCAAATGGGCGGCGTCCGCCTCGCCGACCAAGCTCGGGCTCAAGCCGGGCGCGACGATCACCGTCGAAAACGCCATCAAGGCGATCGTGACGCTCAGCGCCAACGACATGGCGCGGGTGATCGCCGAATATATCGGGGGCAGCGAGTCCAATTTCGCGCGGCGGATGACCTCGACCGCCCATGCGCTGGGGATGACGCACACGACCTATGTCAACGCCTCTGGCCTGCCGGACAGCCGGCAGATCACCACGGTGCGCGACCAGTCGATCCTCGGGATCGCGGTCTACGAGCATTTCCCGCAGTATTATGCCTACTTCCAGACGCCGAGCTTCAGCTACGGGCGGCGGACCTACGGCAACCACGACAACCTCCTCGGCCACAACGGCGTCGACGGCATCAAGACCGGCTACACCGGCTCGGCCGGCTACAACCTGCTGACCGCGGCGCGGATCGATGGCCGCCACATCGTGGTCGTCGGCTTCGGCTTTCCGTCGGCGGGCAAGCGCGATGCCAAGGTGCGCTCGCTGGTCGACACCTACCTGCCGCAGGCGCGCTCGGGCAGCTATCTCGAGACGGCGATGATCCCGTTGCCGGGCCGCAAGGGCTCGCCGCTGCCGGCGGACACGGTGCAGGTCGCTGCCGCCGGACCGGTGATGCCGATGCCGCTCCCCGGCTTCCGCAACCAGCCGGACGACGAAGCCCCGGCCGATCCGCAGATGGGGATCGGCGATACGGATACGGTGGATACGGTCACGGTCGCGAGCCTTGCGCCGGAGCCGCTGTCGCGGCCGGTCGACCTGGGCATGCCGGCGGCCCCCTCGGCGGACGAGCCGATGCCGGCCGTGGTCGAGACGGTGGCCAAGCGCAAGACGCTCGACCAGGTGGTGGGCGATTTCACCGACACCTATGCGCTCGGCGCGCCGCCCGCGCCGCTCGGGCAGACGCGGCCGTCGGCGCCGCTGATCCCGCCGGTGGGCGTGGGCAGCAACGGCCAGCCGATCGACCTGATGACCTCGGGCAGCATCGAGGCGGAAGTGGCTTCGGCCGAGGCGGCAAGCAAGCCGCTGACGGTCACGCAGCCGTCCGCCGACGCGCCGATGCCGCCGGCGCTGCCGAGCGGCTGGATCGTCCAGATCGGCGCGGCGCCCACCGAAAACGGCGCCAACGGCCTCATCGACGATGCCGGCGAGAAAGTGCGGGCGCTGGCCCAGTTCCAGGGCTTCGTGCAGCGCTTCGACAAGGACGGGCAGACCTACTTTCGCGCCCGGTTCGGGGGCTTCCCCGGGCAGGACGCGGCGAACGACATGTGCAAGCAGTTGAAGCAGGCAAAAATGAGCTGCCTCGCGATGCAGAGCTAGGGCTGCACGCAAGGGGGAGCCGAACCGGGAAGCGAGTTTGTGGCGTGTGTACGGAGTAGCCCAAATGAGCGACACATCGAGTCTGAGCGAGCTGGCCCGCTTCATCGGCCAGTCGTCGTTGACCTCGTCGAATGCGGGGGCAAGCCGCCGGGCGGTCAACGACATCGTCGACCGGCTGAACCGCCGCCCGGCCCGGCAAAAGGTCTCCGACCTGCTGGCCGTGGTGCTGACGCTCTCGGCGCGGACGCGGCGGATGATCATGCCGCCGGTCGAGATCGACCTCGACGTGTTTGCCCCGGGCGGCGCGCGTGCCGTCCGCCTGTTGCTTCCCAAATAAGGACTGTCCTCAGGCCCGCAGGCGCGCCGGGGCCGGTTCGGCGCGCAGGCCGTGCATGAGGGTGCTGGGCTCGGCAACGACGACGCGGTTGCGGCCGCGCGACTTGGCCTCATAGACCGCGGCATCGGCGGCGGCGAGGAGCACCTCCACGGCGATTGCGTAGGGCGTGGTGGCGATGCCGATGCTGACGGTCGCGCTCGCCGTGCCGCTGGCGGTCCGGACGCTCCCCGTCTCAAACGCCCGGCGAATGCGCTCGGCCACGGCAATGGCCTCGGCCTGGCCGGTTTCGGGGAGCACGAAGCAGAACTCCTCGCCGCCCATCCGGAACAGCTGATCGGACGGCCGGACGCTGGCTTCGGACACTTCGGCAAAGGCCTTGAGCATGCGGTCGCCGACTTCGTGGCCGTAGCGGTCGTTGACCGACTTGAAATGATCGAGGTCGAGCACGAGCAGCGCGATCGAGCTGCGCTGGCCGGAGCGGCGGCGGTTGAGCCGTTCGGCGAAATCGGAGAAGGCGCGGCGGTTGAGGAGCCCGGTGAGCGGATCGGAAAGCGCGAAATTGCGCTGCTCGGCCTCGCGCTTTTCGCGCGTCATGGCGAAAAAGAGGATCGCGGCGAACGAGGTGTGGACGAAGACGACGAAAACGAAGACGCCCACCCAGATCGGATCGGCCGGCGCGGCCCCCATCGGGAACGGGGCGATCGTCGCGACGGCGATGCGGACCGCCATGACGACGGCGAAGCTGACGAACGCCGCCATCAGCGGCCGGCGGGACGGCAGATCTTCGGCGCGCCCCCGGCGCAGCTCGTTGGCCGCAAGCGCGCAGAAGGCGCCGTTGATCAGGGAAACGAGGATGACCCGAGCCAGCATATTGGCGGCGAAGGCAGGGACGAGGCAGAGCGCGACCCAGCCGAGCGAGACGGCGACGAGCGGCCAGACCATGAGGCGACGGCCCTCGAACAGGCGTATCCCTTGCCAGAGGCATCCGACGGCGAGCATGCGGATGGCATTGCCGAGCGCGATGGGGACGAATTCTGTGTCCCAGCCGGTCTGCAGATAGAAGCTGATAGCGGCGCCGCCGAGCACCAGCGGCAGGCCCCAGAGCAACAGCCAGCCGGCGCTGCGGTCGCGGAACCAGAAAAACAGGAAGATTGCGCCCTGCAGCATGAGGACGGCGCAGCCGGCAACGAGGATCGTGTAGCTGTCGAGATGCACGGGCACCGCCTCCGGAGCGGCACGCCGATGCTAGACCCGCAGTTCTTTCACGAAGCTGAATCGCGCGGCGCGGAGTGTCAGTTCGTGCTCGCCATGTGCTCGAAGGGCACGGCGGCCTTTTCGCTCTCGGAGAAGGCCGCCAGGGCGGCGTTGCGGGCCGCTGCGCGCTCGCTGACGGGGAGCCGCAGGGCTTCGAGAAGCTGGCGATATTCCTGCCGGGCGCTCAGGTGCGACATCGAGGGCAGGCCGCCGAGCAACTCGTCGTCGAGCGGATCGAAGACCGTCAGCCCCATCGGGAACAGCGAGCGGAAGATCACACGCTCGGCGATGCCCTCGGCGACGCGGCTGCCGAGGCGCTCGGCGATCTTTTCGATCGCGGACTGGACCAGACGCATGGAGCGGGACGAGAGCATCGAGATGCGGTTGCGCACCAGGATCCAGTCGATGGTGCGGCCGTCGATGGCGAGCCGCTCGGTGCGTGCGCGCTGCACGAGACGCGCGTAGTGGCTCATCTCCTTGGGTTCGCCCGTCACCGGATCGACATGGGCCATGACGTCGAGATCGATCAGGCTGTCGTTGAGCGGGGTGATCAGGGTGTCGGCCAGCGAATGGGCGAGGCGCGTGAGGTGGGTGTCGAAACCGGGCGTGTCGACGACCAGGAAATCGACCACGCCCTCGACCTCGACCACGGCGGCGCGGAAGAGATCGAACTCCAGCTTCTGGTTCTCGCGGATCGAATCCGAGCGCGTGAGCGGCAGGTGGAAATGGGTGGTGTGCGGCAGCTTGAGGTCGCGCGCCTGGGCCCAGTTGCGGCGGTTCTTGACGTAGTTGGTGAAGGTCTGCTGGCGCGAGTCCACGTCGATCGAAGCGACGCGGAAGCCCTGGTAGAGCAGGTAGATGGCGAGGTGGAACGCGGTGGTCGACTTGCCCGAGCCGCCCTTTTCATTGCCCACGACAATGACGTGCGTCCCCGTCCGACCCATTGGCGACTCCAGACATGCCCCGCCGTCAGACTGCGGCGAAAAGGTGATTTGGTTCAAGATGCAGTTTGGTCACAAAGCGCGGTGCGGTGCGCTAGATCAAGCCGAGCCGCGCCAGTTCCAACGCGAGCTCGGCGGAGCCCTCTTCGGCGAAGCCGGCGGTGCCGAGGTCGGGCGGCGCGTCCTTGGGATCGAGATAGCGCCAGCCCTGGAACGGCTGGCGCGGGCGCGGCATGACGCGGATGAGGTCCGGCGCCATGAGGATGTCGCAG
>CAYRZM010000225.1:0-9860 GCA_964428685.1 uncultured Devosia sp. | reverse complement strand
TGACCTCGGTCACGGTCATGCCGTGCACGTCGAGCGAGTTGAGCGCCTGACGCACCTCTTCAAGCCGCGACGGCTTGATGATTGCGATCACCAGTTTCATGGATGCCCCTTTCCCCTTGGCTTGGTCTCCAATGCCTCAGGAGACTCAAATGCCGTGCCAAGTCCGGCGGCCCGGCCCAAGATTATGATTCCGTTAAACTATTGCGGGAGGCTGAAACGGCCGGCGGCGCGCGTAGGCGTCCGTCCGCGCAAGCGCTGCCCAAAAACAATGCAAACTTCCGGTTTTTGCCGTCAATTTGTGCAGCCCCGCCGCGACGGCCATCCCTGCCTCTTGCGCGGGCAGACGGCGCGGCCCACAAGGGCGACATGGCCGAAACTGCGGGATCGTATGACGTCATAGTGGTTGGCGGCGGGCCGGTCGGGCTCTGCCAGGCGCTGGCGCTCGCGCGGTTCCAGCCGGACCTCCGTCTCGCGCTGGTCGACCGGCGGCCGTTCACCGTCCCCGACGACAAGCGCGCCTTCGCCCTCTCGGCCGGGGTTCGGCGCGTGCTCGACACGCTTGGCGTCTGGGCGGCGATCGCGCCCGAGGCGCAGCCGATCGCGGCCATGACCATCACCGATTCCGGCCGCGGCGACCTCAGCCGGCCGGTGTTCCTCAATTTCGAGGGCGACGTCGTTCCCGGCGAGCCCTACGCCCATATGGTGCCCAACCGGGTGCTGACGCGGGCGCTGCTCGAGGCGGTATCCGGCCGCGCCGAGCTGATCGCGCCCGCCGAGATCACCGCCTATGCGGCCGAGCCCGCGACGGCGACGCTCTCGCTCAAGGACGGGCGCGTGCTGCGCGCGCCGCTGATCGTCGCTGCCGACGGGGCGATGTCGGCGCTCCGCCAGATGGCCGGCATCGGCGTCGCCAGCCACGACTACCGGCAGGCCGGCGTCGTCACCACCATTTCCCACGAGCTGCCGCACAATGGCACCGCCTACGAGCACTTCCGGCCCGCCGGCCCGTTCGCGAGCCTGCCGCTGACGGGCGGCAACCGCTCGTCGCTGGTCTGGACCGAATCGACCGCCGAAGCCGCCCGGCTCAAGGGGTTGCCGCTTGCCGAGGCAAGGGCCGAGATCGAGGCGGCGATGGGCTCGGCACTCGGCGCGGTCACCGTCGAGGAGCCGCTGCAGAGCTTCCCGCTCCGCCTGCAGCTTGCGCGCGAATTTACCGGGCCGCGGCTCGCGCTGATCGGCGATGCGGCGCATGTCATCCATCCGCTCGCCGGGCAGGGGCTCAATCTCGGTCTCAAGGATGTCGCGGCGCTGAGCGAGACGGTGATCGGCGCGCTGCGACTCGGGGGGGATTTCGGCGCCGCCGACGTGCTCGCGCGCTATGCGCAATGGCGGCGGTTCGACACCGCGCTGATGGCGGCGGCGACCGATACGCTCAACCGGCTCTTTTCCAACGACGTTGCGCCGGTGCGGGCGCTGCGCGATTTCGGGCTCGGCCTCGTCGACCGCCTGCCGGCGGTCAAGTCCGCGCTCATCTCCCGCGCCGCGGGCCTCGACCGCAACGGGCCGAAATTGCTGCGCGGGCTGCCGATCTAGGGAGACGTTCCATGCCGCTGGTGCGGATCGACATGCCGGCGGGCAAGCCGGCCGAATTCAAGCGCAAGATTTCCGATGTCGTCTATGACGCCATCATCGGCATCCTCAAGGCGCCCGAGGGCGACCGCTTCCACATCATCACCGAACACGCGCCTGACACGCTGCTCATCGACCGACACTTCCTCGGCATCGAACGCAGCGCCGATGCGCTCATCATCCAGGTGACGCTGCGGCGCGGGCGGAGCACCGAGGTCAAGCAGGCCTTCTTCACGTTCATCGCCGACGGGCTCCATGCGGCGATCGGCATCAGGCGCGAGGACGTGATCATCAATCTGGTCGAGGACGGGCTCGACGACTGGTCGTTCGGCAACGGCAAAGCCCAGTATGTGGACAATCCGCCGCGCTAGCTCAGGCGGTCGGCGGGAACTGCACGCGCATCTCGTCGGGCTCGACGGTGCGCGCTTCCTCGAGCACCAGCATGGGCACGCCCTCGCGGATGGGGAAGGCGAGGTGGGCGGCGACCGAGATCAGCTCGGTCCTGTCGGCGCTCAGCACCAGCCGGGTCTTGGTCAGCGGGCAGACCAGCATTTCGAGGGTGCGCGGATCGACGGTAAAACGCCGTTCTGAAACGTCGGCCACCGGCGTGCCCCGTCAGTTGAGCGGGGCCGCCGAATTGCCGCCCTTGGCCATCTCGAATTCGGCGAGCGCGATCAGCGTCTCGGCGCGGGCCGAGAGCGAATTGGCCTCGAGCAGCACTTGCTTCTCCTTGGCGCCATAGGGCGACACCATGCAGGCGAAGTTCACGAGGTCGGCGGTGCCGGTCTTGTTGATCTCGTCCCAGTTGAGCTCGAAATTGGCGAACTCGGCATAGTCCCTCATCATCTTGAGGAAGCGCGGGCGGTCGACGTCGGCCTCGCCGTCGGCGCGCAGGAAATCGCGGGCAAAGCGCGAGGCATCGATCACCGCCTGGCGGAACGGGGTCATCACCGTGAGCTCGCTCACCAGCTCGAAGCGCGACAGGCCCTCGAGGATGATGAAGTAGCGGCCCTCGCCGTTTTCCTCCCAGTGGGTGAGGCGGCCGACGGTGCCGATCTTCTGGAGCGGCGCGCGGCCGCGCGGGCTCTCCTCGGTGGTGTCCTGCGGCTGGATCAGGCCGATCATGCGGTTGCCGGCGAGCGCCTGGTCGATCATCTCGACATAGCGCGGCTCGAAGATGTTGAGCGGCCGGTGCGAGAAGGGCAGCAGCAGCGCGCCCGAGAGCGGCATGACGGCGAGGTGTGCGGGCAGCTCGGCGGGCGAGGCGGGGCGCTTGAGCATCACGAGAACAGCAGCGCCGAGAGCAGCCGCCTCCCTTTGAGCGTCGCCGGGTCCTTGGCGCCCCAGGCCTCGAACAGCTCGAGCAGCTTCTTGCGCGCGCCGTCCTCGTTCCAGCTGCGGTCGCGCTTCATCAGTGCCACGAGCTCGGCCGCGGCCTCCTCGCGCTGGCCTTCCGCATTGAGCGCGATGGCAAGGTCGAAGCGGGCCTGGTGGTTGTCGGGGTTCTTCTCGAGATCGCGGCGGAGATCGGCCGTGCCGCCGAGGTCCGCCGCCTCGGTCAGAAGCTTCAGCTCGGCGACGAGCGAGGTGTAGTCGGCGCCCTTGCGCGCCGTCTCGGGAATGGTGTCGGCCACGGCCTGCGCCTGCGGCACCTCGCCGGCCTTGAGATAGACCCGCGCCATGCCCACCAGCGCCTCGGCGTTGTCGGGCTGGTGCTGGAGCACCATGCCATAGACCTGGGCGGCCATGTTGAGGTCGCCGGTGCCGAGCGCCTCTTTCGCGGCGGCGAGCGCGGTCTTGATCTCTTCCTCGATCGAGCCGGCCTTGGCCGCGCCCGGCGGAGCGGCGGCGATCACCTTGTCGGCGAACTTGCGCACTTCGCTCTCGGGATAGGCGCCGATGAAGGCGTCGACCGGGCGGCCGCCGGCAAAGGCGAAGACGGCCGGGATCGACTGCACGCCAAGTTGGCCGGCGATGGACGGGTTCTCGTCGATGTTGATCTTGACCAGCCGGATCTTGCCGGCCTTTTCCTTCACCACCTTCTCGATGGTGGGGCTCAGCGTCCGGCATGGGCCGCACCAGGGAGCCCAGAAATCGACCAGCACCGGCGCTTCGAGCGAGGCGTCGATCACGTCGGCCTTGAAGGCACGGTCGGTCGAATCCTTGACCAGCGCGACGGGTGGGGTGCTGGCGGCGGGCTGGGCGGAAATGTTGACGTTCACGAGAGGTCCTCGGCGGCTCTTAACCCTTTGACTCCGCGGGGCGGCGCTGGCGCCGCGGGTCCGGGAGTTTAGGGTTGCAAAGGGGTGGTCGATTGGGCATATAGGCCCGCGCTGCGGCAAAGCCAAGATTTGACGGCCCGCCGAAGCTTGGAGTGCGGGTGTAGCTCAGGGGTAGAGCATAACCTTGCCAAGGTTAGGGTCGAGGGTTCGAATCCCTTCGCCCGCTCCAAAATTCCTGAGATGAGCGAACGAAATGCGAGCCCGGGGAAGCCCGGGCTTTCGCTTTTTGTCCAGCGGGAAAGTCGGGGGCATAGCGTCGGCCGTTGGCCTTCCGCTAGAAGACCCCATGTCCGATGCTCGCCATACGTTCGGCAGGTTCCGCCTCGAGGAGGGCTCGGGGACGCTGTTTCGGGACGGCGAACCGCTGAACATCGGAAAACGGGCAGCTGCACTTTTGACGGCGCTCATAGAGGCCGACGGCAACCCGTTGTCCAAGGACAACCTGCTGTCCGCCGGCTGGCCAAACCAGATCGTCGATGAGGCCAACCTTTCCGTTCAGATCGCGGCTCTGCGGAAGGTCCTTGGTCAAAACGAGAGCGGTGCCGACTGGATCGCAACCGTTCCGCGGTTCGGGTATCGATTCCTCCGCGGCAGAACGACCGCTGCCATCACCATCGAGCCGCTGCGTCCGGTGCTGGGTGTCTGGCAATCCGATCGGCTGGCCGATGCGTCGTCGGACTATTTTGCCCATGGCGTCGTCGATGGGATCGTCGCGGCGCTTTCCCGATTCAGGGAGTTTGCTGTCGCCGCGCCGCAGTCTGGATCGGGAGGGCAGCCGCAAGAGGCCAGCGTCCAGGCGGTCGCGGCGAGACTTGGCGTGCGCTATCTTCTGCGCTGCACGGCCCAGCGGGCCGGCGAGCGCTTTCGCATCAGCGTTCATCTGCTTGACGGCACAAGCGGTCTGGAACTCTGGGCGAAGCGGTTCGGCGGCACGATTTCCGACGTGTTCGACTTCGAGGACCGGATCGCCGAGTCCGTTGCCGGTCTCGTCGCGCCGGCAATCAGCCGTGCCGAAATCGAGCGCGCCCACCGCAAGCGCCCGGACAATCTTGATGCTTATGACCTCTACCTGCGGGCACTGTCGCTGTTTCGAACGATCGGTGACCCGAGTGCGCGGTCGGAGGCTATTGGGCTGCTCGAAGAGTGCGTGAAACTCGATCCGCACTTCGCAGCCGGCCTCGCTCAGGCCGCCTGGGCGTACGAACGCCAGGAGACCTTTGGGACCGGATTGAGCAACGCGGAACGCGCCCGGTCGCTTGAGCTCGCAAATTCTGCCGCCGAGGAAGGCCACGACGACCCACAGGTCATGGCAATCTCTGCGGTCCCCCTCATCCTCGTGGGCGGCGAACGCCAGCGGGGCCTCGAGATGCTGCGGGATGCGTACGCGGCAAATCCGAACAACGCCATGGTGATGCGCGGCTACGCCTTCGGCAATGTGTTTGTCGGAGACCTCGAGCTCGGGCGGCAGATGTTCATGAGATCGCTCGAGATCTCGCCCGCGTCCATCATGACTTATGAAGTCCTGGAGGGCCTTAGCCTCTCTCATCTGCTGATGGGCGACTACGAGGAGGCCGCCACGTGGGCCCAGCGCAGTCTCGCGGTCAACGCGCAATGGCCTGCCACATACTGGAACCTCGCCTCGGCATACGGACACCTCGGCCGAGCCGCCGATGCTGCCGATGCCGTCAACCGGCTGCTGACGCTGGCGCCATCGCATCGCCTGTCGCATTTCGCACGGACCGAGCCGAGGTACGAAACCCGGTACCGGATTTTCGTCGACGGCCTCCGCAAGGCCGGTCTGCCCGAGTGACGCCCAGCGGCGCTTTTTGCCGATTATTTGGCGTCCCCTTGGGACACAAATCGGGTCCCTGAGCGAGCCTGCTCCCGTCGCCAACCGACAGGAGATCCAAATGACCCTCGCTCTCGATCACACCCCGGCCGCCACGGTCACGCCCCCCGTCGTCCGCCTGGTTCGCGCCATCCGCGTCCGGCTCGCCGCGTTCCATCGCGACTGGTTCGTCGCGTGCGAGGCGCCCAGCGACCCCTTTGCCTCGCTGAGTTCACGCGAACGGTGGGACCTGCCGGCCTTTCATCCGGCCCGGCCGGAGGATTGACCGTAAACAGGGCCTCTTTGTTTCCCGCACGCCGCCGCCGGGGGGCATTCGTATCTGGACGACTTGCACCGACCGGCAATTGCGCTTCTGGTTGCCGTGACGCCGCGTGTCGGGAGGTCCCATGATGTCGTCGGATCGTGCAGGCCCCCTTTCGGCAGGCGGCCAGCCGCAGGGCGGCAGCCGGTTCGGGCCGGGGAAGGGGAAGCTCTATCTCGTGCTGCTCGACGACAAGTCTTGGCCGGCGCTCCGCGGCGGACGGAGCCTTTGGGGCGTGGCCCGGACCCTCACCTACCGGCCGGGCGACCGGCAATACTCGATCACCGTGCCGCGCGGCTTTCCCACCGATCTCGCCTCCATCCCGCGCTGGGGCTGGATTCTCCTGCCGCCCGATGGGCCATGGGCGAAGGCCGCGATTATCCACGACTATCTCTATGCCACCCGCGGCACCGGCGTGCTCTGGGCCAAGCCCGCGAATCCCGAAGGCATCACCCGTCCGCAGCCCTACACGCGCCGCGAATGCGACCAGATCCTGCGCGAAGCGATGGAAGATCGCGGCGTGGGCTGGTTCAAGCGCTGGATCATCTATCTCGCGGTCCGCATCGGCGGGCACTGGGACGCCGACCGGACCGTGCAGCAGCAGCCGCCGACCCCCGAACAGGCGTCGTTCGTGAACGACTAGCCCCTTCGGGCCGTCTTCGCACCGCTTCCTTTTGCGCTGGCCCACCGCGGCCGCCGGCCCACGATTTTCGGGCCTCCGGGGTGCCCCGATGCGCCCAAAGATGCGATAGCAGGATCGGCCGCCAGCCGGCCGGCAATGCTCACCGTTGGATTCGTCATGACCACTAACAGCCCAGAAGCGGCCCTCGGCCGGATCAACACCAGCTCGAAGCCGTCCGAGCTTCGCATCACCGACATGCGGGTCGCCGAAATCGTCGGCGCGCCGTTCACCTCGGCGCTGCTGAAGATTTACACCAACCAGGGCCTCGTCGGGCTGGGCGAGGTGCGCGACGGGGCGAGCGCTACCTATGCGCTGATGCTCAAGAGCCGGCTCCTGGGCGAAAACCCCTGCGACATCGACCGGCTGTTCCGGCGCATCAAGCAGTTCGGCGGCCACGGCCGGCAGGGCGGCGGCGTGTCGGCGGTGGAGCTTGCGCTCTGGGACCTCGCCGGCAAGGCCTATGGCGTGCCCGTCTACCAGATGCTGGGCGGCAAGTTCCGCGACAAGGTCCGCATCTATTGCGACACCGACGCCGAAAAGCCGAGCGGCACCGAAACCGGCAAGCGGCTCAAGGAACGGATGAAGCGGGGCTTCACCTTCCTCAAGATGGATCTCGGCCTCATGCAGATCGCCGACATCCCGGGCGCCGTGGTGGCGCCCGCCGGCACCCTCGAGGGCTACCGGGCGCATTCGCCGCGCGGCCAGGCCAAGACGCTCGAGGAGCGCCGCGCGCGCAATGCCGCCTATGACGTGCAGAACGTCCGCCATCCGTTCAGCGGGCTGCATTTCACCGACAAGGGCATCGACCTGCTCGAGCAGTACATCCACGAGGTGCGCGAGGTCATCGGCTACGACATCCCACTCGCCATCGACCATGTCGGCCACATCTCGCTCCAGAACGGCATTCGCCTCGCGCAGCGAATCGAAAAATACGTGCCGGCGTGGCTCGAGGATGTGATTCCCTGGCAATACACCGAGCAGTATGCCGAGCTGCAGCGCGCCACCACCGTGCCGATCTGCACCGGCGAGGACATCTACCTCAAGGAAGGCTTCGAGCCGCTGCTCAAGGCCGGGATCTCGGTGATCCATCCCGATCTCCTCACCAGCGGGGGCATCCTCGAGACCAAGAAGATCGGCGACATGGCGCAGGACCACGGCGTCGCCATGGCCATCCACATGGCCGAGAGTCCGATCGCCGCCATGGCCGCGGCGCATGTGGCGACCGCGACCGAGAACTTCATGGCGCTGGAATACCATTCTGCCGATGTCGACTGGTGGGACGACATCGCCGTCGGGCTGCCGAAGCCGCTGGTCAAGGACGGGTTCATCACCGTGCCCGACACGCCCGGCCTCGGTATCGAGAATCTCAACGACGAGCTGCTGAAGCAGCATATGCAACCGGGCGTCACGGGCATCTGGCAGCCGACCGACCGCTGGAACGACGACTGGAGCTGGGACCGCACCTGGAGCTGAGCCTCCGCGCCGCGCAGCGCCGCCGACCCCCATTCAGGCCGTCCTCGCCCCGTGCGAGGGCGGCCTTCGCTTTTCCGTCTTGCGAATGCATATAGTATGATTGTATGACTAATGGCGCATCCACATGAGATGCGGGAGCCGCCGTCTGGGCCCGGAGGCCGGTTCACCAAAGTGAGGGATCGGGCCCACATTGGGAGGAATTGATGAAGCATTTGAAGTGGGTCGGCGCCGCGGCGCTGGCCGGGTCGATCCTGTTCACCGCCACGTCGGCGATCGCGGTCACCATCGGCTTCTCGCAGGTCGGCGACGAGGGCGACTGGCGCCCGGCGTTCTCCAAGGACATGCAGGACGAGGCGACCAAGGAAGGCATCGATCTCAAGTTCGCCGATGCGCAGGGCAAGGAAGAGGACCAGCTCAAGGCGGTCCGCTCGTTCATCGCCCAGGGCGTCGACGCCATCATCATCGCGCCGGTCGTGGTCACCGGCTGGGACCAGGTGCTCAAGGAAGCCAAGGACGCCAACATCCCGGTGTTCCTCGTCGACCGCGACGTCGACGTCCAGGACAAGTCGCTCTACGTGTCGCGCATCTCGGCCGACTTCAATCTCGAGGGCAAGCTCGCCGGCGCCTGGATGGCGCAGGCCAGCAAGGGCAACTGCAACATCGTCGAGCTGCAGGGCACGACCGGCGCGGCGCCCGCCATCGAGCGCAACAAGGGTTTCGTGTCGATCATCTCGCAGTTCCCGAACATGAAGATCGTCAAATCGCAGGACGGCGACTTCACCACGGACGGCGGCAAGAAGGTGATGGAAGCCTTCATCAAGTCGACCGACAACCTCAAGGGCATCTGCGGCGTGTTCGCGCACAACGACAACATGCAGCTGGGCGCCATCCAGGCGATGAAGGAAGCCGGGCTCAACCCGGGCAAGGACTTCCTGATGGTCTCGGTGGACTACGTGCCGGCCATGAAGGACGCGCTGGCCGCCGGCGAGGCCAACGCCTCGGTCGAGCTCCGCTCCGCCATCGGCAAGTACATCTACCCGGTCGTGCTCAAGTACCTGCAGGACAAGCAGGCGCCCGACAAGTGGGTGGTGATCCCGTCCGACCTCCACGCGGCGGCAACGCCCGGCACCTGACGCCCTCCCGGCGATCAAACTTGGAGCGCCCGGCATGATTTCGCCGGGCGCCTCTTTTCCGGCCCGCCGCGGTTGACTTGGCGGCGGCCTCCGCCAGACACTTGGCGGCCGTGGGGGAAGGCGTGACCGAAGCCAGCAATGCACGGGTGGAGCTCAGCGGGCTGAGCAAGTCGTTCGCCGGAATGCGGGCGCTCGACGGCGTCGATTTCCGGCTCTATCCGGGCGAGGTGCACGCCCTGCTCGGCGAGAACGGCGCGGGCAAGTCCACCCTCATCAAGATCATGACCGGCGCTCAGCGGCCCGATGCCGGCGAGATCCGGCTCGACGGCAAGCCGGTGACGTTCGCCAACACCGCCGATGCCCGCCGCCACGGCATCAGCACGGTCTATCAGGAGGTCAACCTCGTTCCGACCCTCTCGGTGGTCAAGAACGTGACCCTCGATCGCGAGCCGCGGCACCTGGGGCTCATCTCCTGGCGGCGCGCCAGAGCGCTCGCGCGCGAGCGGCTCGG
>CAYRZM010000224.1:0-1830 GCA_964428685.1 uncultured Devosia sp. | reverse complement strand
ACCGATGGCCCGATCGCCTGCGAGACCGTCGTCAATTGCGGCGGCCAGTGGGCCCGCGAGATCGGCGCGATGGCCGGCATCAACGTGCCGCTGCAGCCGGTCAAGCACCAGTACATCGTCACGGAAAAGATCGAAGGCCTCACCCCCGATCTTGCGACCATTCGCGATCCGGATCGCCGCACCTATTTCAAGGAAGAGGTCGGCGGCCTCGTCATGGGCGGCTACGAGCCCGACCCCATCGCCTGGACCACCGGCGACATTCCGCGGCCCTTCGAGTTCCAGCTGTTCGACGACGACTGGGACCACTTTGGCCAGCATCTCGAACAGGCGATGGCCCGCGTCCCGGCCCTCGAGACCGCCGGCATCCGGCAGATGATCAACGGCCCCGAAAGCTTCACGCCGGACGGCAATTTCATTCTCGGAGCGGCCCCCGAATGCGCCAATATGTATGTCGGCGCCGGCTTCAACGCCTTCGGCATCGCCTCCGCCGGCGGCGCTGGCTGGGCCCTTGCGGAATGGGCCATGACGGGCGAAGCGCCACTTGACCTCTGGGTCGTCGACATCCGCCGCTTCTCGGCGCTCCACCGGGACCGCGAGTGGGTCAAGGAGCGCACGCTCGAAGCCTACGGCAAACACTACACCGTCGCCTTCCCGCATGAGGAATACGAGTCCGGACGCAACCGGATCGTCTCCCCGCTCTATGAGCGCCTGAAAGCCCGCGGCGCAGTCTTCGGATCGAAGCTGGGGTGGGAGCGTCCCAACTGGTTTGCGCCCCCCGGCACGGAAGCGCGCGACGTCTATGCGATGGGCCGGCAGAACTGGTTCGGTCTGGTGGGCGACGAGCATCGTTTGGTGCGCGAGAAGGTCGGCCTGTTCGACCAGTCGTCCTTTGCCAAGTACGAAGTCGCCGGCAAGGACGCTGCCTCGGCCCTCAATCGGATCGCCGCAAACAACATCGACAAGCCCGTCGGTCGGCTCACCTACACGCAGATGCTCAACACGCGCGGCGGCATCGAATGCGACCTGACCATCGCCCGGATCGCTGAAGACCGGTTCTATATCGTGACCGGCACCGGCTTCCGCACGCACGATCTGGCTTGGATCGAAGACCATCTTCCGGGTGGGTCCGACGCAACCATCCGCGACGTGACCGAGACGTTCGGCACCCTGGTGCTCATGGGTCCACGCGCCCGCGATGTTCTTGAGTCCGTCACCAGTGCCGACGTCAGCAACGGGGGATTCCCCTTCGGTCATGTCCGCCTTTTGCCCATCGCCGGTCACGAGGTGCGCGCCCTGCGCGTCACCTATGTCGGCGAGCTTGGCTGGGAGTTGCATGTTCCACTGGCGGCAACCGGCGAAGTGTTCGACGCGCTGCTATCGGCCGGCGCGCTGCACGGCCTGCGCCCGGTCGGCTACCGCGCTCTCGAGTCCCTGCGGCTCGAGAAGGGCTACCGCGCCTGGGGCAGCGACATCACGCCCAACGACACGCCGTTCGAGGCCGGGCTCGGCTGGGCCGTCAAGCTCAAGTCCGACACCTCCTTCATCGGCCGTGACGCCCTCGCTGCCGCACAGGGCAAGCCATTACGCAAGCACCTCGCGACATTCACCACCGAGCGCGAGGACGCCGTTCTACTCGGCCGCGAAACCATCCTCCGCAACGGCGAGTTCGCCGGCTACCTCACTTCGGGCGGATACGGCTACACCATTGGCAAGCCGATCGGCCTCGGCTATGTCCGCCATCCCGAGCCGGCGACCGGCACCTATGAGCTGGTCGTCGCCAACGAGCGGGTCGCGGCGGACATCCATTTCGCCCCACTCTACGACCCGCAG
>CAYRZM010000223.1:0-8206 GCA_964428685.1 uncultured Devosia sp. | reverse complement strand
CGGATCGGTCGAGGCCGAGGCCGAGGCGGCCGCCGGCGCCGTGGAGGCGGCAGCGGGAGCCGGAGCCGCACTCGAGGCGGGAGCCGTCGAGGGCAAGCCGGCATTCTGCATCTGGCTCAGGGCGTCGAGCACGTTGGACGGCGCCGACGCCCCGGATTCGGCGGTGTCGAGAATGTTGCTGGTGCCACGGTTGAGCGAGCTGAGGATGGTGAGCGCAATGGCCGTCGCAAAGAACAGCGCCGCCAGCACCGCTGTGGTGCGGGTCAGGAGGTTCGCCTGCCCGCGCACGGTCATCAGGCCGCCGGCGTTGCCGCCCATGCCGAGCCCGCCGCCTTCCGACCGCTGCAGCAGGATCACCGCGATCAGCGCGAGCACGATCAACAGGTACGCGACAAGCAGGACGTTCTGGATGCCTTCCATCGGGGGGCGGTCTTTCTCGGTCGAAATCCGGCGCGCTCGCCGGTCAGGTCGGCGCGCCTCATACACGCCGGACGTGGGAATTGCCAGCCGCTTGCGCCGATAGTTTGGCCCGTTCGCGGAGCTACAGCGCCCAGATAATGGCGGCGAAGTCGTCCGCCAAGAGACTGGCCCCGCCGACGAGGGCGCCATTGACCTCGGGCACGGCCAGAATCGCCTTGGCGTTCTTGGGGTTGACCGAGCCGCCATAAAGCAGCCGGATCGCCGCGCCGCGTTCGCCGAAGCGTTCAACCAGTTGATCCCGCAGGCGTTTGTGCATTTCGGCGATGTCGTCGAGGCTGGGGGTCAGGCCGGTCCCGATGGCCCAGACCGGCTCATAGGCGATCACCACATCCGCGTCGGGCAGGTCCGGCACCGAAGCCGAAACCTGGCGCGAAACGATCGAGGCCGCCTGCCCCGCGCTCCGCTCCGCAGCGGTTTCGCCGACGCAGATGATGGGGGTAAGGCCGGCGGCCAGCGCCGCGAGCGCCTTGCGGCGCACGAGATCGTCGGTTTCGCCGTGCGCCGTCCGCCGCTCGGAGTGGCCGACGATCACCATCTGCGCCCCGCCATCGGCCAGCATGGCCGCGGCAATATCGCCGGTATGGGCGCCGGCGGCATCGGGCGAGCAGTCCTGCCCGCCAAGGACGATCCCCGCCGGCGCGGCGATGCGGTTCATCGGTCCGAGGAGCGTGGCCGGCGGGCAGAGCGCCACCGTGCCCCGAGGCGGCTCGCCCGCCGCCAGCACGGCGGCAAGCTTTTCGACCTCCGCCAGCGAGGCGCGGGTGCCGTTCATCTTCCAGTTTCCGGCGATCAGAGGCGTAATGGTCTGAGCCACTTGGCCGAACTCCTTGCTCTTGCGCGGCAGGGGCGTTTGCCATAACCCCTCTTGGCCCTAACGTCACCGCCCGGAATTCGCCGCCCATGCTCAATTTCCTGCGCCAGTTTGCCTCAACGCTGTGGGGCAAGATCCTGGGCGGCGTCCTGCTGATCGGCCTGGCCGGCTTCGGCATTTCCAACGTCATCCTCGACCTCGGCAGCACGACCATCGCGCGCGTCGGCGACGAAGACATCTCGACCCAGGATTTCCAGCGCGCCTACCAGGCGCAGCTCAACGACTATGCCCGCCAGACCGGCCAGCAGCCGACCAACGCCCAGGCGGTGCAACTCGGCATTCCGTCGGCGGTCATCGCCCAGCTCGCCAACAACGCGGCGGCCGACCAGCTGGCGCGCAAATACGGCATCGGCGTCTCGGACGCCAAACTCGCCGAGATGATCCGCTCCGACCCCAATTTCTTCGGCGTCCTCGGCACCTTCGACCGCTCGGTGCTCGACCAGACACTCGACCAGAACGGCTTCACCGAAGCCCAGTTCTTCGACCTCGAGACCAAGGGCGCGCGGCGCGAGCAGCTGGCGACCGGCCTCTTCGGCGCGGCGCCGATCCCGCCGGCGGCACTCGACCTCTTCAACCGCTACCACGCGACGACACGCACGGTTGAATACTTCACCCTCAACCAGACCAACGTTCCCGACGTCGGCACGCCAACGGATGCCGATCTCCAGGCCTACCTCACCGCGCACCAGGCCGATTTCCGCACCAAGGAAACCCGCACGGTGGACGTGGTCTATCTCAACCCGGACGTGCTTTCGGCGCAGTACCAGCCCACCGAGGACGAGATCAAAGCCGAGTACGACCGGACCAAGGACTCCCTGGTCAAGATCGAGAAGCGCCACATCGTCCAGGTGCCGCTCACCGATCCGGCGGTCGACAAGACCTTCGAGGATGATCTCAAGGCCGGGACCGCCATGGCCGATGCCGTCGCCGCGGCGAAAGTGACGCCGACGGACCTCGGGCTCCTCGCCAAGTCCGAGGTGAGCGACACCGCTCTCGCCGATGCCGCCTTCAGTCTCGCCAAGGTCGGCGACTTCGTGATCATCCCCGGGATCGGCGGCAAGCGCGCTGTCGGGGTCACGGAGATCCAGGCGGGCGGCCAGACGAGCTACGAGGACGCCAAGGCCGACATCGCCAAGCGCCTCGCGACCGACAAGGCCAAGGCCGCCTATGCCGACCTTCAGGACCAGATCGAAGAATTGCGTGCCGCGTTCAAGCCGCTCAAGGACATCGCGGCCCGCTACAAGCTGCCCGTCGAGACGGTCGCCCTGACCGCGGACGGCGCCGAGCTTTCGGCGGTGCCGGGGCTCGCCGAGACGGATCGCGCCAAGATCGCCAGCGGCATCTTCGCCGCGACCGCCGGCAAGCTGGCGCCGACCATCAACTTCGGCGCGAGCGCCAACGCCTGGTTCGATCTCACCAAGGTCGATCCGGCGCGCGACCAGACCGTCGCCGAGGTGCACGACGCCCTCGTCACGGCCTGGACCAACTCCAAGACCGACGACGCGCTCCAGGCCGAGGTGAAGTCGATCATGGCCGAGCTCGACGCCGGCAAGACCTTCCAGGACGTCGCCACCGAGCGGAACCAGTTCGCGACGGTGAGCGCCCCCATCACGCGCGACGGCGACAACACCAGCGTGCTGAACTCGGCGGTCGCCACCAACATCTTCCAGACGGGCCCGGACGGGCACGGCTGGGTGGTCGACAAGGACGGCGAGTATCTTGTCTTCCACGTGACCGACAGCACGGCGCCGACGCAGGCCGCCGACGCCAATGTCACGAGCTTCATGACCAACTCGATCCGCGGCTCGCTCAACGCGCAGTTCATCGCGGGCCTGCGCGACGACTACGGCATCCACCTCAATCAGCAAGCGTTGAGCCAGATCCTCAACCTTGATCAAACGGCGCAGTGATGCGATGGCGGGCGACAGTTTCGAGACCTTTGCCAAGGCCTATGACGCTGGGCGGGCCCAGATCGTCTTCCGCCGCGTCGTCGCCGATCTCGAGACGCCGGTCGGCGCGTATCTGAAGCTCAGCGAGGGCCGCAAGAACACCTTCCTGCTCGAAAGCGTGCAGGACGGCGCGACCCGTGGCCGGTACTCGATGATCGGGTTCGATCCCGACGTCATCCTCCGCGTCGCCGCCGGCAAGGCGACCATCAACCGAAACGCCGCCGTCAATCCGGACGAATTCGCCGCCCTCGGCCAGGGACCGCTCGAGGCGCTGCGCGCGCTCGTCGCCGAGAGCCAGGCCGATGTGCCCGAGGGCCTGCCCTCCACCGCGGCGGGCATTTACGGTTACCTCGGCTACGACATGGTCCGGCTGATGGAGGTGCTGCCGGACCGGCACGATCGCGGCCTCGGTTTCCCCGACGCGCTGCTGATGCGCCCGTCGGTGCTGGCGATCTTCGACACGCTCAAGGACGAACTCTATCTTACGGCGCCCGTCTATGTGCGCGACGGCGTGACGGCGCGGCAGGCCTGGGAAGGCGCGCACGGGCGGATCGATGCCGCAAGCGCCCGGCTGAGCCGGACCCTGCCCTACTCGGCGGCGCTGCCGGACCTGCAGGGGATCGACGTCACCTCCAACACCAGCAAGGCCGAATACGCCGGCATGGTCGAGCGGGCGAAGGAGTACATCCGGGCCGGCGACATCTTCCAGGTGGTGCTGAGCCAGCGCTTCGAGGCCGAGTTCACGCTGCCGCCGACCGCGCTCTACCGCGCGCTGAGGCGCACCAATCCCTCGCCCTACATGTATCTTCTCGATTTCGAGGGCTTTGCGGTGGTCGGCTCGAGCCCCGAAATCCTCGTGAAGGTCGAAAAGGGCCAGGTGACGATCCGCCCCATCGCCGGCACGCGCAAGCGCGGCGCGACGCCGACGCGCGACAAGGAACTGGCGGACGAGCTGCTGAGCGACCCCAAGGAGCTGGCGGAGCACCTGATGCTCCTCGACCTCGGGCGGAACGACGTCGGCCGGGTCGCCAGGATCGGCACGGTGAAGGTCACCGACAAGTTCTTCCTCGAATACTATTCCCACGTCATGCACATCGTCTCCAACGTCGTCGGCGACTTGTCGCCGGACAAGGATTTCGTCGATGCGCTCGCCGCCGGCTTTCCCGCCGGCACCGTGTCGGGAGCCCCCAAGGTGCGCGCGATGGAGATCATCGACGAGCTGGAGAAGGCCCGCCGCGGCATCTACGGCGGCTGCGTCGGCTACTTTGGCGCCGACGGCACGATGGACACCTGCATCGTGCTGCGCACCGCGATCGTCTCGGACGGCAAGATCTACGTGCAGGCCGGCGCCGGGATCGTGGCCGACAGCAAGCCTGAGCTCGAACAGCTCGAATGCGAGAACAAGGCCCGCGCCCTGTTCAGCGCTGCGGAAGAGGCCCTGAGATACGCCGGCGAAGCGAGGATCGGCCAGTGAGACGCCCGGCGCGCACGATCCCCGAAGCCGTTCCTGCGACAGTGGGATTCTTTGCTTTCCGATGGCGCCGCTGGGACTGAAACTGAGATTCCCGCTTTCGCGGGAATGACCCGGTGGTTAGAACCTAGCTGAGCTGGAAACCCGCATGCGCCTCCTCGTCATCGATAACTACGACAGCTTTACCTACAACCTCGTCCATTTCCTCGGGGAGCTGGGGGCGGAGCCGGTCGTCTACCGCAACGACAAGATCGGCCTCGACGAGATTGCGGGGATGGCGCCCGAGGGGATCGTGCTTTCGCCTGGCCCCTGCACCCCGAACGAGGCGGGCATCTGCCTCAGCCTGATCGACCGCTTCAAGGCCGACACCCCGATCCTCGGCGTCTGCCTCGGCCATCAGGCCATCGGCCAGGCGCTGGGCGGCGACGTGATCCGCGCGCCGGAGCTGATGCACGGCAAGACCAGCAAGATCAACCACACCGGCAAAGGCCTCTTCCGCGGCCTCAATTCGGGCTTCGAGGCGACGCGCTACCACTCGCTCATCGTCAAGCGCGACACGCTGCGCAAAGACCTCGAGATCACGGCCTCGACCGACGACGGGCTGATCATGGGCCTGCAGCACAAGGCGTATCCGCTCCACGGCGTGCAGTTCCATCCCGAGAGCATCGCCAGCGAGAACGGGCACGCCCTGCTCCAGAACTTCCTCAACATCACGCGCGACTTCGGCCTCAGGAAGGCCGCGTGATGGACATCAAGGGCGCCCTCGGCAAGATCGCCTCGCGGCAGGACCTGACCGGCCAGGAAATGCGCGACGTGATGACCGTCATCATGTCGGGCGAGGCGACGCCGAGCCAGATCGGCGCGTTCCTGATGGGGCTGAGGGTCAAGGGCGAAAGCGTCGGCGAGATCGCGGCCGCGGTTTCGATCATGCGCGAAAAGATGGTGCCGGTCGAAGCCTCCGAGGATGTCGTCGACATCGTCGGCACGGGCGGCGACGGCGCCGAGACGCTCAACATCTCGACGGCGACGGCACTCGTGGTGGCGGCCGCCGGCATCCCGGTCGCCAAGCACGGCAACCGGGCGCTCTCGAGCAAGTCGGGCGCCTCGGACGTGCTGCAGGCGCTCGGGGTCAAGATCGACCTCACGCCCGAGCAGATCGCGCGCTGCATCAAGACCGCGGGCATCGGCTTCATGTTTGCGCCGGCGCATCACCCGGCCATGAAGCATGTCGGCCCGACACGCACGGAACTCGGCACGCGGACGATGTTCAATCTGCTGGGCCCGCAGTCGAATCCAGCGGGCGCTCGGCGCTACCTGCTGGGTGTCTACGCGCGCAGCTGGGTGGAGCCGGTGGCGGCGGCCCTCCTCGCCAACCGCGCTGTCTCGGCCTGGGTGGTGCATGGCGACAGTGGCCTCGACGAGCTCTCGACCACCGGCCCCAGCCTCGTCGCCTCGATCAAGGGCGGCAACCTCACGAGCTTCGAGGTGACGCCGGAGGATGCCGGCCTCAAGCGCGCGACGCTCGCCGACCTCAAGGGCGCCGAGCCGGCCTACAATGCCGGCCGGCTGCGCTCGCTGCTCGAGGGCAGCAAGGACCCCTACCGCGATGTCGTGCTGCTCAACGCGGCGGCGGCGTTCATCGTCGCCGGCCGCGCCGATACGCTGAAGCTCGGCGCCGAGCTCGCGGCCCGCGAAATCGACAGCGGGCGCGCCAAGCAGACGCTCGACCGGCTCATCTCGGTCTCCAACTCCTGAGGGCGCGATGGAAGGCTGGACCGATTTCTACGTTGCGGAAGTCGGCGCCGCCGCCGCCCTCGCCGGGCTGCTGTTCGTCGCCATCTCGATCAACATCGAGCGCATCCTGAACTTCCCCAGCCTGCCCGGCCGCGCCTTCCAGACGCTCGCGATGATCGCGGCGGCGCTCGTCATTGCCGGACTGGGCCTCATTCCCGGCCAGCCGCACACCTGGTTCGGATGGGAGGCGCTCGCCGCCGGGCTCGTCATCGCGGCGACGGCCGTGCGCGAGGCGATGCTCACCGCGCGGCACCGCAAGCCGAACGATCCGCTCGGCTGGATCGTCATTCCATTCGTGACGGCAGCGTTCGCCTTTCTGCCGAACCTTATCGGCGGCGTGCTGCTGATCGGCAGCAACGACGCCGGCCTCTACTGGATCGCCATCGGGGTGATCACGACCTTCCTCGCCACCCTCCAGAACGGCTGGGTCCTGCTCATCGAAATCCTGCGCTGACCATGTCCGACATCCTCTCCCGCATCGAAACCTACAAGCGCGAGGAAATCGCCGCCGCCAAATCACTCCGTCCCTGGGACGAGGTGGTGGCGGAGGCGCACGACGCCCCGCCCGTTCGCCGCTTCCTCTCGGCCCTCAAGAAGAAGCGCGCGGCCGGCGAATTCGCGCTGATCGCCGAGGTCAAGAAGGCCAGTCCAAGCAAGGGCCTGATCCGGCCGGATTTCGACCCCTCCGGCATCGCGCGCGCCTACGAGCTGGGCGGCGCCACCTGCCTGTCCGTGCTCACCGACCGCCCGAGCTTTCAGGGCGCGCCGAACTACCTGATCGAAGCCCGCGGCGCGACGCAGCTGCCGGTGCTGCGCAAGGACTTCATGTTCGAGACCTACCAGGTGGCGGAAGCGCGCGCCTGGGGTGCCGACTGCATCCTCATCATCCTCGCCGCCGTCGGCGACGACACGGCGCGCTATCTGCTCGATGCCGCCGCGGAGTGGCGGATGGACGCGCTCGTTGAGGTCCACGACCAGATCGAGATGGATCGGGCCGTGGCGCTTGATGCCGAATTCATCGGCATCAACAACCGCAACCTCCGCACGTTTGAAACGACGCTCCAGACCTCGATCGACCTCGCCGGCGGCGTGCCCTCCAGCACGCACTTGGTCGCCGAGAGTGGTCTGGGCACGCATGCCGACCTCGTGCGGCTGTCCGAAAAAGCGAAGATCGGGACCTTCCTCGTCGGCGAAAGCCTGATGCGCCAGGACGACGTCACCCGCGCAACGCAACGCCTGCTCTGGGGCGACAAGGGGCGGCCGTGAGCCAAAAGCTCACCCACCTCAACGCCCGCGGCGAAGCCCATATCGTCGACGTCGGCGGCAAGGCGGTGACGGTGCGGCGGGCCATCGCCCGCGCAACGCTGGAAGCGCGCCCGGAAACAATCGAAGCGATCGCCGGCGGAACGCTGAAGAAAGGCGACGCGCTGGCGGTGGCGCGCATCGCGGGGATCATGGCGGCCAAGAAGACGAGCGAGCTGATCCCGCTCTGCCACCCGATCGCGCTCAACAGGGTCGACGTCGAAATCACCGCGGGGGGATCGGAAATCACCATCCTCGCGACGGTCGAGACCGAAGACCGCACCGGCGTCGAGATGGAGGCGATGACCGCCGCTTCGGTCGCCGCGCTCACGCTCTACG
>CAYRZM010000222.1:0-44040 GCA_964428685.1 uncultured Devosia sp. | reverse complement strand
AGCCGGGGAGGCTTTTGTATGGGTGGCGCGCTTTTGCGGCCGGCGGCCGCGAAAAGCTGCGCGCCCGTAGCTCAGCTGGATAGAGCACCAGACTACGAATCTGGGGGTCGGGCGTTCGAATCGCTCCGGGCGCGCCATCCTATTTTTCATCCCAGATCGGCTAATACCTTGAAAGGTATAGCTACGTCTGGAGTTCTACGTCCTTCGTTGCGCATGGAGCGAAGTCGCCGCTCGCGGCGGGTTTCCAAACAACCATCCGGCCAGCGCCCACGCACAAACTGCGCCCACAATCTGCGCAATCACAAACTCGGGCACGTCCTGGGGACGGATGCCGGAGAAGGTATCGGTCAGGGCACGCGCAATGGTCACTGCGGGATTGGCGAAGGAGGTCGACGCCGTGAACCAATAGGCGGCCACGATGTAGAGCCCGACCAGTCTGGGCACGGTGTCGATGCGGCGCATACTGCCCAGGATCACCATCACAAGGCCGAAGGCAGCAACTGCTTCGGAGAACCACTGGCTTCCACCTGTCCGCACCTGCGGCGACGCCTCGATGATCGGAAGCCCGAACATTGCGTGCGAGAGCATCGTGCCTGCAATGCCGCCTGCAATCTGCGCGACGATGTAGAGAAGCGCCTCGCGCAACGCGAGCTCGCGGCGCAATGCGAATACCAGCGTCACGGCGGGATTGAACTGCGCACCGGAGATCGGGCCGAATATCGAGATCAGGACGACCAGCGCCGCACCCGTCGCAATCGTATTGGCGAGAAGGGCGAGCACGGAATCCGGCGTGAGGTTCTGCGCCATGATGCCGGAGCCCACCACCGCGGCGACTAGCAGGCAGGTTCCTATTCCCTCTGCAACCAGACGGCGGAGAGCATCACGCATGCGGCCTCAAAGGACGCGTCAGCATGGTCGCACTCGTGCAAATCGTCGTGGTCTGCTTCGTGCTCAGGATCGATTCCGGCGCGCTTGCGCGGGGCACCCGCGCAAACCCGTCGCGCTCGAAAAAACCTTCGGCCGTCGTGGTCAGCAGCCAGGCCTGCCGGGCACCCGCGCTATAGGCGCGGGCGAGTATTGCCTCGGTTACATCGCGGCCCTTCCCCTGACCGCGATACTGTGGGAGCACCACGACGGAGCGCAGCAGCGCGTCCTCGCCATAGAGCTCGAACCCACCAAAGCCGACCGCCTTGCCGTCATCCTCGACTGCAAAGAAGCTGCGCCCTGCGTCGTGCAGGTCTTCGGTCGGAAGGGAAGCCGCTTCCAGTGCCGCGACAAGGGCAAGATTGTTCGATGCAACCGGGCGAGCTTGCATCATGCAACCCTTGGCGCATTCTTCGTGCTGCCGTCCATCTCGCCAATGCCGCGCAGCTTCGTCTGCAATGACATCTTGTCGATGCTGGCAAGCGGCAACGCGGTGAAGGCTTTCACGCGGTTGGTCATGAAGCGCAGCGCATCTTCGAAGGCCGCGCGCACCTGAATATCGTTGCCCTGAACCTTCGCGGGATCTTCGATGCCCCAATGCGCCGTCATTGGATGACCGGACCAGAACGGACAGGTTTCGCCTGCCGCGTCGTCGCAGACGGTGAACACGAAATCCATTTGCGGTCCGCCTTCGACGGCGAACTCATCCCATGATTTCGAGCGCAGACCCTCCGTGGGAATGCCCGCGTCCTTCAACACCTCAAGCGACATCGGATGCACCTGGCCCATGGGGTGACTGCCCGCCGAATAAGCGTGGAAGGTTCCGTCGCCTAGGTGATTGAGAACGGCCTCGCCGAGGATCGAACGCGCGGAATTGCCCGTGCAGAGAAACAGAACGTTATAGGTACGATCAGCAGGCACCGGCCGCCTCCCTGGTTTGAGTTCCACAGCACGCCGCCGCAACTTCAGCAGCAGGCGCGCACACTTCCGGACGGCCCTGACAGCAATCGCGCATCAGGAATTCCACGAGCCCCGAGAGCGCATCGTAGTTGGCCGAGTAGATGATGGAGCGGGACTCGCGGCGCGAGGTCACGAGACCCGCGCGCTCAAGATGCGAAAGGTGGAAGGACGCGCTTGACGAGGACGCGCCCACGATGTCGCTGACGCCGCCGGCAGGCAGACCGTCCGGTCCGGCCACCACCAGCGCTCGCACCATCTGAAGGCGCGTGGCCTGCGAAAGGGCCGCGAATGAATCCAGTGCTTGCGTCTCGTCAAGTTTCATTTCAATATCTCAAGAGACATTGAAATGAGGATAGCCGCTGTGACCTTTCATGCCAAGAACATATTTGGGCCTGTCGGCGACAGTTCCCTTTCAACCGTACTTTCCAGCCTTGAACCTCATGCGGACAAGGCCCTCGTGATCGATTACGGCGATGGCAGCCAGGTCCGTCCCGGGTACCACGTGACCGAGGTCAAGGCCGGGTCCTTCGTCACCCTCGACTGCGGCGGCAATCCGGACGCGTGGCAGGAAACCATCCTTCAGGTCGAAGACATCGCCCTTTCGGAAGACAAGACCCAGATGAGCGTCGGCAAGTTCCGCCGCATCCTCGCCGAGGTCGACCGCAAGGTCCGCCTCAACAACGACGCGCGCCTCACGCTCGAAGTCAGCCGTCCCGGCGAAGCGATGCGCGTGTTCGATGTCGCTTCCGTCGGCATCGACGGAGATAGTGCGGTGATCCAGCTTGGCGAGCGTTCTGCCATCTGCAAACCTCGCCATCGCGCCGGAGCCGCGCGGGCTGCCGCCTGCTGCTCACCTTCTTCTTCATCGGGGCCGAAGGGCTGCTGCTAGCTACAACAGCCCGGGGATCACCGCCCGGCGCCCCGCCGGGTAGTCGGGGAATGTCCGCCGGTACCACGCGTGGTGGCTCACGGCGCGCGGGATGAGGTTCGCGGCGGTCCACACGGCAAAGCTCAGCGCCGGCAGGTTCCAGCACATCAGGGCAAAGCCCCACCATTCGATGATCTCACCCATGAGATTGGGGCAGGAGACGCGCTCGAAGAGGCCGCCGCGCGGAATGGCGTAGCCCTGCTGTCCGCCGCTCCTCAGGCCGATGAGCGTGTTGTCGGACGCAAGGTTGATCGCGGCGCCCGCAACGAAGACAACGAGGCCGACGACGAAGCGCGGGTCCCAGAGCCAGGCCGTCGGATAGACATCGCCGAACCAGCCCAGATAGAGCCCGTTGAGCCCGGCGTTGACGATGTTGAACCCGGCCGCGCTCAACGCGATGGCGAGCGGCATGCGCTTGCCCCGGGTGCGGGTGCGCCACGGAAAGATCAGGCTGCGGTTGGCGTAATGCAGGGTCCAGAGCGCGAAGAACACCCACATCGGCGCCGTCTTCACATTGGGGCCGGTAAGGAACAGCCCGGCGAAGACGACCAGCGAGACGAGCTCCATCAGGAACCAGCCCCACTGGTTGGAGATCATCGGTCCCCAGTCGGTGCGCGTGTGCCGGCCGTAGGGCGCCGTCATGCGGAACTGCGTGGGCACGATCGCGAGTGCCAAGAGCGTCCAGACGGTGGCGGCGATGTTGAGCGCGCTCATGGTGCAGCGTCCCTGGCATTCTTCATCGGTGCGTCCCTGAGCCCGTCGATGAGGTAGGCGTGCGTCGCCCTGTTGGCGGCGATGATGCAGCCCGTCCGTTCATAGACCGCCGGCCCTCGCCCCCACCAGTCGGTCACGACGCCGCCAGCCTCCTCGACCAGCAGCACGCCGACGGCCCAGTCCACGAGGCCGGATTCCTCGAAATAGCCGGTGAGCCTTCCGCAGGCGACATAGGCACAGGAATTGGCCGAGCTGCCGACGGTGCGGACGCCCCCCACCGGCTCGGTGATGCCGGCGAGGCGCTCGTAGAATCCGGCGTGGGTGAACCGCGTGCTGGTGGGAAGGCTCGTGCCCAGCATCATCAGGCCGATGTCGGTCTGTTCCGACACCTGCAGCCGCTCGCCGTTGAGATAGGCGCCCTGCCCGCGGATCGCGCTGAACATCTCGTCGGCGACGGGATTGTAGAGCGCGCCGCAGACGGTCTCGTTGCCGCGCCGGAGGGCGATGGAGATGGTGTAGTGCTGGCCGTTGATGAAGTTGGTGGTCCCGTCGATCGGGTCGACCAGCCAGCGATGCGTGCGGTCGGCGCCGTCCACCGGCGGGAACTCCTCGCCGGTGAGGCTCCAGTCGGGATAGCGCGCGAACAGCGTCCGGCGGATCAGCTGCTCGGACTGCCGGTCGGCCTCGGAGACGAAATCGGCCGGCCCCTTGATGCCGATCTCGAGGTCGCGGAAGCGGGCGAAATGCTCGAGCGTCAGGGCTCCCGCGTCGCGGGCCACGGCCACCATGTCGGCAAGGATCGCGCTGTAGTCGTCGGTCATCTCTGGGGTCCGTTCCAGGCGGCGAGCCCCTCGGGATCGTCGGTGGTGATCTGGTCGACGCCCAGCCCGATCAGGCGCTCGACGATCGGGCGCGTCACCGGGTCGGCGGTCTTGATGGTGTAGGCGTCGATGCGGCGGCCGGCGGCGTGGAACGGCGCGATCAGATCGACGCCGGCGTCGGCGGCGGCAAGGACGAGATCGTGCGCCAGGTAGATCATCTCGGCGCGCGGCGAGTCCGCCAGCGCGCCCGCAGCGAACGCGGCGAAGTCGCCCGTCGCCTCGAGCCGCGCGAGCGAGTCGTCGTGGCAGGGATCGTGGCCGATCCGCAACCCCGGCGTTGCCGCTGCGAGCATCGCCACCGATTCCGCCTCTCCGGACGAGAGGATCATGTTTTTGGCCACCGGTCCGACGCTCTCGGCGAAGGCGGCGATGGTCCGGGGGTCGAGCGCCTGGCCCTCCTTGTAGTCGAGCTGCAGCAGCGCCTCGGGGTGCGGCGGCGTCTGGTGAAGCAGCGCGCAGAGGTCCTCGAGCAGCAGCACGTGATCGGCGATCGGCGCGCCGTCGTTGCCGCGAAGCTGCAGGGCGCGCAGCTCGGCCGCCGAGCGCTCGCGGGCGGCGCCGGTGCCGGTCGTCTCCTCGGCGATCGAGCCGTGATTGTGGAGCACCGCCATGCCGTGGCCGCCATGGACCACGAGGTCGACCTCGACGCTCGCGCCCGCCGCCATTCCCTCGAGGATGCGGCGGCCGGTGAACACCGGATCGGCGGCGCGGCGCCGCGCGCGATGCCATTTGAGGACCGCGCGGCGGCCGCCGTGGGAGAGACTGAGTGGAACGGTCACTTGCCGCCTGTCGACCGATAGGCGACGGCGTTGTCGCGGTAGGCGGCATAGGCGCGCGGCGCGAGGTCGACCGCCTGTCCGGCCGACCACTCGCGCGCCTCGGGCACCATCGATTTCAGCCTGAGCCCGTCGGGCAGCTCGAGATCGACGATGCCGTGCGTGCCGTAGTCGGTGACGCGGTGCACCTTCGCCCCGCCGCCCGCCGTCGCCGCGGCGATGCCCAGCGCCTCGGGCCGCACGGCGAAGACGGCCGGTCCGTCGGCGATCGGAAGCGCGTGGGTGAGGCCGGCGCGGCTGAAACGGCCGCCGGACACCGCGCCCTCGATCAGGTTCATGGTGCCGATGAAGCCGGCCACGAACGGCGTCGCCGGCTCGCGATAGAGCACGTCGGGCGCCGCCACCTGCTCGATCCGGCCGTCGCGCATGACGACGATGCGGTCGGCCATCGACAGCGCCTCATCCTGCCCATGGGTCACGAACAGGGTGGTGATGCCGAGCCGCTGCTGGATGTCGCGCACCTCTTCGCGCAGCCGCTCGCGCAGGTGCTGGTCGAGCGAGGCGAACGGCTCGTCGAGGAGCAGGATCTTGGGTTCGAGAACCAGCGAGCGCGCCAGCGCCACGCGCTGCTGCTGGCCGCCGGACAGCTGGTGCGTCTGCCGGCTGCCGTAGCCGGCAAGCCCGACCAGCTGCATCACCGCATCGACGCGCCGGCGGATTTCGTCCTTGGGAAGGCGCCGCAGCTTCAGCCCGAAGGCGATGTTGTTGAAGACGTTCATATGGGTCCAGAGCGCATGGCTCTGGAACACCATTCCCGTGGGCCGCCGCTCCGGCGGCAGGTTGATCACTTCTTCGCCGTCGATGGTGATCGAGCCGGTGCTCGGAGTCTCGAAGCCGCCGACCATGCGGAGCAGCGTCGACTTGCCCGAGCCGGAAGGTCCCAGCAGGCACACCAGCTCGCCATTGCCGACGGTGAGGGCAAAATCGTCGACCGCGCGCACGCTGGTGCCGAACTGCTTGGTGACCCCTTTGATGTCGAGAACGGCCATGAAGGTTCCTAGGCGCCGAAGCCGCGGGCGAACGAGCCGCCGCTGATGACGCGCCGCGCAAAGAGCAGCGCAAAGAACGAGGGAATCCACAAGATCACCGACAGCACCGCGCCGTACTGGATCACCGGCTGGTTGTTGATGAAGGAGATCATGAGGATGGGCATGGTGTGGACCTGCGGGGCGCCGATCAGCCAGGCGCCCTCGGTCTCGTAGAAGGTGTTGACGAAGCTCAGCAGCACTGCCGCGCCGATGGTCGGGCCGGCCTGCGGCAGCGTGATCGACCAGAACACGCGGAGCGGGCGCGCGCCCACGTCGCGCGCCGCTTCCTCCATCCGCCGGTCGACGCCCTGGAAGGCCGCGACGGGAATCCAGATCATATAGAGCAGCGTGCCCACCAGCTGGATGAGCACGACCCCCCAGAAATTGCCGATGAGGTTGAGGCCGAGGAAGATGCCCGCGATGGCGACCAGCAGCCCGAATTTCGGGAACGCCTGGCCGGCGATGAATGAAAAGAACAGCAGACTGCGGAACGGGAACTGCAGCCGCGCAAAGGCAAAAGCCGCCGGCAGGCAGATGATCGCGGAAATCAGCGTGACCGAGCAGGCGAGGCTCACGCTGGTAGTGATCGACTGCCAGACGTCCGGCCGCGACAGCGTCTGCGCCCAGTAGCGGAAGCCGAATTCCTGCGGCAGCAGCGCGGGGTAGCGCCAGACGTTGGTGAAGGCCCAGAGCGCGACCACGACCAGCGGAAAGATGATGACGAGGGTGAGGACGACGGCAAAGCCGATGCCGGTCCAGTCGGTCCGCGGCCGATCGATGAGAACCGCCCCGGCCATCAGCGGTTCCTCTGGTTGTTGACGATGGACCGCACGTAAAAGAGCCCGAAAATGATGCAGAAGAAGAACGAGATCACCGCCTGGGTGATGGCGTTGGGCGCATCATAGAGATCGCGGAAGGTCCGCTGCATGAAGGGCCCCATCATCTCGGGCGCTGCCGGCCCGAGCACGTAGGGCAGCGTGAAGGCCGAAAAGATGCCGAGCACCGCGAACGAGGCGGCCACGAGGATCGAGTTGCCGAGCCGGGGGAGAATGATGTTCCACAGAAGCCGCAGCCGGCCGGCACCGACGTCGCGCGCCGCCTCGATCGAGGCGTCGGAGACGCTCCCGAGGCCGGCGAGCAGGATCAGCACCGTCAGCGGAATATGGTCCCACACCAGCCCGATCAGCGGCCCCCAGGGGGTGAGGTAGGGTGAGCGGATCTTCGGCAGGTGCGCCGCATTGAGCAGGATATCGACCATGCCATTGGGGCCGAGCACGCGGATGAAGGCGTAGGCAAGGACGATCGAGGGCACGAACAGCGGAAAAATCGCGAGGCCCTGCACGTAGGCGGCGAGCCGGCCCTTGGCGAAGCGGAGATAGAGCGCGATCGGCAGGCAGATGAGCAGGAGGAAAAGGGCGCAGAGGACCGTCGTCCAGAGCGTCAGGTAGAGGTTGGCGAGGCTGTAGCCGTCGGTGAAGAAGAACTGGTAGGTCTTTAGCGTGAAGGCCGTGACGCCGTTGGCGTCGGTCTGCCAAAGCGTCGTCACCACCGCCGACAGGATGGGATAGATCACCATCCATCCCACCAGGATCACCGGAATGGCGACGAGCAGGAGGCCGATCAGCCTCCCGCTCTGCTTTTGCGTTCCAGCGATGTCGCTCGCCGAAGCGAGTGCCATCTAGGTGCGGGCCACGTTCGGGGCGACGTTGCGGTACCAGCCGTCCTTCATGTTCTTGTCCCAGTCGCCGCCCGGCCAGGTCGGGATGGAGGCCGGGATGACGTCGGCGTATTTGTCGTGGAGCTCCTTGGAGACGTAGTCCCACGAGACGCCCGGGAAGCCGCCGAGTTCGGTGATGACGGCCGACTGGATTTCTTCCGTGAGAATGAAGTCCTGCAGCTTGAGCGCCAGCGCCTTGTTGACGCCGTTGACCGGAATTGTGTTCTTGGTGAAGCCGCCCGCCAGCGCGAGGTCGGTGAGCTGGACGAGGCCGGTGGTCGGCGGCAGCACGCCGGTCTTGATGGCCGAAAGCGCCTGGTCGGACCACGCCGGGATCATCGTCACGGCGCCCTGGCTCAGGAGCTGGATCGACTGCGTGTTGCCCGAAGTGTAGGCCCCTTGGTCCATCAGCGCGGGCGCGATGTCCTTGAGGATGTCGAAGCCCTTCTGCAGCATCGGCTGGCCGGTCGCATCGGCGTAGTTGTCGATCTTGAACATCGAGGGGTCGCGGCCGTTGCCTTCCCAGATGGCGCGGACCACGAAGTTGCCGCCCGAGCCGCCCTTGTCGGGCCGGTTGTAGATGAACTGGCCGGGGTTGGCCTTGATCCACGCGATGAGGTCGGCAAACGTCTTGGGAGCCTTGTCGGGCGAGAGCTTGGTGGTGTCGTAGGCGAGCAGCACCTGGCTGCCGCGGTAGGTGATGTTCTGCGGAATGTCCGCCGCGAGCGGGTTCAGCTTGGAGTAGTTGGAGAGGTTCTCCTTGCTGAAGTCGACATAGAGACCGGCATCGAGCGCGCCGGGCGGCAGTCGGGCCTCGGAGCCCTCGAAGAAGTCGGCCTGCGGATCCGTCTTGCTGGCCAGCGCGGCCAAAGCGCGCGCTTCGATCGCCTGCAGGCCCGGGGCGTCGGTGTCCACCAGATTGACGGTCACGCCCGGATTGGCGGCCACGAATTTCGGGACGACGATGTTGGTCCAGAAGTCGGTGACGTTCGCGTCGGAGCTGGTGTACCAGTCGATGCGGTTGGCGTCGGCGAATGCGGCGCGGGGCAGCAGCGCGACACCGGTCGCGGCACCTGCCGAGATCAAAAAGCTACGACGTTTCATTGAGTTCTCCCTTGTTGCGCCGGACCGTTTTCCGCCGGATGGTCTGCTTTGTGACGCTTTGATGACAGTAGACCCACGGCGTCACGTGGCAAGCGAAAAGAGGGTGCGCGTTCTCGAAGGGAGCCCTTGCCCCGTCCGCCGCACCCGAACCCCGCGCTTAGAGCCTCGGCGTGTGACGCTGGTGTGAAGCCCTGCGCGCGTGCCTCAGGCGATCGTCTCGAGATAGGCCAGGTTGCGCCGCGCCAGCGCCAGCGGCGTCTCGGCCGCATCCTGCGCCGGGTCCTGCTCCACCACCACGGGACCGGCGAAGCGCTCGGCTCTCAGCCAGTCGACCACCGCCCGGATGTCCACCATGCCGTCGGGCAGCGGACACATGAGGCCGGCGGCGAAGGCCTCCTCGACCGAGAGCGCGCCGTCGAGCACGCGGCGGCGAATCGCTTCGTCGACGTTCTTGAGATGAACGTAGGCGAGGCGCGCGCGAATCCGCCGCATGTAAGCCAGCGGATCCTGTCCCCAGACCGCGTGGTGGCCCGTGTCGAGGCACACGTCGATATCGGTGTCGGCGAGCAGCCGGTCGATCTGCGCTTCGCGCTCGACCGCCGTGCCGACATGGGGATGGAACGACGCCTTGAGGCCGAACTCGCCTTCGATCAGCGCCTGCGCGTCCCGCATGGCCGCGACGAGTCCGCGCCAACCGGCGGCATCGAGTCGGCCGCGTGCATCGCGCGGATACCAGTTGTCCTCGTCCATGATCACGAGATTCCGTGCCCCCAGGTTCGCCAGCAGCGGACAGAGCTCGCGCAGCGTTGCCAGAAGCACGGGCGCCGTGGCGGCATCGCCAAAGGTGTGGACGTGGGTCGCGCCCATCAGCGTCAGCCCGCGCCGCGCCAACTCGTCCGTGAGCCGGCGGGCATCGGTCGGCAGGTAGCCGAACGGCCCAAGCTCGGTGCCGCGGTAGCCGGCGGCGGCCACCTCGTCGAGATACTGGACCCAGGTGACCGCATTGCCGGTTGGGTAGTTGATGCCCCACGAACAGGGGGCGTTGCCGAAACGCATCGTCTTCTTACCGCCTGGCGGCTCCGCACGGATCGGCGCGACACTAACCACCGACGACGCCGGCGCAAGCCCGCTGCCGCGCCGCCGGCGACGGCGTGCGAAGCCTTTCGCCGCGGCCTTTTCGCGCCCGTCCTGCGGCTCAGGGTTGACGTTCCGGCCGGGGTGCGGTTGATTGGATGGAACGTTCCAGCGGGGTTTCGATGCAGCGGTTGCGGGTAGGACTGGTGGGCGCCGGTCTGGTGGGTCAGGCGGAGCATGCGTTCTATCTTTGGGAGGAGCGCGACCGGTTCGACTTCGCCGGCCTCGCCGACGCCTCGCCGACGGTGCGCGCCGCTGTGGGCGCCCGTTACGGGGTGCCGACGCTCAGCGCCGATTTTGCCGGCCTCGGTCCGGCAAAGCTCGATGCGCTGTTGATCGCGGCGCCCGATCCGTTCCACCCCGAGCTGGCGGTCGCCGCGCTCGAGGGCGGGCTGCACGTGATGTGCGAGAAGCCGCTGGCGCTCAGCGTTGCCGGCTGCGACCGCATCGCGGCCGCCCGCGACAGGTCCGGCAAGGTGATGCAGGTCGCCTATATGAAGCGCTACGATCCGAGCTATCGGCGGGCGCTCGATTTCCTGCCCGAGCGGATCGAGGACGTGAAGCTCATCTCGGTCGAGGTCAACGACCCCGACCAGCAGCCGTTCGTGGCGCATCTGCCGATGACGGTGCCCGACGACATCCCGGCGCCGCTGCGCGAGGATTTCCGCGCCAAGAACACCGCCCAGCTGCGCGAGGCGGCGGCGGGCGTCAGCCTCACCGAAATTGGGGCCCGGGCGCTTGGCGGCGGCTTCCTGTCGTCGCTCGTCCACGACGTCGCGGTGGTTCACGGCATGCTCGACCACATGAGCGTCGAGTTCCCGGCGACGGCCGAGCACGGCGCCATCTTCGACGAGGGCCGCGGCGTGCAGCTGGCGGTCGGCCTTCCCGGCGGCGGGCGCATCTCGATGACCCACCTCGCGCTGGCCGGCGTGCCCGACTACACCGAGCGGATCGCGGTCTATTGCACCGACCGCATCATCGAGCTGGTGTTCCCCTCCCCCTATCTCCGGCACCTGCCGACGCGCCTGCGCGTCCTGACGCGCGGCCCGGGCGCGCCGCACGAGCTGCACAGCGAGGAATTCCGCACCAGCTACGAGGAGTCCTTCCGCGACGAGCTGCGCGCCTTCCATGCCGCGGCCACCGGACAGGGGACCGTGCAGACCACCGTCGAGAGCGCGCGGCGCGATGTCGGTTTCCTCATCTCCGCCTGGAAGAAGGCGCAGGGGACCAGCGGATGACCACGCTGTTCGATGTGGCGAGACGCGCCGGCGTCTCCAAGTCGACAGTGTCCAACGTCATCCGTGGCGACGGCCGCGTCGCCGAAACGACGCGCGAGCGGGTCGAGCGCGCGATCGCCGAGATCAAATACCACCCCAACGTCATCGCGCGCTCGCTCAAGGCGCGCACGAGCACGGCGGTGGGCATCATAGTCCCCGACCTGACCAATCCGTTCCACGCCGAGCTCGCGGCGGGCGCCGAGCGGGCCGCCAACGCTTTGGGCTACGCGGCGCTCATCACCCACACGGAAGCCTCGCCCCGCACCGAGCAGGAGGCCGCGCGCGCCTTCATCGAGCGGCGGGTCGATGGCGTGGTGGTCGCGGGCGTCTCGGTCGATTCGTCGCTGCCGTCGCTCCTCCTCGATCGCGACATTCCCGTCGTCGTCGCCTCGTTCGGCGAGGCGGACGACCCGCGGCTCGGCGTGATCGATCACGACGATCCGGCCGCCATGGAGATGGTCGTCGCCCATCTCTACGCGCTCGGCCACCGGCGCATGACCTTCGTCGGCCCGCTGCTCCACGAGCAGTCCGGCGAGCGGCGCCGGCTCGGCTTCGCCGAAGCACTGCGCCGCCGCGAACTCCATGACGTCGGGATCGACGGCGCCCCCACCGCCATCGCGGCACACAACGACACCCAGGCGATCGCGACCATCGACCGGCTCGAGCGTCAGGGCCTGCGCGTGCCCGAGGACGTTTCGGTCGTGGGTTACGACGACATTCCGCTCGCCGCGCACAACCGCATCCAGCTGACCACGGTGCACTCCGATCCGGCCGCGATGGGCCACCGCGCGGTCGAACTCGCGCTCGGCGCGGCGCGCGAGGGCCGGCAGGTCGCCCACCGCGAAGTGCAGGCGGGCCACCTCGTGGTGCGCGCGACCACCGCGCCGGTGCGCTCGCGAGCCCCGGCAGGCGCCTGACATCCTCATCACCCAAACCAACGATCTTCCGGAGTTCGCCATGGCCGTCCGCCTCGCCATCAATCCCATCACCTGGGTCAACGACGACATGCCCTCGCTCGGCGCGGGCACATCGCTCGAGACCATCCTCGGCGAGACGCGCGAGGCGGGCTTCGCCGGCACCGAGATGAGCTTCCAGTTTCCCAAGACCGCCAGGGAGCTAGGACCGCTGCTCGAAAAGCACCATCTCGTCCTCACCTCCGGCTGGTACGACGGGCGCATTCTCGAGCGCGACATCGAGGCCGAGTGGACGGCCATCCTGCCGCACATGACCCTGCTCCGGGACCTCGGCTCCACGCACGTGGTCTATGCCGACACCTCACGCCGGGCCGAGGGCGACCTCTTCGCGCCGATCTCGCGCCGGCCGAAACTCGCCGATAGCGAGTGGGACGCCTACGGCAAGCGGCTCACCGCGCTCGGCGACCGCATGCGGGATTTCGGCGTCGGAATGGCGTTCCACCACCATATGGGAACCATTATCGAGACCGATGCCGAGGTCGACCGGCTGATGGCGGTCACCGGTCCATCGGTCGGCCTCCTCTACGACACCGGCCACTCGGTGTTCTCGGGCGGCGACCCGATCGCGCTGCTGAGGCGCAACGTGAAGCGCGTCGTCCACGTTCACTGCAAGGACGCCCGCAAGGACCTGCTCGACAAGGCGCGCCGCACCGACGAAAGCTTCATGCAGGCGGTGCTCGATGGCGTCTTTACCGTGCCCGGCGACGGCTTCATCGACTACCCGACGATCCTAAAAATCCTCCACGATGCGGGCTACGCCGGCTGGCTGGTCTGCGAGGCCGAGCAGGACCCGGGCAAGGCGCACCCGCTGACCTACGCCAAGCTCGGCTTTTCCAATCTCGTGCGCATGGCGCTGCAGGCGGGCTTCACCGTCGCGCCCTAGCGGCGGGCTCAGCCCTCCGCGAGATCGCCCAGCGCCGCGCGGAGCGGACCCAGATGGTCCGCGAACGGCACCCAGCGCGCCACCGAGCTCGTGTAGATCGGCTGGCGCACCTGCCATTTCGAAATCGTGCCCACGGTACGTTCGGTCTCGAAGAAGCGCAGCACCGCCGGGTCCCAGTCGAGCCCCACGAAATCGAGCAGCCGCCGCGCCGCCGCTTCCGTATCGGCCACCGTCTCCTCGTAGCGCAGCTCGAGGATGCGGCCGGGCAGCAGCGCCTGCCAATGGTCCATCAGCCGGATGTGCTGGCGGTAATAGGCGCCGAGGATCGCGAGGTCCGCGCCGTAGCTGTGCGATTCGTTGAGCGGGTTGGAGAAGATCGAAAAGCAGTTGTCGAGCGGGTTGCGCCGGCAGAAGACGATGCGCGCGTTGGGAAAGAGCAGCGCGATCAGCCCCACGAACTGGAAGTTGTGCGGCATCTTGTCGGTGACGCGTGGCGCGTCCTTCGAGAAATAGGCGATCTTGCCGAGATATTCCTCCGCCAGCGCCAGCGCGCGGGCTCCCGTCAGCGCGCGCACCTGGTCGGTGAAGACGGCGCCGGCGCCCAGGTTGAAGAACAGCCTGTTGGCGAGGGTGTGCATGTAGCTGAGCTCGCCCGCGCCGAACACCTGAGGGTGGCTCGACAGGATCTGCTCGGTCAGCGAGGTGCCCGAGCGCGGCATGCCGACGATGAACACCGGCCGCTCCGAGGGCGAGCCGAGCGCGGCGCGCGCCGCCATCAGCGCGGGGTTGAACAGCGCGATCAGCGCACTGGTCTCCGCCGTGTGTTTGGCGATGTCGAAACGGGGCGCGGCCGCGTTGGCCGCTTCGAGATGCTGCCAGGCGGTGGCGGCGTCCTTGAGGTCGAACGCCGCCTTGGCCGCGGCAAAGTGCAGCCGCGAGGCGTCTTCGCCGGTCACCTCGGCCGCCGCGATCGCCGCGAGCGCCTCATCCAGAACATTGTTCTCCGCGGTCTGGCGGCGGCCGCTGGCGATGCCGAAGAGGACGTCGCGCGGCGGCCGGCCGAGCGCCAGCGCCTTGCGGTAAAACCTCTCGGCCTGGTCGTTGCGCCCGAGCGTGCCCAGCGCCTCGGCCATGGCCAGCGCGCCGTCGGCCTGCTGCGGGGCCGCGGCCATCGCCTTTTCGAGATACCCCAGGCCTTTTCCGGCGAGCCCCATCTTCTGGTAGGCGCGGCCGATGTTGAAGTTGAGCTCGAAGCTCGCGGGCCGCTGCTTCAGCGCCCGCTCGAGATAGGGCAGCCCCTCCTCGGTGCGGCCCGTCTGCATGAAGACGTTGCCGAGGTTGTTGAGGAAGCGGAAATCGCTGGGCCGCTCGCGCAGCGCCGCCTCGAAGAAGCCGATCGCGAACTCGGGCTTGCGCGCGGCGATCGACAGCGTCCCCATGCCGTTGTTGGCGTCGGCGTGCCGCGGGTTGCGCTGGAGGATCGCCTGATAGCGCGCCTCGGCGGCAAGCAGCTTACCCTCCGCCTGCAGGGCCATCGCTTCGGCGAGAAGCTGCGTCTCGCTCTGCCGTCTTTGGGAGATCGCGTTCGGGGGCCGCATCGGAAACAGTTCGGGGCGCCGGTGGGCGCCCCGCAATCATAGCAGCCGGTTGGCGACAGGCTAGAAGCCGATGGTGAGCCCGACCTGCACGGACTGGTCGATGCCGCTGACGCCGGTGGCGCTGTTCGGCCCGCTGTCGGGGGCGAAGGTCGCGTTGAAGAAGCCCTTGGCGCGATAGCCGAGGTCAACCGACATGTTGTCGGCAATGTCGAACTTCACGCCGGCACCGATCTGCGCCGCGGGGGCGAACGAGCCCGTGTTGAAGGCCTCGGTGCCGCTGCCGAAGGTGAAGTTGGTCGGCTTTACATAGGCCACGCCCGCGCCGCCGCCGATATAGGGGGTGAAGCCGCTGCCGGTGTCGATGTCGTACCAGAGGTTGCCGAGCAGGTAGATCGAGCTCAGCGATCCGGTGTCGCTGGTCGAACCGGTCGCGCCGCCGACATTGAGGCCGAGCGTGCCGTTGACGTCGTGGGTCACATAGGAGAGCTCGCCTTCGGCCCTGAGACTCGGCATCACGCTGCCGCCGACCGCGGCGCCGAGCAGGTAGCCGGCGTTGTAGTTCGCCGTGAACGTCGTCTCGTCGGAGTAATGGCCGGTCGCGGTGGTCGGCAGGCTGTAGCCGCCGAAGACGCTCACATAGCCGCCATCGCCCGTGGCGCCGCCCGCATAGGCCGAGCCCCCCGCCAGCGCGAGGCCGACGGACAGCGTGGTCCCGAGCAAGAGTTTCTGAATCCTGGTCATTGCCACACCCCCAAAAACGGAATCGTTAGAATGCCCTCAGTTGGCGCCCGAGGCGTCAATTAAGCATTAACGATTGGTCCCGATGGCCGCCTCCGCGTTTCTACGGAGTGCCAAACCCTCAGGGCTTGAGCGCCAGCGGCAGGGTCACGCGGAACACGGTGTGGCCGGGCTCGGAGGTCACATCGATGGTGCCGCGGTGGCGGTTGACCACGATATTGTGAACGATGTGGAGTCCGATTCCGGTCCCCACGCCCTGCGGCTTGGTGGTGAAGAACGGATCGAAGATTCGCCCGGCGATCTCCGGTGGAATGCCGGTGCCCGTATCGGCGATGCTGACCTCGATGCCGTCGCCCAGCGGCCGCGCATGCACCTCCAGCGTGCCCTTGCCGCCCATCGCGTCGACGGCGTTGTCGATGAGGTTGGTCCACACCTGGTTGATCTCGCCGGCATAGGCCTCGATCCGGGGCAGGTCGGGGGCGTAGTCGCGCACCACGGTCACGCCCTCCTTGAGCTTGTGCTTGAGGATCATCAGCGTGTCCTCGAGGCTCATCCGGATGTCGACGTTCTGCACCGCCGCCTGGTCGAGATAGGCGTAGGACTTCACCGCCCGCACGATGTCCGACACTGCCCGGGCGCTGCGCTGGATTTCGGCCACCAGCTGCCGCGACGCGAGCTGCGCGCCGATCGCGGCCAGCACCAGCGACGCGTGCGCCTCGGCGAAGCCCTGCGCGGCGTCGGCGAGATCGGCCGCGGTCCAGCCATGCGAGGCGTAGCCGGGCGCGAGGTCCCACGGCTCGGCCACCGACCGCGCCTCGAGCGCCGCGATCAGCGCATCCTCCGCGTCGGCATCGGCCGCGCCGGCCGCGGGCAGCGGGCTGTCGCTCACCTTCATTTCGAGCGCCATCAGGTGCGTCCGCTCATCGGCGCTCAGCGCCGCACCCTGGATTTCGGCGGCGCGCTTGCCCAGCAGCGTCAGCGTCTCGAACAGCGTCGCGCTCGAGCGCTGGATGGCCGCCGACGGGTTGTTGAGCTCGTGGGCGAGACCGGCGGCGAGCGTTCCGAGCGAGGCGAGCTTTTCGCGCTGCATCAGCGAGGACTCGGTGCTGCGCAGCCGTGCCGCGATCGTGCGCAGCAACGTGCTCGCGATGGTAGGATTGTCCTCGAGCAGCTGCTGGAAAGTGCCGGCGCCGATCTCGAGCAGCTCGCTGTCGCGCACCGCCCGCACCGAGGCGGTGCGCGGCACCTGCTCGAGCAGCGACATCTCACCCAGGAACTCGCCGGCGCCGCGCGAGGCGAGCACGATTTCGCGGCCGTGGTCGTCCTTGGTGACCTCGAGCTCGCCCGACAGGATCACGAACAGCGCATCGCCCTGCGCGCCCTCGCGGATGACCTGCGTGCCCGGCGGCACGGTGTAGCGCTTCGACGAGCGGCAGATGGTGGTCACGTCTTTCGGGTTGAGCTCGGCGAAAATGGGGATCGCCTGCAGCATCTCGGCGAGCGTCGGCTTGGGCGCCATCTCGTTCATGATGCTGCTCCCTCCGGCCGCGCCGGCCTGAGCGCGATCTCGGGGCTGCGCAGGTGTTGATGGACGAAGGAGATGCACATCGATCCCTCCCCGATGGCCGAGGCCATGCGCTTGATCGAATTGAGCCGCACGTCGCCGACCACGAACACGCCGGCGATGCTGGTCTCGAGCCAGTAGGGGTCGCGCGGCACGAGCCACCCCGCCGGCCGCTTGCCGGTCTCGGCCATGAGGCTCGGACCCGAGAGGATGTAGCCGTGGTCGTCGAGCTGCAGCACGTCCTTGAGCCAGCCGGTGTGCGGCGCGGCGCCGATGAAGCAGAACACCGCGCGGCCCGGCTTGCGCTCGACCGCTCCGGTTTCGTTGTCGACGATCGACACCTCGTCGAGCGCCTCGGTGCCGTGCAGCTCCTTGACCGAGGCATTGAAGCGGAAGCGCACATTGGCGGAGCTGTTGATGCGCTCGATCAGGTAGCGCGACATGCTGCCCACCAGCGTGTTGCCGCGCACCAGCAGCGTTACCGACCTCGCGAACTGGCCCAGATACATACCGGCCTGCCCCGCCGAGTTGCCGCCGCCGACGATGAAGACGTCCTGGTCCTTGATCGCCATCGCCTCGGTGATGGCCGCGCCATAGAACAGCCCCTGTCCCATGAAGCGGTCGGCGCCCGGCACGTCGAGGCGGTTGTAGGAGACGCCGGTGGCGATGATCACCGCCTGACTGTTGAGGCGCGCGCCGTTGCCGAGCGTCACCGTATGATAGCCGTTGCTGGTTTCAAGGTTGGTGGCCTCGACCGGCGCCAGGATCTCCGCGCCGAACCGGCGCGCCTGCGCTACGCCGCGGCGCGCCAGATCACTGCCGCTCAGCCCCACCGGAAAGCCGAGATAGTTTTCGATGCGCGCGCTCGTTCCCGCCTGCCCGCCCGGCGCCTCGCGCTCGATCAGCACCGTGCGCAAGCCTTCCGAGGCGCCATAGACCGCGGCGGCGAGACCGGCCGGGCCGGTGCCGACGACGATGAGATCATAATAGTCGGCCTGCGCCTGGCGGTGGAGGCCGAGCTTGTCGGCGAGCGCCTCGATGTCCGGATTCTGGAGCGTCGTCCCGTCGGGCAAGATCACCAGCGGCAGCGCGGCGCCTTCGCCGGCCAGCGCCACGAGCCGCGCCGCCTCGGCATCGGTTTCGATGTCGAGCCAGCGATAGGGGATGAGGTTGCGGGCGAGGAAATCGCGGTTGCGGTGCCCTTCCGCCGACCAGCGGTGGCCGATGAGCCGCACGCCCTCGAACACCGGCTCGAAGTTCGCCCGCCAGTCGTCGAGCAGGTCGTCGAGCACCGGATAGAGCAGTTCCTCGGGCGGGTGCCACGGCTTCATCAGATAGTGGTCGAGCCGCACCTCGTTGATCGCCTTGATGGCGGCTTCCGTGTCGGCATAGGCGGTCAGCAGCACGCGCTTGGCGTCGGGGAACAACGGCACGGCCTCGCGCAGCAGCTCGACGCCGGTCATCTGCGGCATGCGCTGGTCGACCACGAAGAGCGCGACCGTGCGGTTCGCAAGCTTCAGCGCCCTGAGCCGCTCGAGCGCCGCCGCACCGGAGGCGGCGCGGAGGATCTCGTAGGTCGCCCCATAGCGCTTGCGCAGGTCGCGCACGACGGCGGCGAGCACGCCCTCATCGTCGTCGACCGCGAAGATGACCGGCTTGTCCATGGTCACACCGCCGCCCGTTCGCGCACCGGATACATCTCCTCTGCCATGCGGGCCGTGATCGCCGCCACCTCGTCGCGTGCCGCTTCCGCATCGGCGTCGCGCCGCGTCTCCTGGTAGATGCGGGACAGCGCGCGAAGCGCGTTGGCGACATAGGGCGGCATCCCCGATTTGCGGAAATAGGCCAGCGCGTCGCTCAGGTAGCGCTCGGCCTCGTCGCGCCGGCCGAGCGAAAGCAGCGCCTCGCCGAGCTGCGCCGACATGCTGGCCGCCGCGTAGTCGTCGTGGATGCCGCGGGCATTGTCCACGGCGGCGCGCAGGCCCTCGATCGCCTCGGGGCTGCCCTGCTCGAATTCGGTGAGCGCCATGCCGCCCTTGATGACGTTGAGGAACTGCTCGAAGCCGCTCATATCGGCATATTTGAGCGAGCGCGTGAAGTCGGCATGGGCATCGCCCAGTTGCCGCCGCTCGAGCTGCACGCGGCCGGCGCCGAAGTAACCGGCACAGGCGCATTCGAGTCCGCGCTCCTGTTCGGCGAGCTCCGCCCCGAGCCGGGCATGCTGCAGGCTCGCGTCGAACTCGCCCATGTCGTGGAACGCCATTCCCACGCCGATGTGGATATCGGCCCGTTTGACCGGCGACAGCGTGTTGGGCACCTCGGCCAGTGCCTCGTCGATCTGCGCGTGCGTCCGGTCGTAGGCGCCGATGCGCGCCAGCGCCACCGCACGATAGGCCATGGCGTGGCCGAGCACGTCGCTGACGCCGTTGGCGCGGGCGAGGTCGATCACCTCCTGCAGCTGATCGACCGCCGCCATCGGGTCGCGGTCGACCACGGCCCAGGTGGCAAAGAACATGGGCAGCATGACCATCTGTACGTCGCCCAGCTCCCGTCCGAGCGCCTGGCTCTCGACCAGGTAGGGGACGCTGCGCGAGGGAAAGCCCATGACGAAGTGCATGTTGGCCGTCCACGACAGCGCGCGCCCGAGCCGGCGCTTGTCGCCCGCCTCGCGCGCCAGCGCCACCGCCGTCGCCAGCCGGTCGATGACGCCGTCATAGGCATTGAGCCGGTGGCGCACCACCGTCCATTCGAGAATCGCGTCGATCTTCTGCGCGGCGGTGGCGCCGGGCAGCGTCTCGACCGCCTTCAGCACCCGCTCGCGGTGCATCAGCTCTTCGCTCAGCGCGAACAGCCGGCGGGCGGTGTCCGCGGCGCGCAGCGAGTAATCATAGGCGCGCGGATCGCCGGCTTCCGAGAAGTGATGCGCCAGCAGCGCCGCAAGCTCGTCGCGGCGCTCGGGATAGAGCTGCTCCAGCGCCGCGCCGGTGCGGGCATGCAATTCGCGGCGGCGCGACTTCAGCAGCAGCTCGTAGGCGGCGTCGCAGGTGAGCGCGTGCTTGAAGGCATATTCGCGCTCGGGATCGCGCGCCCGCTCGCGCACCAGCTGCTCGTAGGAGAGCGTCGCGATGTGCGGCTCGACATGCTCGATGCGCTCGGGCTGCGGTGCAGCGCGGCAGACTTCGGCGAGGACGCGATGCTGGAAGATGCGGCCGATCACCGCCGCCGTCTGCGCCACGCGCTTGGTGCCCTCGGGCAGCCGGTCGATGCGGGCACTGAGCACGCCCGCCAGCGTCTCTGGAATGGTGGCTTCGAGAATAGCGCGCGTCGCCGTCCAGTGGCCGTTCTCGTGGACCACCTGGCCGCCATCGATCAGCGAGCGCAGCACTTCCTCGAGATAGAACGGGTTGCCGTCGGAGCGCGCGAGGATCTGGGCGCGGATGCTGTCGGGCAGGTCCTCGATGTGGAGCAGATTGCCGAGCAGGGTGCGCGCCGCCGCGCCATCGAGCGGCTCGAGCTCGATCCGCGCGAAGGCATCGCCGAGGCTCGCCTGCAGCCGGTCGACGAGGCCCCAGCTCGGCGCCTTGCGGTCGGGCCGCAGCACGCACACCAACAGCAGCGGCTCGAAGGCGGCGAGCGCGGCCACCTGCGCGATCAGCTCGAGCGTCGCCGAGTCCGACCAGTGGAGGTCGTCCATCACGATGACCTGCGGCAGCACCGTGCCGTCGGGCCGGTGGATCGCCGCCTTGACGAGGTCGACCACCGCCGCCGCCACGCCGTTGACCACCGCATCGCCGGCGAGAGCGCTCAGCAGCGCGCGGCTCTCTTGGCTCTCGATCGCCAGCATGGTTTCGAGGAACGGCGCGCCGTCGGACGGGACCTTGAGCTCCGCCAGCAGCGCCGCGAGCCTGTCGCGCAGCGCCGCTGCCGCGTCGGCCTCGCCACCACCGACCAGCTGCCGGCCGAGTTGCCGCCACGGATAGTAGGGCATGGACTGGCCATAGGAGATGGCGCGGCCTTCGAGCCAGCTCGCCGTCGCCGGATCGGCATCCCGTGCGTTGCGCAGCTCGGCGACGAGCCGCGACTTGCCGAGCCCGGCCTCGCCGATGAGCGCGACCACCGATCCCTGTCCGCCCGCAAGGCGTTCGAAGCGCTCGCGCAGCAGCGCCACCTGCCGGTCGCGCCCGACGATCGGCGAGGTCAGCCCCTCGATCCCTCGTCCGCTGCCGGGCGCGATGCGGGCCGCCGTCACTTCATAGGTGTCGACCGGCTCGCTCTTGCCCTTCATCTCGAGCGGCCCGCGCGGGTTGACGTCGAACTGCGCGTGGACGAGCCGGTAGGTGTCGGCGCTGATCAGCACCGTGCCCGGCTGCGCTGCCGACTGCAGCCGCGCCGCGATGTTGGCGGCGTCGCCCATCGCCGTGTATTCGGTGCGCACCGCATCGCCGACGAAGGCGAGCACCGCGGTGCCGGTGTTGATGCCGACGCGGAGGTCGAAATCGACGCCGTGCCGCGCCTTCACCTGCGGCGCGTAGGCCTTGGCCGCCGCCTGGATGTCGAGCCCGGCGCGCACCGCGCGCTCGGCGTCGTCCTCATGTGCGACCGGCGCACCAAACAGGGCCAGCACCGCGTCGCCCATCAGCCGCGAGACCGTGCCGCCATAGCGCGACACCGCCGCGTTCATGAAAGCGAAGGCGCCGTTCATCGCCACCGCCCAGTCCTCGGGGTCGAGCTGCTCGGCAATGGCGGTCGAACGCGCCACGTCGGCAAACAGAACCGTCGCGAACTTGCGCTCGCCCTCGATGGCGCGGGACGTTTCGAGCGGCGCCCCGCAATGGCTGCAGAATTTGGCAGTGTCCGCGTTAGCGGTCCGGCAGTTGGCGCAGGTCAGCATTCACGGCACGACATCGCTGCTGGTCCACCACGGCGCCGCGCGACGCCTTTCGCCGGAAAGAGTAGTCTGCGGGCCGGTGGCGGGCAAGGATCGCGGGAACCGGCCCCGCCGCCGGGGCGTTTTCCCCTGCCATGAGCGCTCCAGGGCCGTTCGTCCGCTTTTCGCACGCCGTCTCCCACATCTCCGGCCGGCCCGTCACGTTCGTGCTGGCGGTGGGGCTGATTGCGTTGTGGGCCGTGTCCGGGCCGTTCTTCGGATATTCGGAGACGTGGCAGCTGGTGGTCAACACCGCCACCACCATCATCACCTTCCTCATGGTGTTCGTGCTGCAGAACACGCAGAACCGCGACGGCGAAGCTTTGCAGGCCAAGCTCGACGAGCTGATCTTTGCCCTCAAGGGCGCCGACAACCACTTCGTCGCCGCCGAGAAGCTGAGCGATGCGGAGCTCAAGGATCTGCGCGAGCTCCTGGTCGAGCGGGCGCGCGACGCCACCGAAGAGCTTCAGGAGCGCGGCGAGAAGCCCGAAGCCGAAGAGATCGCCTAGCCCCTGCGCGCCGATCCGGCTAAGCAGGGCGCCGCAACATTGGGCGAGGCGAGCATGGCAAAGGCGGCATTCATCGGGCTGGGCATCATGGGCTATCCGATGGCCCGGCACCTCGCGGCCAAGGGTCACGAGGTCACGGTCTACAACCGCACCGCCGAGAAGGCCGCGCGCTGGGTCGCGGCGCATGGCGGCCGCGCGGCGCCGACGCCCGCCGCGGCGGCCTCGGGCCAGGACCTCGTCTTCGCCTGCGTCGGCAACGACAACGACCTGCGCGCCGTCACGCTCGGACCCGACGGCGCGTTCGGCGCGATGGGCAAGGGCAGCATCTTCGTCGATCACACGACCGCTTCGGCGACCATCGCGCGCGAGCTCGCCGCCGCCGCGGCCGAGCGGGGTTTTGGCTTCATCGATGCGCCCGTCTCGGGCGGCCAGGCCGGCGCCGAGAACGGCCAGCTGACCGTGATGTGCGGCGGCGAGGCCGAGGCCTTCGCCCGCGCCGAGCCGGTGATCATGAGCTACGCCCGCGCCTGCCGGCTGCTGGGAGCGTCGGGCTCCGGCCAGCTCGCCAAGATGATGAACCAGATCTGCATCGCCGGCATCGTCCAGGGGCTCGCGGAAGCCATCCACTTCGGCAAGAGCGCCGGGCTCGACGTCGCGGCGACGATCGAGGTCATCAGCAAGGGCGCGGCGCAGTCGTGGCAGATGGAGAACCGATCCAGAACGATGCTCCAGCAAAAGTACGATTTCGGCTTTGCCGTCGACTGGATGCGCAAGGATCTCGGCATCGTGCTCGAGGAAGCGCGCGGCAACGGCGCCCGGCTGGCGCTGACCGCGCTGGTCGACCAGCTCTATGCCGAGGTGCAGGCGATGGGCGGGAACCGCTGGGACACCTCGAGCCTTTTGGCGCGCCTCGAGCGCTGAGCCGCCGCTAGAAGATGCCGAGGAACTTGGCGCGCCGGATGTCGCCGTCGACGAACTTGCGCGTCCATTCGCCATAGCCGGCATAGCCGTCGGCCTGCCGGCGCTCGGCATATTTGGCGAAATAGAGCCAGAAGCTGTCGGATTCCGAGGCGAAGAAGGTGCGCAGCACCTGGTAGTCGCAGATCGACTCGTCGGCGCAGATCGCCGCCCGCTCGAAGAAGTGGAACACCTTGTCGACGTCGCGGTCGGCGTCGGAGATGAAGGCGTCGTCCTTGCCGGTGACCGTCTCGCCGATGTTGCCGTAGAGCAGCGCACGCGCATCCTTGTCGTCGCCCACCGCGGTGATGGCGGCGGCGTTCTGCGCATAGATCGGCCAGAGCAGGTCGTTGATGCGCGTGTAGGCGTCGCGGTAGCCGCCGCTCTCCCACTCCTGCACCAGCGCCAGCGACTGCGTCACCCGGGAATCGGCCTTCTGCCGGTCGTATTCGAAGAGCCCGAAGGTCAGGGCCAGCACCGTGACGATCTTGAGGATCAGCGCAGCGATCTCGTCGGCGCGATGGAGGCGCGCCATCGGATCCTCGACATGCCGCGGCGACATCACGCCTTCCATGATGCCCACCCCGACATGCGCGCTTTCGCGCCCGGCGGCGGTCCGTGCGGCGTTGCGCGCCGCGGTTTCCTCCGCTTCGCGGGCCGCGCGTGCAGCGGCGGCGCGCGCCGCGCTCTCGTCCGCCGGCGCCGCTGGCTTTGCTTTGGTGTCGTCCTCGCCCATCGGGCGCGACACTAGGGGAGAATTCGCCGCAAAGAAAAGGTGATTCCGTCCGATTTTCGGCTAAAGCATTGGCGATCATCGGATACTCGCCGATGCGAGGGAGGATCGAGGGTGACGCCGTTCCACCGCCTGGCCATCGTCGCCGGCCTCTGGATCGCGGGCGCCGCAAGCGTTGCCGCGCAGGAGCTGCAGATGCCGAGCCCCTATGGCCTGGTGCCGCCCGATCGCGCCGCGCAGGCTGCCCACAAGGCCACCGGCCGCGTGTTCGGCGGCAACGATGCGGCGCCGGGCGAGCTGCCGTTCCAGGTCGCGCTGCTGCGCACCGACAGCCTCACCGACGATCCCGAGACGCAATATGAATCGCAGTTCTGCGGCGGCACCCTGATCGCGCCCACTTGGGTGCTGACCGCTGCCCACTGCGTCGTCGACAGGGACCAGACGCTGACGCCGGCGGCGATGATGGTGCTTGCCGGCAGCGTCGACCTCCTCGCGGGCCGCCGCGTCGCGGTCAGGACGGTCATCGTCAACGACCAGTACGATCCCTTCTCGATGGATCACGACGCGGCGCTGCTCGAGCTGGCGGAGCCGGTCGATGCGACGCCGATCGCGCTCGATCCGGGGGACGGCGCGGCGGCGACGGATGCGATCGTTGCCGGCTGGGGCATGGACGAAGACGGCGACTACCCGCGCTTCCTGCTCGAGACGCATCTCGACGTCGTGGGCAACGGCCAGTGCAATTCGGGCATCAAGGCGATCTACGCCACCAACCTCAAGGCTTCGGTGCGCGACATCGGCGCGCAATACCGGATCGGGGCGGCCGACATCGACCGGCTCGGCGACGAATTCGCCGAAAAGATCGCCGACCCGCTGACGCCGGCGATGATCTGCGCCGGGCTGCAGTCGGGAAAACGCGATTCCTGCTACGGCGACAGCGGTGGCCCGCTCCTCGCCCATGTCGGCGGCAAGGCGGTGCAGCTCGGCATCGTCAGCTGGGGCGAAGGTCCCGCCGATTCCGACGTCAAATGCGGTCACCAGGACGTTTACGGCGTCTACAGCCGGGTCGCGACCTTCAGGGACTGGATTGCCGCTCACATCGGCAGCGGCTGAGCCGGCGGGCGTTGACGGAGCCCGCGTTTGTCGTTTCACTCGAAATCTGGGGAAAAGGGATACTTGCCATGCATATTCGCCCGACGATCGTCGCTGCCGCGCTGCTCATGGGGACGACGGTTCTGACGGGGGCGGCCACCGCCGCCGACGTCGTCCAGGGAGCCAACGGCACCGTGGACACCACCACCTCGCGGGCTGGCCCTTGGGTGCCGCCGGGGCCGGTCAGCCCGACGCCGACACCCAAGCTCGATGCCTCGACGCTGAGCCGTGGCGCCATCGGCATGACCGTGGACCAGGCGGCCGCAAGCTACGGCAGCGTCACCGTCAGCTATGCCGATGGCAGCACCAGCACGGAGCCCGCCTCGGGCGCCGTCCGTGCGTCGCTCACCAGCGCGGTCAAGGGCGCCAGCGTACCGCTCAAGGCGGGGACAGTGCTCGGCGGCGACAACCGCACGCAGATCACGGACTCTCTGAACGTCCCGGATGCGGTGATCGGCTGGTTCTGGAACAAGGACAAGGACGGCAACTGGCACAGCTGCACCGCCACCCTGATCGGGGCGCAGACGGTGCTCACCGCGGCGCATTGCGTCTACGATCTCGCGAGCCATTCGTTCGGCACCGCGGCGCAGTTCATTCCGGGCGTCACCGACGGCAAGACGCCACCCTTCGGCGTGTTCGATGTGTCGGCGGCGACCGTGCTCAACGGCTTCATCGACAACTATGACGGGCACAACTACGGCTCCTCGATGCCGTGGGACGTCGCCGTGGTGCAGCTCCAGCAGGATGCCGGCCACGCGATTTCCAAGGACGGCGTCTGGCTCGGTTTCGAGGTCGACGACGCTTCGGACTTCCACGCCACCATGGTCGGCTATCCCGCCGACAAGCCGAACGGCACGATGTGGCAGGTGAGCTGCGACATCCCGGCGGCCAATTTCGGCGACACCGCTTTCAAGCACGATTGCGACAGCGCGCCGGGCAGCTCGGGCAGTGCCATGTGGCTGATCTCGCCCGACCACTACGTCTTCATCCGCGGCATCAATGTCGCCGAGGACGACACCGCCAACTACGGCGTCCGCATCACGCAGCCGACCTTCCAGTGGATCATCGAGCACGATCCCTCGGCCCAGCAGTAAGGGTTCGGCCCGGTCCGCGAAAAGCCCCGGCCCGGCGCCGGGGCTTCTTCCTGCCTAGTGGGCGCACTCGCCCTCGAACGGGCGGGGATCGTTCACGGGCGTGTCGGCGGCCGCGGCAGCGCCGGTCGGCGGCAGGGCCTCGAGCGGCATCATCACCACGGCGCCGCGCGGCGTGTTGAAATCGCGCGTGGTGCTCGGCGGCGCGGCGCGCGTCTGCCGCCCGGCACCGAGGTCGTCGAGCATGCCGAGCAGCCCGGGCTGGCCGACGTCGCGCAGCGCGCCCAGGCCCGGCTGGCCGAGGAAGCGGAGATCGGTGAGGTCCTTGCCGCTCTCGTTGATCACCGCGACGATCCGCTCGCTGCCGCTGTCGCTCGCCTCGATGTCGGCGAAGGGCTGGAACAGATGGTCGCCCGACGCCAGGTGCGAGATGCAGAGCGGCGTGATGCCGTAGTCGTGGTCGATGTAGAGCACGTTGATGTCGATCGCCTTGCCCGCGGTGTTGGTGAAATCGACATAAAGTCGGTCGTTCGGACGGATCACCGGGGTCTCCTCGGCCGCCAGCGGCGCGATGGTGCCGCTGCCCGCCTGCTGCAGCCCGAAGCTCAGCGCAAAATCCTTGGGGCCGAAGGTGCTCGCGGCGGTCAGCCGGGAGAGTCCCGTCGCGCGGAAGATGGTCACCAGCGAGTCCTGCAGCTTCTGCTGGAAGCTCGTTCCATCGCTAGTGGCGGCGACCGCCATCGCCGGCGTGTGGCGGCCGGGATCGACCGAGACTTCGCCGCTCGAGGGCAGGAGCCAGAGCTTTTCGCTGGTGTCGAGGCCGGCAGCCGCGACGCCCGGATGGACGAGGCTCGCGACCTTGGCGTCGGAGAGGAGCGCAAGCCGCAGGTCCGCAGGCGCGCCCGGATCGACCAGCTTCAGTTTCAGCGGCTTGTTCGGCGTCGCATCGATCGCCGCCAGCGCATCGTCCACCGCCTTGAGCTCCGCCGGGTCGGCGCCGGCCGGGTCGGGTCGCGCCACGGTCAGCTCGAACGGATAGGTCACGGTTTCGAGGCGCACATAGGCGCCGGCGGGGATGTTCGCCGCCGCGATCAGCGGATGCGCCGCGTCCGAGTCCGGCACGATGATCGAACGGAGCTCGGTGGTGCTCGCGACCTGCATCACGCCGATGGCGTCGCTACTGGCGCTGGCGGGCGAAGGCAGGAGCAGCAGCCTGGTCCCGGCGGAGAGCCCGTGCAGCTGCCCGGCCGCGATGCTGAGCTTGGTGGCGTCGGTCGAGACGGTCACCGGCCACTGCTCGGTGGGCGACACGCCGATGTCGCCGAAGACCTGGCGGTCCAGGTCGCCCTCGAACAGCGGCGTCGGCTTCAGCCAGTTGTCGGCGGTGTAGCCGGCAAGCACGCTCTGCGCGAGCTGCCGGTAGGTGAGGTTGGGGTTGCGCGCGAGCGCGGTGAAGATGGTGTGGGTGAAGACGCCGTAGTTCTGCTCGATCGTCGTGCCGTCGGGCTCGGTCACCGGATAGGCCGTCTCGGGCGCCTCCTCGGTCGTCTGCGCGGCAAAGAAGGCGACCATGCCGCCCTCCCCGTTCTGGCCTTCGGCATAGACGTCGGCGGGGAGCGGGGCGGTGCGCGGACCATCGACGGGCGCGGTCGCCGCGGCCTTGAACGCACTGTCGGGGATGCCGAGCGCGGAGGGCGGGATGGCGCGGTTGACCACCGCATCGCCGGGCGCGCCGCGCGTCATCGTCCCCGAATAGCAGGAATCGAAGATGACCCAGACGAAGGCGCCGGTCTTGCGGATGGCCTTGAGCGCCGCGGCCATCTCGTTGTCGGTCAGCACATTGGGAAAGAAGCGCGGATTGCTCGCCGGCGCCATCTGGGTGTCAGCGCTCAAAAACACCTCGTCGCGGCCGTCGGGCTCGGTGGTGTCGTCGCTCGCCGGCTGCTGCGAGCCGTGTCCCGAGAATTGCAGGAACACGAAGTCGTCCGCTTTCGCCTCGGCCGCGAGCTTGCTCAGATCATCGAGGATGCGCTGGTGCGTCGCGAGCTCCATGCCATCGCCGGATCCCAGCACCGTCACGTTCTGCGGCGCGAACTTCACCGGCGCGTTGCCGAGCAGGTAGTCGCGCACCAGCGCGGCGTCGTTCTTGGGGCCCTTGAGCCACCAGCGCGGATCGAGGTTGGGGTAATCGCTGGCGGTCACCACCAGCGCATAGTTTTCGCGCGCCTCGGCGGCCGTCGCCATCGCCAATCCCATCAGGCCGAGCGGCGCCAGCGCCAGCCACAGTCCCAGGCGGCGCCCCGCGCCTCCCCCCTTGCGCATCCCCGTCCTCCGGAAAGCCTTGAATTCTCAGTGCTTGTTGCAACATGAGACTATGGCCCGGCAACGGCGGAACGCAAGCACCGGCGCGGCGTTTGCTGGGCGGCGAGGCTTGCCGCGGCGCGCACTGCCCGACTAGTGTCCGCCGGTCGCCGTGGAGGAGTGTTATATGCCGAGCCCGATCATCCCCGTCATCCTCGCCGGCGGGCAGGGGACGCGGCTCTGGCCCCTGTCGCGCGCCGCGCGGCCCAAGCAGTTCCTGCCGCTCACCGGCGCGCTGTCGCCGTTCCAGGAAACCCTCAAGCGCGTCAGCGATCCGGCGCGTTACGCCCCGCCGATCGTCGTCACCAATGCCGACTACCGCTTCCTCGTGGGCGAGCAGGCTGAAGAGCTCGGCATGCCGCTCGCGGGCGTGCTGCTGGAACCGGTGGCGCGCAACACCACCGCCGCCATTGCCGCCGCGGCGATCTTTGCCGAGCGGCAGTCCGGTGCGGCTGCGGTGATCCACGTCCTCCCCTCCGACCACGCCGTCACCGCCGACGATAACTACTGGCACTCGGTCGATACCGCCGCGTCCGCCGCCGCCGCGGGCCGCCTCGTGACCTTCGGCATCGCCCCCACCGGCCCCGAGACCGGCTACGGCTACATCGAGGCGGGCGCCGACCGGGGCGACGGCACGCGCGAGGTCGCCCGCTTCGTCGAAAAGCCCAACGCCGACAAGGCCGCCGCGATGCTCAAGCAGGGTGGCTTTTACTGGAACTCGGGCATGTTCATGCTGGGCGTCGGCGCGTTCCTCGCCGAGTGCCGGGCGCTCTCACCCGAAAGCTACGACGCAGCGCATGGCGCGGTCGAAAAGGCCCGCACCGACCTCGACTTCATCCGGCTCGATGAGGAAAGCTTTGCCCAGGCGCCCAACATCTCCGTCGACTATGCGATCTTCGAAAAGACCCGCCTGATCGCGCTCATCCCGGTGAGCTTCCCCTGGTCCGACCTCGGCAGCTGGGACGCGGTGTGGAAAGCCTCGAAACGCGACACCGACCAGAACGCCGTTCTCGGCAACGCCACGCTCAGCCACACTGCCAATTCCCTCGTGGTCAGCGAGCGGGCCCATGTCGCGGTCGAAGGCCTCGACGACGTCGCCGTGGTTGCGACCGAGGACGCGATTTTCGTGGGGCGGCTGTCGGAAGCGCAGAAGGTCGGCCAGATGGTCAAGGCGCTCAAGGAAAAGCCCGATACGCAGGAAATCACCGAAATCCACCGCACCGCCTACCGGCCGTGGGGCGGCTATTCCTCGATCCTGAGCGGCGCGCGCTTCCAGGTGAAGCGGCTCTTCGTAAAGCCGGGCAAAAAGCTCAGCCTCCAAAAGCACCACCACCGCGCCGAGCACTGGGTGGTCGTTTCCGGCATCGCCGAAGTGACCATCGACGGCACCGTCAGCCTCCTGAGCGAGAACGAATCCGTCTACCTGCCGCTCGGCTGCGTTCACCGTCTCGCCAACCCGGGCAAGATCCTGCTCGAGCTGATCGAGGTGCAGACCGGCTCCTACCTCGGCGAAGACGACATCATTCGCATCGAGGACGAATTCGGCCGCGCCTAAACCAGCATCGCGACCAGCGGCGCCCCGACGGCGATGACGATGACGACGATCGACGGAATGTCGATGAAGCGGATTTTGCTGCGCATGTGACGGTCCTCCGAGAGGGACCAACGAGCGCGCACCGTCAGGGTTCCCCGATAGTGCACTCTGGAGCCCGTGTGCCCGGGATGCTAGGAAGCAACCCGGGGGGTTCAGCCATGCTGGTGCGTCTCGGTCGCAACGGGTTTGATCGATTCAGGGTGCGGCACAAAGAGCTCTCGGCGATCGCCAGCCTCGACGACGAACCCTATGGGCCTTCACGGCGCCTCCTCGATCTGGCTGTCGCCGCGTTCCAGGCTGCCATCGACCTCGAACTGACGATCTTCACGGGGCGGAGCCGCGCGGAAGCCGCGTGGTACGAATGCTGGCCCGGGGAGCATTATCGTCTCCTCGCCGCGCTCACCAAAATCCTGCAGCCGCGCGTGGCGATCGAAATCGGTACCTTCACCGGAATGGGGGCCCTGTCGATTCTGCAGGAGCTACCGGGCGATGGCCGAGTGGTGACCTTCGACCTCGTGCCGTGGGGAGACTTCCGCGACACGAACCTCACAATCGACGATTTCCGATCTGACCGGCTCACGCAGGTCATCGCGAACGTGGCGGAAGCTGAGGGGTTGGCGCCGCACCGGGCGCTGTTCGAGTCCGCCGATTTCATCTTCATCGACGGCCCCAAGGACGGGGTAACGGAGCCCAGGATCATTCGTGCCCTCGACAGCCTGTCGCTGAGGGCCGGTGTCATCGTCATGTTCGACGACATCCGGGTGCTCAACATGGTTGATGTCTGGCGCAACCTGCGGCACCCGAAAATGGATGCTACCTCGTTCGGCCATTGGAGCGGGACGGGCCTCGTCGACTGGCAATAGCTTCACGCTTCAACCCTACCGCTTGACTCGCCTCCGTGGTGTGCTACATATCTAACACAGCAATACGGACGGCCTATGCCCAATTTCAACGAAAACCAGCCGATCTTCGTCCAGATCCGCGAGAGGATTGCCGCCATGATCTTGAGCGAAGCCGCCAGGGAGGGGGAGGCGTTGCCTTCGGTCCGCACCATCGCCACCGATCTTGCCGTGAACCCCCTGACCGTCACCCGCGCCTATGATGCGCTGGTCGATCTCGGCGTGGTCGAGAGCCGCCGCGGCATGGGCATGTTCGTCGCCGCCGGCGCGCGCGAAAAGCTCCTTGCCCACGAGCGCGAGCAGTTCCTCTCGACCGAATGGCCGCGGCTCAAGGCGCGCATCGCGGCGCTCGGCCTCGATCTCGAAACGCTGCTCAAGGAGCCCGGCAAGTGAGCGACCCCATCGTTTCCGTCCGCGGGCTCAAGAAGCATTTCGGCCGCGCTGAGGTGCTGCACGGGCTCGATTTCGACATTCCGCCCGGCCGCATCTATGGCCTCATCGGCCACAACGGTGCCGGCAAGACCACGACGCTCAACGCCATGCTCGGGCTCACCTCCTACGAGGGCAGCGTCAAGGTTCTGGGCGAAGACCCCTACCGCCGCCGCGCGCACCTCATGCGCAACGTCGCCTTCATCTCCGACGTCGCGAGCCTGCCGCGCTTTCTCAAGGTGCGCGAGCTCTTCCGCATGCTGAGCGACATCCATCCCAACTTCTCGGCCGAGCGCGCGCTCAAATTCCTCGATGGCACCGACGTGAAGCTGCCGGCGCTGATCGGCCATCTTTCGAAGGGCATGCTGGCGCAGCTCCACCTCGCCGTGGTCATGGCAATCGATGCGCGCCTGCTGGTGCTCGACGAGCCGACGCTCGGGCTCGACATCACCTATCGCAAGCGCTTCTACCGCCGCCTGCTCGAGGACTACATGACCGCCGAGCGCACGCTCCTCATCACCACCCACCAGGTGGACGAGATCGAGTTCATGCTCACCGACATCATGTTCATCCGCGACGGGGTGCTCATCCTCAATGCGCCCATGGACGAAGTGCCCAAGCGCTTCAGCCAGCTCGTGGTGTCGCCCGACAAGGTCGAGGCCGCCGCCGCGCTCAAGCCGGTCTATCGCGAGACGCGTTTCGGCCAGACGGTGATGGTGTTCGATGGCGCCGACCAGCTGGCGCTCGCGGGTCTCGGCACGCTCTCGACGCCGCAGCTGTCCGACCTCTTCGTTGCGCTCATGAGCCGCGACGGGGGAGTCGCCTGATGCGCACCCTCCGGTCCTGGCGCGCGCTGCTCGTGCGCGAGTTCATCGAGCACCGCATGGCATTCCTCTATTTCCCGCTCGGCATCCTTGCCGTGCTGCTGGTGGCGTTCGCCGCGGCGTTCGGCGCCAACCGTATCAAGGTGTTCATCAGCATGGCGATGCCGAGCCAGCTGAAACTGTTCGAGCTCGGCTATTTGCTGATCACGGCGCTCTGGCTCGCCTACCTCGTGATCACGCTCTTCTTCTACTTCGGCGATGCGTTCAGCGCCGACCGGCGCAACAACGCGATGTTCTTCTGGAAGTCGATGCCGGTGTCCGACCTCAAGGTGCTGGCGAGCAAGTTCCTCGCCGGCACGCTGCTGTTCCCGGCGGTCATCCTCGGCATCGCCATCGTCACCGGGCTCATCCACTTCGGCGTCGTCTCGGTCGGCGCGGCGATGCTGCCCGGCGTGGTGCTCAGCAACCCGCTGGCGGTCGCGCAGAGCTTCCTCCAGATCACGCTGTTCGCCATTGCCTATCTGGCGCTCGCGCTTCTCTGGTACGCGCCGTTCCTCGCCTGGGTGGGCGGCCTGTCGACGATCTTCGGCCGCTGGAGCCTGCCCCTCGCCTTCCTCATCCCGGGGGTCGCGTCGGTGGTCGAGAACATCGCCTTCTTCGGCAACGGGCCGCGCTGGGGCTACATCTGGTCCTATCTCGGCCAGCGGTGGCAGTTCGGTCTTGCGGACGCCGACTATGGCCGGATCGCGCTCTCGGGCACGCCGTTCGAGGCCGGCCCGTACCTGACGAGCCTCGTCAACCGCATCGACTGGCTGAGCCTCGTCGGCGGGCTGGTGTTCGCCGCCGTCGTGGTCTGGGCCGCGAGCGAATACCGCCGCCGCCGGATCGCCTGAGGAACCGCGAGCGAACGATGCGTCCGCTCCGGACGAACCGGGCGGCGTGGCACGGCCGCGCCGCCTGGCCTATATCGGGGCAAAGGCACGTCCGGAGGCCCAGATGATCTTCCCCGTCGAATCGCAGTCGAAAGCGCGCAGTGCCCCCGCCTTGCCGCCCGGCACCCGGCTTGGGCCGGTCCACATCGCCGTCACCGATCGCACCAAGGCGCTCGCCGTCTGGCGCGACGTGGTCGGACTCGAGCTTATCGCCGAGACCGGCAACGCGCTGTCGCTGGGGGCCGGTGGCACGGTGCTGATCGTCCTCGAAACTGGCGCGGTGCGCCCGGTGGTGCCCAAGACCACCGGCCTCTACCACGTCGCGATCCATGTGCCGACGCGGGCCGACCTCGCGCAGTTCGCGGTGCGGGCGCTGCAGCGCAATGTGCGGATCGCGCCGACCGATCACCTCGTCTCGGAGGCGATCTATCTCTGGGACCTCGACGGCAACGGCATCGAGATCACCTTCGAGACGCCGTGGCGCGGCACGCTCGGCGATCCCGAATCCGGCGCCTATGCCACCACCGCCGACGGCCAGCCGCATTCGGGCCGCGAGCCGATCGATCTCGACGGCCTGCTCGGCGAGCTCGGCCCGGCGCCCACGCTCGAAGCGCGGATGCCGGCCGGCACCCGCATCGGCCACGTCCATGTCCACGTCAACGACCTGCACCGGAGCATGGCCTTCTACCGCGACGGCATCGGCTTCGGCGGGCTCTTCATCATCAAGTCGTTCGGCATGGGCGATGTCGGGCTCGGCTACGTGCCCCACACCATCGCCTTCAACATCTGGGCCGGCCCCAACGCCGCGCCGGCGCCTGCCGGCTCCGCGGGGCTGCGCTGGTTCACCGTGGTCGTGCCCGATGGCAAGACGCTCGACGATGTGCGGGCGCGGCTCAAGGCCCACGGCTTCGAATTCGCCGAAATCGCCGGCGGCATCGAGGCGCGCGACCCTTCCGAGAATCTCGTGAAGGTGGTGACGGGCTAGACCGTCTTCATCATCGGGATGGCGGCCGGCGTGATGTCGAGCGCCAGTTCGTCGGCGCCGAGCAGCCGCACGGCCACTTCCACCGATTCCTTGACCGTATAGGCGCCCGCGACGGTCTGGATCTGGGTGTCCTTCATGCCCTTGCGCACCGAGACCACATGGGCCGGGTTGATCATGACCGGGTTGTCCTCGGTGGTGAACTTGACCAGCTGCATAGGCGACTCCTTGACGGCTCCATCCCTCCACCAAATCCGTTAACATCGGCTCCATGAAAACCGCTGCCGACGTGCTCAAATTCTGGTTCGTGGATCATGGTCGCGACGATTGGTTCGGCGCCAGGCCGGAATTCGACGCCGAAATCGCCGCCGCGTTCGCCGACACCCACGCCGCCCTCGCCCGCGGCGAAGGCTGGAGCTGGCGCACGACGCCGCGCGGTCGACTGGCCGAGATCATCGTCCTCGACCAGTTCTCGCGGCAGCTGTTCCGCAACGATGCCCGCGCCTTCGCCACCGACGGCATGGCGCTGACTCTCGCGCAGGAGATGGTCGGCGGTGGCCACCACCACTTTCTGCCGCCAACCGAGCGGATGTTCGTGCTGCTGCCCTACATGCACGCCGAATCGCCGGTGGTGCAGGCCGAGTCGGTCCGCCTGCACACGGCCATGGGCAACCCGGACAATCTGAAATATGCGCAGGCGCATGCCGACGTCATCGCGCGCTTCGGCCGCTTCCCCCGGCGCAACGCGGCGCTCGGCCGCCCGTCCACGCCCGAGGAGGTCGCCTACATGGGCGAGGGAAAGGGCATGTTCTAGGAACCCGCTTCCGCGCTCTGCATTCGGACTGCGAGACGGAGGCAAGCCCATGAGCCTGAAAGACAAGATCGCCCTCGTGACCGGAGCCGGCTCCGGCCTTGGTGCCGCCGCCGCGCTGGCCCTCGCCGACGCCGGCGCCGACCTGATCCTCGTGAGCCGCACGCGCAACGAGCTCGAAAAGGTCGCCAAAAAGATCGAGGCAAAGGGCCGCAAGGCGATGGTGCAGGACGCCGACACTGCCGACGAGGCCGACATGGCGTCGCTGTTCTCCGCGATCGAAAAAGCTCATCGCCGGCTCGACGTGGTCTTCGCCAATGCCGGCATCAACGGCATGTGGGCGCCGATCGCCGAGCTGACGCCGAAGGAGTGGGACGAGACCATGCGCGTCAACCTCCGCGGCACCTATCTCACCCTCCACCACGCCGTGCCGCTGATGGAGCAGCGCGGCGGCTCGGTGATCATCACGTCCTCGATCAACGGCACGCGCACCTTCACCACGGCGGGAGCCAGCGCCTATGCGACCAGCAAGGCCGGCCAGCTTGCCTTCGGCCAGATGCTGGCGCTCGAGCTGGCGCAGCACCGCATCCGCGTCAACGTCATCTGCCCGGGCGCCATTGAAAGCGAAATTGGCGACAACACCGAAAAGCGCGACGTCGAAGCGGCGGAAGTGCCGGCGGAGTTTCCGGAAGGCACGGTGCCGCTCACCGGCGGCAAGCCGGGCCGGGCGGAGGACGTGGCGCAACTGGTGGTGTTTCTCGCCTCCGACGCGTCGCGGCACATCAGTGGAACGCCGATCTGGATCGACGGTGCGCAGTCGCTACTGGTGTAGCCGGTCCTGCGGCACCAGCGCGCCGCGTTCGCCGATCACGATCGCCGCGAGCGCATGTGCCGCCTCCGCCGCTTCCACCGGTGAGGCCCCTTGGGCGCGGGCGCTGAGATAGGCGCCGTTGAAGCTGTCGCCGGCGCCGGTCGGATCGACGCTCCGGGCGCCCGGTTTCGGCGCGACCCAGGCGCGGGATTCGCGGGCGGCGACGAAGGCCGGCTCGCCGCCGTTCTTGACCACCACCTCTTCGGCGCCGAGCGCGAGGTAGCGTTCCGCCACCGCTTCGGGGGAGGTGTCGCCGAACAGGGCCTGCTCGTCGGGGAAGGTCGGCAGCACGACATCGGCGAGCGTTGCCGCCGCGGTGATGGTCGAACCCATGACGCGCGGGCTGGTCCAGAGCAGCGGCCGCTCGTTGGGATCGAAGGCGACCCGAGCGCCGCCCTGCCGCGCGAGATGGACCGCCTGCATCAGCTTGCCGCGCGCCCGCGGCGCGAGGATCGCGAGGCTGATGCCGGAGAAGTAGGCGATGTCCGCCCCCGCCAGCGCCCGGTTCAGCGCGCCCGGCACCTCGGCCATCAGCTTGGCCGCCGACTGGCCGCGCCAGTAGGTGAAATGCCGGTCGCCGCCGGACTGATGGATCAGGTAGAGGCCCGGCCGGCGGCCCTCGATCTTCTGGATATGGCCGATGCCGATTCCGTTGGCGGCGAAGAAATCGACCATCTGCTGGGAATAGATGTCGTCGCCGAGCGCGGTGACGTAATCGACCTGCCAGTCGCGGGGCAGGCGGGCGCGCTCATACCATGCGGTGTTGAGCGTGTCGCCGGCAAAGCCCAGCCGATACTGGCCGCCCTCGCCACCCGACATCTCGATCATGCACTCGCCCACGCTGACGAAACGCTTCATGGCACGTCCCTGTTGTTCGGACGCTTATGCATGGCGCGCCGGGACGTGTCATCCCCGGGTCTCACAGTCGGGACTCCCTCCCGCTCGTCGGGAGGGGGGACCGCCGAAGGCGGTGGGTGGGAACCGCTGGACCCGATTCCAGCGGTTCATCGTTTCCGACCGACAATCCTCGCTAGTGGCTCCCACCCACCATGCTTCGCATGGTCCCCCCTCCCGACAAGCGGGAGGGAGGGCTGGAACCTTGTGTTCCGGCTTACTTCTTGAGCACGATCCGGTCGCCCGCCTGCACATTGATGGTCTTTTGCGCCGTGATGTAGTCGATCACGTCGGAGGCCATCAGGTGCGCCGCTTCGGCGCTGATCAGCACTTTGCCGGTGCCGAGCGCGGTGTAGGAATTGCCGCCGCCCAGCATGTAGTCGTTGGTCGCGACCTTGTAGGTCGCCGCCGGATCGAGCGGCTTGCCGCCCACCGTCGCCGTCACGACGCGCGAGCCCGGGGCCTTGGTGGTGTCGACTTCGACGGTCATGCCCGAGATCTGCGGGAACCGGCCGTCGCCGCCGCCCACTTCGCTGAAACCGTTCTCGAGCGCGTCGAGCAGGGCCTTGCCGGTGATCTCCGTCATCACCGTCTTGTTGCCGAAGGGCAGCTCGGTGAAGATGTCCTTGCGGGTGAGCACGGTGCCGGCCGGATAGACCTTGTCGGCGCGGATGCCGCCGCCATTGGTGATCGCCACGTCGGCGCCGGTCGCCGCGCGGAGCGCATCGGCGACGAGGTCGCCCATGGTGGTCTCCTGGTAGCGCACCATCGCCTTGCGGCTGTCGAGCTCGCCGGCGGTGGTGCCGATCTGCACGTCGAGGTCGGCGCTGAGCTTGGTCTTGAGCTGATCGACCACCGCCTGGGTGTCCGGATCGGGGGTCACGGTCTCGGTATCGACGATGCGGAATTCCGGCTCCCAGGTCACGGTGCGCTTCTTGTCGCCATTGGCCGGGGTCACCGTCACGTTGAGGTCGACGATGGGCAGGTAGTTGGCCTCGGTCGAAGTCTCTACATAGGCGGTGATGCCGTCCCAGCCCATGCGCAGGTCGTGGTCGTGACCCGACACGATGAGGTCGAACTTGTGCGAAGCCTGCATCGCATAGTCCTGGTCGTGCGCCGCATGCACCACGGCGATGACGAGATCGGCACCGGCGGCGCGGGCCTTCTGCGCGGCATCGAGCGCCGTCGCCACGGTCGGGTCGAACTTCCAGTCCTTGGTGGTTGCGAGCGTCGTGGTCTGGTCGAGCTCGACCGGCACCAGCGCCACCTTCACCCCGGCGATGTCCTTCATCACCGTGTCGTGGCCGACCCCGGGGATGGGGCTGCCGTCCGCCTGCTCGATGTTGATCGCGGCCCACGGATAGGTCGACTGCTTGACGCGGTCGAGGAAGACGCTCGGCCCGAAGTCGAACTCGTGGTTGCCGGGCACGGCGAGATCGAACGGCACGACATTGGTCAGCTGGATGGTGTTGCTGCCCTGGTCGAGCCCTGAGAGCAGCGAGGGCGAAATCATGTCGCCGTCGAACAGGTAGAGCGTGTTGGGGTTGGCGGCCTTTTCGGCCCGCGCCACGGCGTTGAGCCGCGCAAAGCCGCCCCGCACCTTGCCGCCCTCGAAGGCGTAGATGTCGCCGACGCCCACGATGGTGATCTTGACCGCATCGGCGCGGGCGGGCGCGGATATGGCGGCAAATGCCGTTGCCGCCACCAGCGCCGCGGCCGCAAGCCGCATGAAAGATGTCGTCATTGTCGTCTCCCTCAACATGAGTTTTCCGGACGCGCATCGCCCCACGCGCGCATCGATCCTAGGGCGAATGTCCGGCCCGATCCAGCAGCGCTAGCCGCGGCGTGTTGCAATGGTGCGACAGGCAACGGGCCGGTCGCGGGAAACCAATCCCCTGCCGCCGCCGTTCTGCTGGTCGCACATGGAGGGATTTCGCCATGCCCACGACCAAGCTTCCCGAGACCAAGGAAAAGGCGCACGAGATCGCGCAGAAGATCGCCAACGCGCGTCCCCTCAACAAGGACAAGGATGCGCCCGAGGCCAACGTCACCGGCGGCTTCAACCAGAAGAGCAAGGTGGCGGACGGCGCGCCGCCGCCGGCGGCACCGACCGGCGCCACCGAGGGCGACGGTGAATGAGCCCCGCGGCGCATCACAGCCATGCCGCGCACGGCGAGAAGTGGTCGCAGGACGTGACCGAGCACTCCGACGCGCTCGATCTCGAGGCGCACGTCTTTGAATCCCACGACCCGTACAAGATCGCGCTCAGCCTCAAGCGTTCGGCCGAGCATTCGAAGCGGCGCAAGAGCGAGCCCTACCGCTCGGCGATGTCGATGCTGACCTTCTACATCAACCGCGCCGGGCACAACCTGCCGGCCAAGCAGAAGAAGGTGCTCGAGGACGCCAAGGACGAGCTCCGCAAGCTCTTCGGCCGCGACGACTGACCGCAATCGGCCGGTGAAACCGGCGCGCGCTTCTGGCATAAGGGCGGCATGGACTCGCCCGCTACGCTCCGGCCCGCTTTTGCGCATGTCACCGACTGGGTGTTCGACCTCGACAACACGCTCTATCCGCGCGATTGCAATCTCTTTGCCCAGATCGACCTTTTGATTTCCGACTACACGGTCGGCGTCACCGGCCTCCCCTACGCCGAAGCGCGGGCGTTGCAGAAGGTCTATTACCGCGATCACGGCACGACGCTGAACGGGCTGATGATCCACCACGGCGTCGATCCCGAGCATTTCCTCAAGACCGTGCACGCGATCGACTATTCCGGCGTGCCGGCGCATCCGCTGCTGGCCGCGGCGCTCGCCGCGCTGCCCGGCCGCAAGTTCATCCTCACCAATGGCGACATGGCGCATGCGCGGCGCGTGCTCGAGCGGGTCGGTGGGGCGGAGCTGTTCGCCGGCATCTTCGACATCAAGGCGATGGGCTACCGGCCCAAGCCGGAGCCCGAAGCCTACGAACGCTTCTTTGCCGCGCACGGGATCGACGCGCGCCGCGCCGCCATGTTCGACGACCTCGAAAAGAACCTCCTGGTGCCCCACGAGCGCGGCATGGCCACCGTGCATGTGGTCGCCGCCGACGACTTCACCCACGCGCAGGTGGACGACTGGGAGCTCGGCCGCGGCACCGGTCCCCACGTCCATCACGTGACGGACGACCTTGCTTCGTTCCTCCGCCGCGTCGTTTGAGATTGGCGCTCAGTCTCCCTCCCCCGCGTGGGGAGGGTAGCGAAGCTCGGAGCGACAGCGACGTAGCGGAGCTGGGTGGGGGGAATTTCGGCTCTAGAGCTGCACGTCTCCGCAGCCGTAGTCCCCTTACCTCAGCGTCACTTCCGGCAGGTTGTAGTGCTTCTGCACCACCGCCCAGCCATCGGCGGCGCTGTCGACGACGGTGAAGAGGTCGGGATCGTCGGGCGAAATCGTCCCGGCCTCGGCCAGCGCCTCGAAGTCGATGACCTTCTTCCAGAACTCCATTCCAAACAGTAGCAGCGGCACGCGCTCCATGCGGCCGGTCTGGATCAGCGTCAGCGTCTCGAAGAATTCGTCGAGCGTGCCGAAACCGCCGGGGAAGATCGCCACGGCGCGGGCGCGCAGCAGGAAGTGGATCTTGCGCGTCGCAAAGTAGTGGAAGTTGAAACAGAGCTCGGGGGTGATGAACTGGTTGGGCACCTGCTCGTGCGGCAGGACGATGTTGAAGCCGATCGAGGGCGCGCCGACATCGGCAGCGCCGCGGTTGCCCGCCTCCATCACGCCGGGCCCGCCGCCGGTGACCACGACATAATCCTTGTAGCCCAGCGCCTCGGAGGTGAGCGACGCGTATTGCGCGAACAGCCGCGCCTCCTGGTAATAGCGGCTTGCGCGCTCGAGGTTCTTCTTCTGCGTCTCATTGCGCGCCGCCCAGGCCGGATGGCCCGGCTCGGGAATGCGGGCGCCGCCGAACAGCACCACGGTCGAATTGATGCCCCGCTCGCGCAGCCTGAGTTCCGGCTTCAGGTATTCGAGCTGGAAGCGGACGCCGCGCGTCTCGTCGGCTGTGATGAACTCCTCGTCGGTGTAGGCGAGGCGATAGGCGGCCGATGCCGTCTGCGGCGTCTGCGGCGAGCGCCGGAGCGCGGCAATGTCCTGCTTGGACGTTCTGAGCGGCGTGTGCGCGCCGCGGCGGCGGGAGGCCATGGAATACTCCGGAAGGCGGGAAAAGCTTAACGGGCGGCGGTTAATCGATGATGCAGACGGTTTCCCGCACCTCGTGGTTTGACGGGTTCACCATGAGGTCCTTCCCAAACGCCGCGGCTCGGTAGCCGCCCAATATCCTCAGTAGCCCTCATGGTGAGCCTGTCGAACCACGAGGGCGTGATCCCGGCCTCACCCCTATCTGGCAGCGCGCGCATGGGCTAATAGGCTCGCAACAGGGGACAAATCATGGCCGACGCCCAGCTCCAAAAGACCATCGAAGACGCATGGGAGGCGCGGGCCGGCGTCACCACCGCCACCACCGGCGCGGTGCGCGAGGCCGTCGATGCCGCGCTCGATCTTCTCGACAGCGGCAGGGCGCGGGTGGCCGAAAAGGCTCCGGGCGGCGGCTGGACCGTCAACCAATGGCTCAAGAAGGCCGTGCTCCTGAGCTTCCGGCTCAACGACAACAGTCTCCTCAACGGCCCCGCCGGCAGCAATTTCTGGGACAAGGTCCCGCTCAAGTCCAAGGGCTGGACCGAGCCGCGCTTCCGCGAGGCCGGCTATCGCGCCGTGCCCGGCTCGATCGTGCGGCACTCCGCCTTCATCGCCAAAAACGTCATCCTGATGCCGAGCTTCGTCAACCTCGGCGCCTATGTCGATGAAGGCACCATGGTCGACACTTGGGTCACCGTCGGCAGCTGCGCGCAGATCGGCAGGAACGTCCACCTCTCGGGCGGCGTCGGCATCGGCGGCGTGCTCGAGCCGATGCAGGCGTCGCCCACCATCATCGAGGACAACTGCTTCATCGGCGCGCGCTCGGAGGTGGTCGAGGGCGTCGTCGTCGGCGAGGGCTCGGTGCTGTCGATGGGCGTGTTCATCGGCGCCTCGACCAAGATCGTCGACCGCAACACCGGCGAGCTCTTCACCGGCCGCGTGCCGCCCTATTCGGTGGTGGTGGCCGGCACGCTGCCGGGCAAGGCGCTGCCCAACGGCCAGCCGGGGCCGGGGCTCTATTGCGCCGTCATCGTCAAGCGGGTGGACGAGCAGACGCGCAGCAAGACCTCGATCAACGAGCTGCTGCGCGACTGAGGTTCGTCAGGCCTGCGGGGTCACCGGCGGGCCGAAGCGATTTTCGCCCGGCTGGCCCTTGATCAGCGCGATCACCAGGATCGCGATGCCGGCGAGGAACCCCAGATAGGGGATGACGCCGAGCACGATCACGATCAGCACGATCCAGCCGGATTGGCCGATGTCGTGGAGCCGCCGGACGAGGAGCCCGAGGCCGGGCAGGATCGAGATCAGGCCCCAGATCACCAGCAGCGCGCCGCCGATCAGGATCAGCGGCGACGAGCCCATCGCCTGCATCAGCGCCTGCGGGTCGGTGAGGCTCACGCCGGTCGCGCCGAGCTGCGCGACGCCCGCACCCATGATGCCGTAGAGCACGGCGTAGATGATGAAGTCGAAGAGCACCACGCTCCAGTATTCCTTGCGGCGGGCGCGGCCGGAGAATCGCGCGAACTTGGCGGTGTAGGCGCGGATGAAGTAGCCCCAGAGGCCCAGGTCGGGCTCGATGGCGCCGCTGTAGGGCGCCATGCCGGGACGGGCCGCCATCTGCGGCGCCATCGGGGCGGCGCTGTCGAGATAGATGTCTTTGGCCTGCTTGCCCTCGAAGTCGAAATCGACCTTCGAGCCTTTGGTGATCGGCACCAGCTGCTTGAGGTCGGCGCGCGTGAAGTTGTAGCGGATGCCATCGGCGCCCGAGATCTGCCCCGTGCCCGCGTCGTCGTCGTAATGCAGAACTTCGCCCTTCATCGGCTTTCCCCCAAAGTCCCTGAATAATTAGGACAATATTCGTTGAGTCGCGGCCCGCGCAAGGCGGCGGCGCGGGGGCTCCCGTAAAAACGGTCGCGCGGTTGCTTTCCAGCACCGGGAGCGGCACAAGAGCGCCCGATGCGTGCCGATCCCGCCGAGCTGCTGGCTGCCCTGATCCGCTGCCCGTCGGTCACGCCGGCGGAAGCGGGCGTCCTCGATGTGCTCGAAGCGGCGCTCCGGCCCCTCGGCTTCGCGGTCACCCGGCTCCGTTTCGAGGGCGGCGGTTCCTATCCTGTCGACAATCTCTTCGCGACCCGCGGCTCCGGCGGCCCGCACCTGCTGTTCAACGGCCACACCGACGTGGTGCCGCCGGGCGACCGCGCGCTCTGGACGCACGAGCCGTTCGGCGCGGAGGTCGACGGCGAGCGGATGTACGGGCGCGGTGCGGTGGACATGAAGTCGGGCATTGCCGCGTTCGTCGCGGCGCTGGCCGACGCTCCGGCGACCGGCCGGATCTCGCTCGCCATCACCAACGACGAGGAGGCCGACGGCATCAACGGAACGGCGCGGCTCCTCGAATGGGCCACAGCAGAGGGCCACAGCTTCGATTTCGCCATCGTCGGCGAGCCGAGCGCCACCGCGCGCGTCGGCGACTCGATCAAGGTCGGGCGCCGCGGCTCGTTCAACGGGCGCATCGTCGTCACCGGCGTTCAGGGCCACGTCGCCTATCCGCAGAAAGCGCTGAACCCGCTCCCCGTCGCGGCGCATCTCGTCACCGCGCTCAGCGGGCAGCTCGACGACGGCAGCGCGCACTTTCCGGCGTCGAA